>JBPPMN010000356.1:0-2769 GCA_051306055.1 Acidimicrobiales bacterium
GTCCGGATGGGGCGCGCCGCCTCCACCGCCTGGACCAGGTGCTGCTCCCGGATGGGGCGCGCCTCCGGGCTACTCGGCCTACGGCACGACGAGCGGGCCGGGCGCGGAGTACGCCACCGTCGGCGCCCGGTTCGTGGCCAAGCTGATCGACGGCCTGATCCTCGGCTTCGCGTCCCTGGTCGCGTTCCTGCCCGCCATCATCGCCATCGCGGCCGGACCCAGCCGCCTCACCTCCTGCCGGGTCGACGACGACGGCACGGTCGTGTTCGGCGAGGCCGGCCGTCGGGCCATCTGCGAGGTGCCCACCGGCGGCACCATCGCCGCCGCCGTGCTGCTCGGACTCGTGGGCCTCGGCTTCGTGATCTGGCTCTACGTGTACTACTTCCGCCGCGAAGGCAACACCGGCTACACGTGGGGCCGCAAGGCCATGAGCATCCGGGTGGTCGACGCCACCACCGGCGCACCGATCGGTGCGGGCCGCTCCTTCGGCCGCTACCTCTTCGCCAGCTTCATCTCCGGCAACTTCTGCCTCCTCGGCTACCTCTGGGCGCTGTGGGACGACCGCAAGCAGACCTGGCACGACAAGGTGGTCACGTCAGTCGTGATCAAGGGCTGACGATGGCCGAGCTCACGACGGTGGCCGACGACGAGGCCGTCGTCCACGACGGCGCGGAGGTGCGCACCTACGACGACCTGGCCCCCGACGCCGTCCACGAGATCGACGGCTGGTCGTTCCGCACGCTCCCGCGCTGGGGCGAGCGGTTGGCCACCGTCGCCACCGTCAACGACGTGCACTTCGGCGAGGAGGTGTGCGGCATCATCGACGGCCTCGACTCCGGCCCGGTGTTCCGCTCCGAACCGGGCGCCGAGCCCTACCCCGAGGTGATGAACCGAGGCGCCATCAGTGAGATCAGCGCCCTCGACCCCGACGCGGTGGTGGTGAAGGGCGACCTCACCTCAGACGGCACCCGGGCTGAGTACGACGCCTTCCTCGCCGCCTACGGGCCCGCCTTCGGCGACCGCCTCCTGCACGTGCGGGGCAACCACGACGGCTACCACGGCGAGACCTACGCGTCGGAGCCTGTGCAGCGCGTCGACCTGCCCGGCCTCACCATCGCCCTGCTCGACACCACCCGCCCGCTCGAGACACCAGGGCGGGTCACCGCCGAGCAGCTCGAGTGGCTCGACGACCTGGCCGGCCAGGCCGACCGACCCGTGCTCCTGCTGGGCCACCACCACGTGTGGAGCCCTGACTCCAAGCAGCGGCCCGAGAAGTACTTCGGGATCCTGCCCGACGACTCCGAGCGCTTGGTGGAGGTGGTGGCCCGCCACCCTCGGATCCTGGGCTACTCCGCCGGCCACACCCACCGGAACCGGGTGCGCCTGATCGGCGCCACCGGGCACCGTCCGTGGGGCGAGGTGGCGTGCGTGAAGGACTACCCGGGCACCTGGGCCGAGTACCGGGTGTTCGAGGGCGGCGTGCTCCAGGTGCACCGTCGCATCTCCACGCCCGACGCCCTGGCGTGGACGGAGAAGACCCGCCACATGTACGCCGGCGACTACGCCGCCTACGCCCTCGGCAGCATCAGCGAGCGCTGCTTCGCCATGCCAGCCGCCTGACCACACCGCCGGTCGACTCGTCGCACCGCAGCCGATCCCGCCAGGATGTCGGGATGTCCGATGCTGCACCGCAGGGGCCCCTCACCGGAATCCGGGTGCTCGACCTGGCGACGGTGATCGCCGGGCCGGGCGCCGCCCGCTACCTGGCCGACTTCGGAGCCGACGTGCTCAAGATCGAGCGACCCGGCACCGGTGACAGCACCCGCAACATGGGTGTCCCCCACCCCGCCGACGGCACGTCGCTCTACTGGAAGCTGGTGTCGCGCAACAAGCGCTGCGCCACCCTCGACCTGAAGAGCGACGACGGTCGCGCCACCGTGCTCCGGCTGGCCGCCGAAGCGAACGTGCTGGTGGAGAACTTCCGCCCCGGCACCCTGGAGCGGCTCGGCCTCGGTCCCGACGTGCTGCTGGCCGCCAACCCCGACCTCGTCATCTTGCGGGTGACCGGCTTCGGCCAGGACGGCCCCTACGCCGCCCGCCCCGGCTTCGCCACCATCGCTGAGGCCATGTCGGGGTTCGCCGCCCTCAACGGAGAACCCGACGGCGGACCGCTCCTGCCTCCCATCGCCCTCACCGACGAGGTGACCGCCCTGGTGGGCGCCTTCGCCACGATGGTGGCGCTGTGGTCGGGCCGGGGCCAGGTGGTCGACGTGAACCTGCTCGAGTCGCTCTTCCAGTGCATGGGACCGCTCCCCGGGGCCTTCGCAGCCAGCGGCTACCTGCAGCCTCGGCTCGGCTCCGGCATCCCGTACTCGGTGCCGCGCGGCACCTGGCTGTGTGCCGACGGTCGGTGGGTGGCGGTGTCGACGTCGGCTGAGTCGGTGGCGGCACGCGTGATGGTGCTCATCGGCTTCGGCGACCGGGCTGACCTCGCCACCTTCAACGGCCGGATCGCGGCGCGCGACGAGATCGACGCCCGCATGGCCGAGTGGTGCCGCACCCGCAGCCAGGCCGACGTGCTGGAGGCGTTCGAGGCGGCCGAGGCGGCCGCCGCGCCCGTCTACGACATGGCCGAGATCGCCTCCGACCCGCACTACGCAGCTCGCGGGTCGATCGTGGAGGTCGACGGAGTCCCCATGCAGGGTCTCGTCGCCCACCTCAGCGAGACCCCCGGCCACATCCGCTGGCCCGGCCCCGCCCTCGACGCCC
>JBPPMN010000004.1:0-6111 GCA_051306055.1 Acidimicrobiales bacterium
AGCCAGCGCGAGCTGGGGGAGCTCGAGCGCTTCGGGCTGCTGGCCGGCCACCTCGTGGCCGGCGACACCTTCTACGACGGCGACGCCCTGATCGTGGCCCGCACGGCCGCTGGCTTCGTGCGCTTCGGCATCGAGGCCCGTCACCTGCGCATGTACAAGGTGGCCGCCGAGCGCGAGGCCGGGTTCATGGAGCAGGTGATCATGCCGCTGCTGAAGCAGCGCAACCCCACCGCTCGTCAGCAGGCCGCCGAGAACCTCGGCGAGCTGGCCAGCCTGGGGGAGCAGCTCCGATCGGCGCTCCTGCGCTCCGCTCTGCGCGATCACACCGACCCCCGCTGAACGGCGCGGATGCCGCGGCGCGGCATGCCCCAACCTTCGGTAGCGTGGCGGTCGTGGCCATTCAGATGGAGCTGGTCGGGATCGAGCTGGAGCGACCGCCGAACATCCCGTGCCTCCTGTTGCGGGAGGCGGACGGCGAACACCGCGTGCTGCCCATCTTCATCGGCGGCCCCGAGGCCACCGCCATCGCCTTCGCCCTCGAAGAGGTCGAGACGCCGCGCCCCATGACCCACGATCTCATGAAGGACCTGCTCGACGAGCTGGGCGCCCAGATCGAGCGCATCGTGGTCACCGAGCTCCGCGACGCCACCTTCTACGCCGAGATCGTGCTGTCGGTGGCGGGCAAGGTCCACTCCGTCTCGGCTCGCCCGTCCGATGCCGTGGCCTTGGCCGTGCGCTACGGCGCCCCGGTGTTCGCCGAGGAGGTCGTTCTCGACGCCGCCGGCCGCACCCCTGGCGAGGACGGCACCGTCCCCGACGAGATCGTGGAGCAGTTCAAGGAGTTCATCGACCAGGTGAACCCCGACGACTTCGGCTCCTAGCGCGCGGCGGATCCGTCGTCGGGCCGCGCTGCCTGCGCCAGCCGCTCCTGGCGGGTTCAACCGGTGAAGGTGGGCTCCACGGTCGGCGGCTCCGGCGCGGCCGGCGGCTCGTAGGGCGGGCACCCTCGCTCGACGGCCGAGTCGTCGACCGGCACCGTGGCGGTGGCGGGCTGGCCGAGGTCGTAGCCGTCACCGTCGAGGAGCGTGACCAGGATCGGCCCGTCCGGCACGGCGCTGACCAGGCCCACGAAGGTCGGCGCAGTGGCGTCGGGGGGCTGGAAGGTGGTGCTGCGGACGCGGGGACCATGCGCCTCGGTGGTCTCGAACGCCACCTCCAGGCTCTCCCCGAGCCCGCCGGTGCGAGCGAACGTGACCTCGCCGGGGGTGACGGTGGCGTCGATGTCGCCGCAGGAGTACGAGGCGACGACCGGGCTGACAGAGGTGATCTGCACGACGGGGACGGCCGGCGGGTCCTGCGCCGAGCTGGGCGCCGCGGCGCCGGCGGACATCGCAGCCAGCACGAGCCCCCAACCCTGTCGCAGCGCCACGAGGCGACCGTAGCGGACGGCGGTCGCAAGCCGTTGGGGGACCCCCGTTGACGGCGCGCGCGGGTCGTCGTACCCTGCGCTGCACACGACAGCGGTGTAACTCCACCGGTGTCACCCGTTCGAGACCCACCACTCGAACCCGATCCCGAGGGAACGCGCCCCATGGCAACAGATGGATTCAGCGGCCGTGAAGCAGCCGACATCGTCGGCATCACCTACCGCCAGCTCGACTACTGGGCCCGCACCGACCTGATCCGGCCGTCACTGGCCGATGCCAAGGGGAGCGGCTCCCGTCGGCGCTACTCCTACAAGGACCTCATCGAGCTGAAGATGATCAAGTCGCTGCTCGACGCCGGCCAGCGCCTCGACCGGGTGCGGGCCGCCTTCGACTACCTTCGCGACCTCGGCGACGACCTCTCCTCGGCCCAGCTGGTGATCGCCGGCGACAGCGTGGTGCTGGTGCGCGAGGGCGAGAACCTCATCGACGTCGTGAACAAGTACCAGGGCCAGGGCGTGCTCAACCTGCTGGCCCTCGACGGCGTGGTGGAGCAGGTCGACGCCGCCATCTTGGAGCTGCGTCCGCTCGACACCGATCTCCCCGAGGCCACGACACTCGCCCAGTAGGTTCCCCGAGGTGACCTTGCGCACCTCGCCCCTCGACGCCGCCCACCGTGCCCTCGGTGCCAAGATGACCGAGTTCGGTGGCTGGGACATGCCGCTGTCCTACCCCGACGGCACCCTGGCCGAGCACCGGGCCTGCCGGTCCGGCGCGGTGGCCTTCGATGTGAGCCACCTCGGCACCGTGCGGGTGAGTGGCGACAGCGCGCTCGATCGGCTGCAGGCGTCGCTCACCAACGACCTCACCAAGGTGGGTCCGGGCCGGGCGCAGTACACGCACCTCCTCGACGAGGCCGACGGCTCCGTGCTCGACGACATCATCGTGTGGTGGGTGGCCGAGGACGCCTTCGACGTGATGCCCAACGCCTCCAACACCGAGCGCGTGGTGGCGGCCATCGGCGGGGAGGACGTCACCAGCACCCGGGCCATCATCGCCGTGCAGGGCCCCGAGGCCAGGTCTCGCCTGGCCAGCATCGCTCCCGAAGCCGCCGCCGTGGGGCGGTTCCGCGTGGGGACCGCCGAGGTGGCCGGCGTGCGCTGCACCGTGGCCGGCACGGGCTACACGGGCGAGGACGGTCTCGAGCTGGCCGTCCCGGTCGACGGTGCGCCCGGAGTGTGGGAGGCGGTGCTGGGCACCGGTGTGACCCCGGCCGGGCTCGGAGCCCGCGACACGCTGCGCCTCGAGGCCGGCCTGCCGCTGCACGGCCACGAGCTGGGTCCGGGCATCACCCCGCTGCAGGCTGGCCTCGGCTGGGTGGTGGCGTGGGACAAGCCCGGTGGGTTCCGGGGCCGGGATGCGCTGGTGGCCGAGCGCGAGCGGGGAGTGGCTCGCCGGCTGCGGGGCCTGGCCGTGGAAGGTCGCCGACCGCCGCGCGCCGAGCAGGCAGTGCTGGTGGATGGGGCGCCGGCCGGGGTGGTCACCAGCGGGAACTTCTCGCCCGTGCTCGGGCACGGGATCGCCCTGGCCTTCCTGCCCCCGGAAGTGGGGGAGGGGAGCGAGGTGGCCATCGACGTGCGCGGCTCGGCGGTCGGAGCCCGAGTCGTGGCCACGCCGTTCGTGACGAAGTAGGTTCCTCCGCCGGACCGACGAGCGGAGGTGGCGGATGCGCAAGGTGACGGCGATCGTGCTGGCGGGGTGCCTCGCCCTGGTGGCGGGTGCGTGCAGTAGCGACGGCGACGACGAGGCGGCCGACGAGACCACCACGACGGCCGCCGTGTCCGACGGTGATGCGGCTGACGATGGTGGCGCCGACGACACGGTCGTCGACCCCGACGTGCTGGGCTTCCTGCCCGAGGACTGCCAGTTCCTGCTGGCCGGTGCCTTCCTGAACCCGCTGGCCTCCCTCGGCCCCGGCGGCGAGGTCGACTTCGACGGGGCCGCAGACCAGCTGGCCTCCATCGCCGACGCAGCCCCCGAGGAGGTGGCTGGGGCCATGGAGGTCATCGCCGATGGCTTCTCGCAGCTGGCCGAGCGGCTCGAGGGCATCGACCTCACCGACCCGCAGGCCTTCGCCGACCCCGCGGTGGCGGCCGCCTTCGAGGACCTCGAGGGCGTGTTCGATGCCGAGTTCGAGGCGGCAGGGGAGACCGTCAGCGCCTACGTCGAGGAGAACTGCAGCGGCTGACCGTGATCTCGGGCAGGGCTAGCCGGCGCTGCCGCCGGCCTGCTCGGCCTTGGCTGCCTTCTCCTGGTGGTGCGACTGCACCGCCGTCATCACCGCGCTGGTGGCGGCGCTGATGAACTCGGGTCGGTTCTCGGCCGCCCAGTCGCGGCTGGCCTCGGTGGAGGCGGCCGAGCCCTGGAACTGCGGGAACACGTAGCGCGAGAGGAGCTCGTAGCTGCGCCAGGTGGCGTCGCGGTCGGCCCACTCCTGGGCCATGTTCAGGAAGGTGCCGAACCCACCCGACTGGTCGGCGAGGCGCTGGATCTGGGCGATGGCGTCGTCGACGGTGCCGATTACCGCGAACCCCGAGGCGTTCATGGCGTCGGCCATCTCCTCGACGTCGGTGGTGTCGGGGCCCAACGGCAGGGCGGCCACCCGCTGGAAGTAGTCGACCCACTGGGGGAGGCCGAACTTCACGTCTTCGTAGGCCTGCTCCTTGGTGTCGGCGATGTGCATCGGGCCGACGAGGCGCCACCGGCGGCGGTCGACGGTGGTGCCGAACTCGGCGGCCCGCTCCTCCATGACGCTCCAGTGGGCGCCGAGGATGTCGAAGCCGCCGGTGCTGGTGGCGCCGATCGACAGCAGCGACGACCCGAACCGCCCGGCCAGGCGGGGACCGGAGGGGGAGACCTGGGCGGCCACCGCGATCTCGAAGCACGGATCGGAGTAGGGCCGCAGCTGCAGGCGGGCGTCGCGGAGCGTGAACCAGTCGGTCTGGCGGGTGACGGGCTTGTCGCCGGCCAACAGCTCGAGGATGACCTCGAAGGCCTCCTCCATCATGTCGCGCTGACGGGCCACCTCGATGCCCATCATGAAGGCGTCGGAGGGCAGAGCCCCGGGACCCACGCCGAACATCACACGGCCTCGGGTGAGGTGGTCGAGCAGCACCATGCGGTCGGCCAGCATCAAGGGCTGGTGGTAGGGGAGCGAGCTCACCCCGGTGCCGAGGCGGATGTGCTTGGTGCGCTGGGCGGCCGCCGCGATGAACACCTCGGGGCTGGCGATGATCTCGTAGCCCGCCGAGTGGTGCTCGCCGATCCACGCCTCGTCGAACCCGAGGGCGTCGAGGTGGGCGATGAGGTCGAGGTCGCGCTCCAGGGCCAGCGTGGGGTTCTGCCCGACCGGGTGGAAGGGGGCCAGGAAGATGCCGAAGCGAAGGGGCCAGTCCATGGCGGCAGAGCCTAGGCGCGAACTTGACCGAGCGGTCAAGAGCGGAGGTTCAGGCCAGCTGGCGGGCGATGGTGCCGGTGTCGTAGTAGATCCGGGCCCCCACCAGGTCGGCCCCGCGGAACTGGAACACGGCCGCCGCCCGGCAGCGGAACCGCTTGCCGGTGGCCTCGAAGTCGCGTCGGGAGCCGAGGTGCGAGCCGCTCATCCACAGCTCCACCACCAGCGCGTCGTCGGCGTGGTGGGCGGTGATCAGCTCGAAGGTGATGTCGGGGAAGGCGCTGAAGGTGGTCTCGTAGTAGCGGGTGACCTCGGCGGCCCCCTCGTAGACCCGCTGGTTGCCCACCAGCTCGTAGCGCGGGTGGGCGAAGCAGGCCACGGACCCCGCGATGTCGTGGCGGTTCTGCGCCTCCAGCAGGGCCCGCAGGGTGGCCTCGCGGCGCTCCCGGGCCTTGGTGTCGATCGGCGTGACGGTCACCAGTCGCTCACTCGAGGAGGTCGGGCTGGTCGGCCACGATCTTGTCGAAGAGGGGCTGGAAGCTGAACCAGCCGGCGAAGTGGCTGCCCACCTGCTGTCGGGTGTGGCGGGCCATCTCGTCGCCGATCTTCACGGTGTCGCCCACCGCCTCGGCCAGCAGCTGCACCTCGGCGCTGCGCTCCATGGTGATGTAGAGCCAGGCCGCCTCGTCGACGGTGTGCCCGACGGTGAGGATGCCGTGGTTGCGGAGGATGGCCGCCTTGTGGTCGCCGAGGGCGTGGGCGATGCGCTTGCCCTCCTCGATGTCGATCACCACGCCGGTGTAGTCGTCGAAGAGCCCGTGGTCCTCGAAGAACGAGCACGCGTCCTGGGTGATGGGGTCGAGCAGCCGGCCGAGGGTGGAGAAGGCCCGGCCGTGCTTGGAGTGGGTGTGGGCGGCGGCCATCACGTCGGGACGGGCCGCGTGCACCTGCGAGTGGATGGCGAAGGCGGCCACGTTGACCGGCCAGTCGCCTTCCACCACCTCGCCGTCGTGGTTGACCAGGATCATGTCGGAGGCCCGGATCAGGCCGAAGGACATCCCGAAGGGGTTGACCCAGAAGCAGTCGGGCCGCTCGGGGTCGCGGGCGGTGAGGTGCCCGGCCACGCCCTCGTTGAACCCGAAGCGGTCGAACAGGCGGAAGGCAGCGGCCATCCGCTGCTTGATGTGGGTGCGCTCCTCCTCGGGACTGGCGAACTCGGGGAAGGAGTGGGGG
>JBPPMN010000125.1:0-7350 GCA_051306055.1 Acidimicrobiales bacterium
GCCGGTCGAGGGCGGCCAGCTCCGCGTCGTCGGCTCCGGTGGCCCCACCGGCGATGGTGGGCAGGTCGTGAGTGGTCACCATGGCCAGCGCCTCGTGCGGGTAGCTCTCCGGGGGCACGTCCTCGAACCACACCAGCCGGGTCGACAGCACGGAGGTCTCCCGGAGCGCCTCGCGGAAGCCGGGCTCGACCGTGCCCAGGTCTTCGCCCACCACGACCGCCTCTGCGCGGGCGCTCTCGAGGGCCAGCACGTCGAGGAGCTCCCGGCCGGCGAAGCGCACGTAGGTGCCGTCGACGGGTCGGCCACCCTCGGGCACCCAGAACAGGCGGGCCAGGCCCATCACGTGATCGACCCGCAGGCCGCCGCCCTCGGCCATCGACGCCCGCAGCAGCTCGGCCAGCGGCCGGTAGCCGGCGTCACGGAGCCGCCACGGGATGAACGGTGGCAGCCCCCAGCTCTGGCCGTCACGAGCGAAGTCGTCGGGCGGCGCGCCCACGCTCACCCCCAGGGCAAGGAGGTCCTGCAACACCCAGGCGTCGGCGCCGTCGGGGTCGACGCCGATGGCGAGGTCCTGCACCAGTCGGACGCCGGCGACCTGCGCGGCATCCATCTGCTGCTGCAGGAGGAGCTGCAGCCAGGCGTGGAAGGCCACCCGGTCGGCCCGGATGCGGGCGGCGGCCTCCACGGCGGGGCTGTCGGGGCGGCGGAGCTCGGCGGGCCAGGCCGACCACCCGGGCCCGTGGTCCTCGGCCAGGGTGCAGTAGCGGGCCCAGGCCTCGAGCGTCGGGCCCTGCTCCTGCCGCCAGCGGTCGAGGTGTCGGCGGGCCTCGTCGCCGAGGTCCGCCCAGATCAGCTCCAGCGCCCGGCACTGCAACGCCCAGCACCGGTCGCGCGGCACATGGGGGGCGGCCAGGAGGGCCCCGGCCTGCTCGGCCAGGGTCGCCACCTCGCCAACCGCAGTGGCACCGGGGACGGCGTCGACGCGTAGCAGGAGCGGGTTCCGCCACCGGCGGCTGGAGGGGTAGTACGGGCTGGGCTGGATCGGCGCGACCGGCGTGGGGGCGTGCAGCGGGCTGAGCCCCACGGCTCCGCCGCCCTCTGCGGCCACCCAGCGGGCCACGGCAGCCACGTCGGCCAGGTCGCCCGTGCCCCAGCTGTTGCTCGACCGGGTGGTGGGCACCTGCATGGTGACGCCCCACGTGCGGAGGTCGGCAGGGAGGTGGCAGCGCCTCGGGCTCACGATCAGGTTCGTGGTGGGCCCGTCGTCGACGGGCTGCAGCTCGTGGATGCCGAGCGGCAGGTCGCGCGGGAGCCGGTCGAGCTCGCCCTGGTCGTCGCCGTCCTCCAGGCGGAGGTGGCAGCGCCCGAGCAACGGCTCGTCCTGCCCGGGGCGCACCACCCACACCGGCCGGCCGCCGGGGGTGCTGCGCGTGTGGTCGGCACCCATGGCCGATCGGAACGCGTCGAGGGTTGTGCGGGGCGCGGCGTGCCACGAACCGGTGGTGTCGGTCCAGCCGTCGTCGATGCCCCAGGCGTCGGTGCTCACCTCAGTCCTCGGGTCCCTGGCCCACGCGCTCGTCGATGAACTCCTCCAGGGCGGCGGCGTCGACGGTCGAGCACGACTGCTTGAACACCCACGCGGTGGCCACCACCGGCTCGGGCAGGTCGGGGTTCGGGGCGACGGTCACCCGGCCGCCTGCGAGGGCCTCCAAGGCTGCGAGATCGTCGGCGGGCAGCTCGGGTCCGTGTTGGAGGAGCACGTCGCCGCGCTCGAGGATGCCCACCTGCACGGGGCGGGGGAGCGGCTCGTCGAGCACCCCGCTCTCGGCCGGACCGGGCTGGTGCGGGCCCGAGGTGGGAGGGTCGGAGCCGTACTCCACGGCGGTGTCGCTGCCCAGGACGTGCACCAGGTAGGCCGGATCGAGGGTCTCGCGCTGGATCGACCCGCAGCCGGCGGTGCGACCGTCGTCGCCGCACCCCACCAGCCCGAGGCTCACGGCCACCAGCACCGCCCAAGGGGCACGACGGCGAGACGAGGGAGGCACGGGTGCATGGTGGCAGATCGGGGCGGTGGGTCCGGCGGGCGTACACTGCCGCGCATGTCCCGGTCCCTCGTGGAGCGCCGCCTGTCGGAGGTGGGTGCTCGGCTCCGTCAGCTGCGAGAAGAGCTGGCTGTCTCGGATGAGCAGCTGAGCCACCTCGTGGAGGCGGCCGACGACGCCCGGCTCCGGTCACTGGTGTCGGAGACCCCCCTGGCCGACCGGGAGCACCACGACGCCCAGCGCCACGCCGACGCCATGGCCCGCCATCGGGCCGAGGTGTCGGAGCAGATCATCGAGCTCGAGCGCAGCCAGGACGAGCTCCTCGACCGACTCTTGGCCGAGACCAAGTGACCCCTCGCACGAAAGGACGTCCCTGGTGACCACCCGCGTCGTCATCGCCGAAGACGAAGCCATCATCCGCCTCGACCTCAAGGAGACCCTCCAGGAGGAGGGCTACGAGGTGGTCGGAGAGACGGGCCGGGGCGACGAAGCCGTGGAGCTGGTCCGCGACCTCAGCCCCGACCTCGCCATCCTCGACATCAAGATGCCCGGCCTCGACGGCCTGGCTGCGGCCCGGGAGATCAGCGGCGACCGCCAGGCGGCGGTGCTGATCCTCACCGCCTTCTCCCAGCGCGACCTGATCGAGCAGGCCCGCGATGCCGGCGCCCTGGCCTACCTGGTGAAGCCGTTCCAGCGCTCCGAGCTGATCCCGGCCGTGGAGGTGGCCCTCGGTCGCTTCCGGGAGATGCAGGCCCTGTTCGACCAGAACACGAGCCTCGAGGAGCAGCTGGAGACCCGCAAGGTGGTCGACCGGGCCAAGGGGCTGCTGATGGACGAGAGCGGGCTCAGCGAGTCCGAGGCCTTCTCGTGGATCCAGAAGCGGGCCATGCAAGACCGCCGCACCATGCGAGCGGTGGCCGACGACGTCGTCTCGGGCGACCTCCGCCCCGACCAGTAGGGGAGACGTGGCCGGCCGCACCGTCCTGCTCATCGACGGCAACTCCCTCACCTACCGCGCCTTCTTCGCCCTCCCCACCGACATGGCCACGGCCGCCGGCCAGGTCACCAACGCCGTCTACGGGTTCACGCAGATGCTGGTGAACCTCCTGCGCGACCACAGGCCCGACGCCATCGTGGTGGCCTTCGACCGCCCGGAGCCGACCTTCCGCCACGAGCGGATCGAGACCTACAAGGGCAACCGGGAGTCGGCCCCCGACATCCTCCGCCAGCAGATGGGCCTCGTGCGCGAGGTGGTGGAGTCGCTCCACATCCCCATCTTCGAGGTGGTCGGCGTGGAGGCCGACGACGTGCTGGCCACCCTCGCCACCGAGGGCCGCGACGCCGGCGACGAGGTGATCATCGTCACCGGCGACCGCGACAGCTACCAGCTCGTCGAGGACCCGCACGTGAAGGTGCTCTACAACAAGCGCGGGGTGTCCGACTACGTCCTCTACGACGAGGCCGGCATCGCCGATCGCACGGGGGTCACGCCCGCCCTCTACCCGCAGTACGCCGCCCTGCGGGGCGACCCCTCCGACAACCTCCCCGGTGTGCCGGGGGTGGGGGAGAAGACGGCCGCCAAGCTCATCACCACCTACGGCGGCATCGACGGCATCTACGAGCACCTCGATGCGCAGACCCCCAAGCTGCGCGAGAACCTCGGGGCCCATGAGGCCAACGTGCGGCAGAACGTCGAGGTGATGGTGCTCCTGCGCGACGTCCCGCTCGACCAGCGCCTGGCCGACCTCGCCTTCGACCCCACCGCCATCGATACCGACGAGGTGCGCCGGCTCTTCGAGTTCCTCGAGTTCCGGAACATGTTCGAGCGCTTGGCCGAGGCCATCGACACCGACCTCGGTCCATCCACATCCGACCTGGTCGTGCTGGAGGCGGAGGTCGACGTCGTCACCACGGCCGCCGACGCCGTCGACGTGCTCGGGTCGCTGGCCGCGGGCGACCAGCCGCTGGCCCTGGCCGGCTGCTGGACGGGCGAGGAGGGTCGCTCCGACCTCGATGGCATGGCCCTCGTGCGCGACGGCGCCACCGGCGACGTCGTGTGGCTGTCCGGCGACCTCCTCGCGGCCCCCGAGGTGCGCACAGCGCTCGGCGGGCTCACCGCCATCGGCGGCCGCCCGCTGGCCGCCCACCAGGCCAAGCCGCTGGTGCGGGCCCTCACGGGCCTCGACGTCGACGTGCGCACCCTGGCCATCGACACCTCGCTGGCCGCCTACCTGCTCGACCCCGCCGAGAGCCGCTACCTCCTCGAGGAGCTGGCCGTGCGCTACGCGTCGGTCAGCATCCCGGAGGGGGACGCGGCCGCCGACGGCCAGCTCGACCTCGAGGGCTCGTCCACCCCGGCCGCCACCGTCGCCGGCCGCCGGGCCCTGGCCGTGGATCGCCTCGTCGCGCCCCTGTTGGCGGCGCTCGACGCGCAGGGCCTGCGTGTCCTCCACGACGACATCGAGGTGCCCCTCGTCGGTGTGCTGGCCCGCATGGAGGACCTCGGGGTGGGCGTCGACCGCGACGAGCTCCAGCGCCTGCGCGACCGCCTCGTGGCCGATGTGGAGCGCCACCGCACGGCGATCGTGGAGGCCGCCGGCCACGACTTCAACGTGAACTCCACCCTCCAGCTGCGCCAGGTGCTGTTCGACGAGCTGGGCCTCACCCCACAGAAGAAGACCAAGACCGGCTTCTCCACCGACGCCGCCAGCCTCGAGAAGCTCCTCGGCCAGCACCCGATCATCGAGCACCTGCTGGCCTACCGGGAGGTGGAGAAGCTGCGCTCCACCTACGGCGACGGCCTCCTGCACGAGGTGGGCCCCGACGGCCGCATCCACGCCACCTTCAACCAGACCGTCGCCCGCACCGGTCGGCTCAGCTCCGACCAGCCCAACCTCCACAACATCCCCGTGCGCTCCGAGCTGGGCCGTGAGTTCCGCAAGGCCTTCGTCCCTGCCCCCGGGTTCCAGCTGCTGGTGGCCGACTACAACCAGATCGAGCTGCGCTGCATCGCCCACCTGGCGGAAGACCCGGGCCTCATCGAGAGCTTCGAGTCGCGACGCGACATCCACACGGAGACGGCGTTGCGGATCTTCGGTGTGGAGGCGGGCGACGTCACCACCGAGATGCGCTCCAAGGCGAAGATGGTCTCCTACGGCCTGGCCTACGGGATGGAGGCCTACGGCCTCGGCCAGCGCCTCAACATCCCCACCGAGGAGGCGACCGAGATCCTCGACGCCTACTTCGTGGCCTTCCCGGCCGTGCGGGCCTACATGGACCGCACGGTGGCCGAGGCTCGGGAGCGGGGCTACACCGAGACGCTGTTCGGCCGGCGGCGCCAGATCCCGGAGCTGGCCTCGTCGAACTTCCGGATCCGGCAGGCCGGGGAGCGCCAGGCCATGAACGCCGGCATCCAGGGCCTGGCCGCCGACATCTTCAAGGTGGCGCTGGTCCGGCTCGACGCCCGCCTGGCCGCTGAGGCCCTTGACAGCCGGTTGATCCTGCAGGTGCACGACGAGGTGCTGCTCGAGGTTCCCCCATCTGAGGTGGAGGGCACGGGCAAGCTGGTGGAAGATGTGATGGCGGGGGCGGCCGAGCTGTGCGTGCCCCTCGAGGTCAACCTGGCCGTCGGTCCCAGCTGGGCCGCCGCCAAGGGCTAGAGGAGGAGATCAGATGGCCGGTGGCAAGAAGCTCGACCGACGGGGCAGCGGACCGGGCTGGTTCATCATGCTGGCCATCATCATCTTCTGCCTGTACTCCGTGGCGGCCGCCGCGACCACGGCCGACGACTGCGGCGACGGGCCCAAGGAGTGGAGCTTCTTGCCGCCCGGGTACGAGTGCGTGGGCCGCGCCGGCTTCGGGTGACCGAGCCCGACCACTGGTTCGAGCCGGTGGCGGAGCACCTCGGCGCCGCCTACCTGCGCTACTCGTTCACCAAGGGCACGGCCCAGGAGGTCACGTTCCTCAGCGAGGTGCTCGCCCTCTCGCCTGGTCAGCGCCTGCTCGATGTCGGCTGCGGCCCCGGGCGCCACGCCCACGCCTTCGCCGAGCGCGGGCTCGAGGTGGTGGGCGTCGACATCAGCCAGCGCTTCGTCGACCTCGCCACCGAGGCGGCCCCACCGGGTGCTCGCTTCGAGCGCGGCGATGCCCGGGAGCTCACCTTCGACGCCGAGTTCGACGTCGCCATCTCGCTGTGCCAGGGCGCCTTCGGCCTCACCGGCGGTCCAGGCGCGCCGCTGGACGCCGACGGGGCCGTCCTGGCCGGCATGGCCCGGGCCCTGCGGCCGGGCGGGCGGCTCGCCGTGTCGGCCTTCTCGGCCTACTTCCAGCTCCGGTTCCTCGAGGACCACGACGCCTTCGACGCCGACGCCGGGGTGAACCACGAGCGCACCACCGTGCTCGACGAGCAGCAGCGGCCGGCCGAGGTCGACCTGTGGACCACGTGCTTCACGCCCCGGGAGCTGCGCCTGCTGGCGGCCGGCGCCGGCCTGGAGGTGGAGGCCATCTGGTCGGTCACGCCCGGGGTCTACTCCCGCCGCCCGCCCAGCACCGACACCCCCGAGCTGCTGCTGGTGGCGCGCCGGCCGTGACCTGGGCCGATGGCCCGGTGTACGGTGTCCGGCACGCCAGCGGCGTCTGCCCGGCGCGCAATGTCCCATCCCCCATTCCCTGAAGGCCTCACTCCCTTGTCCGACGACACCCTGACCTACGAGCCCAACCCCGAAGCCACCGACGCCCCCACCGGCTTCGGCACCTTCGCCGAGGACGGCACCTACACCCCCCGCCAGATCACCGTCGACGACCTCGGCGGCGCCTTCGGCGACGCCATCGACGGCACCCTCGTGTCGGTGGAAGATGGCCAGCTGGTGGAGGGCACCGTGGTCAAGGTCGATCGCGACGAGGTCCTCCTCGACATCGGCTACAAGTCGGAGGGCGTGATCCCGAGCCGCGAGCTGTCGATCCGCAACGACGTCGATCCCAACGAGATCGTGTCGATGGGCGACAAGATCGAGGCGCTCGTCATCACCAAGGAGGACAAGGAGGGGCGGCTCGTCCTGTCCAAGAAGCGGGCCCAGTACGAGCGGGCCTGGGGCGACATCGAGCGCATCAAGGAAGAAGACGGCGTCGTCACCGGCCCCGTCATCGAGGTCGTCAAGGGCGGCCTCATCCTCGACATCGGCCTCCGGGGCTTCCTGCCCGCCTCGCTGGTGGAGCTGCGCCGCGTGCGCGACCTCCAGCCCTACGTGGGCAAGTCGATCGAAGCGAAGATCATCGAGCTCGACAAGAACCGCAACAACGTCGTGCTGTC
>JBPPMN010000043.1:0-3456 GCA_051306055.1 Acidimicrobiales bacterium
CGACGGTGGGCGGCGAGCTGAGCGTGACGGCGATGGCCACCGGAGCGGTCACGGCCATCTCGTCGGGCTCAGAGATGGCCGTGGCGATGGCGTGCCCGGCGAACACCAGCCCGATGCCGGCGGCCAGGAACAGCATGCCGCCGATGGTGGCGTCGTCGGTCATGTCGCCGAGGAAGACGGCGGCGCCGATGGCGGTGGCGGCGCCGCCGATCCAGGTGGTGGCCCGTCGCCAGGTCGAGCCCCCGCTGTAGGCCAGCCCGAGGCCGATGGCCATCAGCAGCAGCCCGGTGCCGGCCGTCTCGAGGTCGTCGGCCAGGAAGAGGGCCCCGATGAACAGCGGCGGGATGGTGGCCAGCGCGACGGGCGTGCCCGCGCCCTGGAGGCCCCGCCGGTCGAGTCGGCGGCCCACCACCAGGTAGGCCACGCCCAGCCCGAGGGAGATGAGCCCGATCGTGGTGGGCTCGGGCACGTCGAAGGTGGGACCGCCGCCGAAGCCCGGGTCGTCGAAGCCGCCGCCACTGAAGTCGCCGCCGATCGCGGTCCCGGTCTCGTCGAAGGAGCTCGTGGTGGAGAAGGCGCCGAAGAAGCCGTCGATGGCCACGAACGGGAAGTCGAAGAGCTCCTCGGTGAGCTGCAGGAGGCTGAACCACACCCCGAGGAGGCCGGCGCCGAGGAAGAACGGACGGCCGCGGCCCGGTCCCACGGCGTAGCTGGCCAGCCAGGCGATCGTCGACACGTAGAGGATGGCTTCGGTGGAGTACGGCGGGAAGCCGTTCTCGTCGAAGGTGAGGAAGAACATGAGCGGCGGCACACCGAGGGCGGCGGCCACCGTGCCGCCCGTGGCCACTGCGCCCCGGCCCGACTGGGCGAGGGCCACGTAGCCGCCCACCACCACGAGCAGGCTGAGGATCACCCCGGGCACCTTGTTGAAGCTGCCGCTGAAGTCGTCGGGTACGCCGGTGTCACCCGACACGATCAGGACGCCCAGGATGGCCAGCGCGCAGCCGGCGCCGGCGATGGCGATCGACGTCCTCGGCTCGGCCCGGCGTTGGGCCCGGACGCCGAGGGAGTCGAGGAACGAGGTGGACGAGGCTTCCCCATGAGGCTCGGTCATGGCCCGACGGTACGGGGGCGGCCCGCCCAGGTGGGGGACCGGTGCGCGACGAGGCCCCGACCGGGTGGCCGGGGCCTCGTCGTCAGAAGGGGTTCAGCTCAGGGCAGAGATCAGAACGGAGCGGACCCGGTGCCGCCGCCGCTGGCGGGGGCGTCGTCGTTCTCCTGGAACTTCAGGTACCCGCCAGCTGCGAAGCCCAGGGCGGCGATGGTGGCCAGGAACAGGCCCCAGGCACGGTCGACGAAGTCCTCGCCGAGGAGGAGCTTCAGCACCACGATGGCCGCCGAGACGCCGCCGGCGATCAGGAAGGCCTGACCCCACGGGATCGGGATCTCGGGCAGCTTGAAGTCGCTGAGCTTGCTGGCCAGCACCAGGCCCGCAGCGGCGAGACCGAGGAGAGCGGGGATGCCGGCCCAGAAGAACCCGACGTCCCATCCGCTGGCCGTGGCGCTCTCGCCGAAGAACTCGATCTTGAACCACGGCAGGAACGATGCGATGAACAAGACGATGCCGGAGCCGGCAATGACCTTGTCGCTGGTGGTGAGCTTGTTGAGGTCCACGGTTCCGCCTCCAAAGGGGGAGAGTCTGATCGGTGAGCACGCTAACGCACCGCGTCCGACGCCTGTCGGATGCGAGCGGTTACGTCGGGATCGGGTGCCCTGGGCGGCTGGTACGTTCCGCAGGTGCGCATCGCCGTCCTCGCCTCAGGCAGCGGGACCCTGCTGGAGGCCATCCTGGTCGACGGCATCCCCGTCGAGCTCGTGGTGGTCGACCGTCCGGCCCGGGCGTCCGAGGTGGCGGCCGGCCACGGCGTGAAGGCCGAGGTGGTGGAGCGCACCAGCTTCGGCGCCGACTTCGATCGCGTGGCCTACACGCAGCAGGTGGTCGAGGTGCTGCGCGCCCACGAGATCGACCTGGTGGTGCTGGCCGGGTTCGGCACCGTCTTCGCCGAGCCCATCCTCGAGGCCTTCCCCGACCGGATCGTGAACACCCATCCGGCGCTGCTCCCCTCGTTCAAGGGCTGGCTCGCGGTGCCGGCGGCCCTCGAGTACGGCGTGAAGGTCACCGGCTGCACCATCCACGTGGTGACCCTCGAGGTCGACGCGGGGCCGATCCTGGCCCAGGAGGCCGTGGCCGTCCTCCCCGACGACGACGAAGGATCGCTGCACGAGCGCATCAAGGCCGTGGAGCGCGAGCTCTACCCCGCCACCATCCGAGCGGTCCTCGCCGACCCCTCCTTGCTGAAGAAGGAACCCCGTTGAGAGCGCTGCTGTCCGTCTACGACAAGTCCGGGATCGTCGAGCTGGCCCGGGAGCTCCGCGGCATGGGTTGGGACCTCATCTCCAGCGGCGGCACCGCCAAGGCGCTGCGCGAAGCCGGCCTGGCCGTCACCGACGTGGCCGACCTCACCGGCTTCCCCGCCATCCTCGGCCACCGTGTGGTGACCCTCCACCCGAAGGTGCACGGCGGGATCCTGGCCGATCGGCGCAACCCCGACCATCAGGCCGACATGGCCGAGTACGGCATCGATCCGCTCGACCTCGTGGTGTCGAACCTCTACCCCTTCGGTGCCAGCCTCGACAGCTTCGAGCACGGCGCCAGCCGGGCCGAGGAGCTCATCGACATCGGCGGGCCGGCCATGATCCGGGCCGCGGCCAAGAACTTCAAGGACGTGGGCATCCTCACCCACCCGTCGCAGTACCAGCAGGTGGTCGACGAGCTGAAGGCCGACGGGGTGCTCTCCGACGCCACCAAGCGCATCCTCGCCCGCACCGCCTTCGCCCACACCGCCGCCTACGACGCCGCCATCGTGGGTTGGTTCGACGACGTGGCCGGCGACCCGTTTCCGCCCACCCTCCACCTGGCCCTCGAGCGCGTGCAAGACCTCCGCTACGGCGAGAACCCCCACCAGACCGGCGCCCGCTACCGAGAGGTGGGCACCACCTCGTGGTGGGACGACGTGGAGCAGCACGGCGGCGTGGCACTCAGCTACCTCAACCTCTTCGACGCTGACGCGGCGTGGGGCCTGGCCAACGACCTGGCCACCGTCACCGGCCAGCCCGCCGTGGCCATCATCAAGCACGCCAACCCGTGCGGCGCGGCGGTGGCCGGCTCGCTGGCCGACGCCTACCAGTGGGCCTTCGAGTGCGACGAGCGCTCGGCCTTCGGCGGCATCGTGGCCCTCTCGCACCCGGTCGACGACGCCACGGTGGAGCGGATGGTGGCCGCCGCCCAGGCCGACGTGGTGATCGCGCCCGGCTATGGCGAGGGCGTGATCGACGCCCTGGCCGCCAAGCGCAAGAACACCCGGCTGCTCACCGCCGCGCCTTCCACGCCCGACG
>JBPPMN010000115.1:0-6985 GCA_051306055.1 Acidimicrobiales bacterium
GAGAAGATGTTGTACGACAACGCGCTGCTGGCGCGGCTGTACCTGCACGCGTGGCTCATCACGGGCAAGCCGCGCTTCCTCCAGGTGTGCCGCGAGACCATCGAGTACGTCCTGCGCGACATGACCCACGAGTCCGGTGGCTTCTAGTCGGCCGAGGACGCCGACAGCGAGGGCGAGGAAGGCAAGTTCTACGTCTGGACCGACACGCAGGTGCGCGAGGTGCTGGGCGAGGGGGCCGATGCGGCCCGGCACTGGTACGGGTTCCGACCAGGCGGCAACTTCGAGCACGGCACGACCATCCCCAACCGCATGCACGCTCGAGGCGAGCTGGCCCGGCCCCCCGCGGTGGAGGCGGCCCGCCAGGCGCTCTTCGATGCTCGCAGCCAGCGGGTGCGCCCGGGACTCGACGACAAGGTGCTCACCGAGTGGAACGCCTACCTGGTCAGTGCCCTGGCCGAGGCCGGCGCGGCGGCCGGCGAAACCGCCTGGATCGACGCCGCGGTGGAGACGGCGGAGTTCCTTCTGGTCCACCTGCGCCGAGCCGACGGCCGATGGCTGCGGGCCTGGCAGGCCGAGGCCGGCGCCAAGCACCTGGCCTACGCCACCGACCACGGCGCGCTGCTCGACGCCTTCACCCGGCTGGCCGAGGCCACTGGCCAGGCTCGTTGGATCGCCGAGGCCCGCTCGGTGGCCGATGCGCTGCTCGAGCTGTTCTGGGACGAGGAGCGCGGCGGCGTGTTCACCACGGGCCACGACGCGGAGGCGCTGATCGCCCGCACCAAGGACCTGATGGACAACGCCACCCCCGGCGCCAACGGTCTGGCCGCGGTCGGGCTGCTGCGCCTGGCTGCCCTCACCGACGACCATCGCTACCGGGAGGCGGGTGAGGCCGTGGTCCGTCTGCTCGGCGCCATGGCCGTCGAGCACCCCACCGCCTTCGGCCACGTGCTGGCCGCCGTCGACCTCGTGGCTCGGGGCACCACCGAGGTGGTGATCCCCGGCGACCGCCCCGACCTGGTGGCCGCCGTCCACCGGCGCCACCTCCCCAACGCCGTGCTCGCCTGGGGGGAGCGCTACGACAGCCCACTGTGGGAGGGCCGCGACGACGATCGCGGGTACGTGTGCCAGGGCTACACCTGCCAGCTCCCCGCCCACGACGTCGCCACCCTGGAGGGCCAGCTCGGAGATCCGGCGTCGGATCCAGGCGCCTGACGCCACCCACCGACGCCGGAACCCCGCACCCCAGATCTGGCGTCGGATCTCGGCGTGACGTGCCCACATCCGATGCCAGATCTCGCAGTACGGCCAGGATGTCAACCGTGGGGGCCATGAGCGCGTCTAGGGGGGCGTGACCGCGATGGCGATCGACCCACCCACCCACACCAGCGAGCTCGACGGGCTCTTCCGTGAGCACGCCACGCCCCTGCTCAAGCTGGCCGTCGTCCTCGTGGGCGACCACGGCCTGGCCGAGGAGCTGGTGCAGGAGGCGTTCGTGCGCTTCCACCGAGCCAGCCGGCCACCGGCGCCGGGGGCGGAGCGGGCCTACCTGCGGCGGACGGTGATCAACCTCTCGCACGGCCACCACCGCCACCTCCGAGTGGTGCGGGGGCGGCCGCCCGAAGCCGCCGGGCACGGCCCTGCTGCGGAGGTCGACGCCGTGCGCCGCGACGGGCAGCGCCAGGTGGCGGCGGCTGTGCGAGCCCTACCCCAGCGCCAGCGCGACTGCACCGTGCTGCGCTTCTACCTCGACCTCACCGACGCCGAGATCGCCGAGACCCTCGGGATCAGCGCCGGCTCCGTGAAGACCCACCTGCACCGGGCGCGCGCCGCCCTGGCCGAGACCCTGGAGGGTCTGCGATGACCGACCACACCCCCGATCCCCACGACGAGCTGCTCCGCCAGGCGCTGCGAGCAGAAGCCGACGGCGTCGTCGCCGACGAGTCGTTGCGCCAGCGGGTGGAGGCTGCCACCGCCACCGCACCGCCCCGGCGGGCATCCCGTCTGATCGCCGTCGCCGCCGCTGTCGCCATGCTGGCTGGCGTCGGCATCGCCGTGGCCATCACCCAGGACGACGACACCCAGGGCGTCGAGAGCATCGATCCTGCGGCGCCGACCACGACCTCGCGGGGTCCCGATCTCGACGACGCCATCATCCAGCGGTTCGAGTGCGCTCCGGGCACCGTGCAGCTCGTGGTCGTCGCCGAGCCCGATGCCACAGCCGCTGAGCGAGACGCCATCGGAGCCGGGCTGGCGGAACCGCCGGGAGCGGCTTCGACGAGCGGCGAAGGCTCGGTCGCACACCTCACCTCAGCCGAGGTCCTGGAGCTCCTGCAGGCGGAGGACCTGGCGCGCGCGGGTGTCGAGGCCGCCGACGTGCCGGCCGCGTGGATGGCCAGCTACACCGATCCGACCCACGAGATCGAGGTCCGAAGCAGGGTCGCCGACCTGCCCGGCATCTCCACCATTGGCAGCACTGATTGCACCGAGACCGGCGGTGACGCTCCGCAGCCGGACGTGGTCGTCGCCGTGACCGGGGACGGCCGCCTGGTCGTGCTCGACGTCGCCACCGGCGACGAGCTCCGTGAGCTGGCCGCCTACGACGATCCCAACGCCGGAGCTCCCGAGGGCGGGCCCTACTCCATCTCGGGCGTGGCCCTGCACCCGAACGGGCAGGACGTGTACTTCGAGACGTGCTGCGAGCCCGCTGCCGGTGCGGTGTTCCGGGTGCCCATCGACGGCAGCGCCGAGCCCGAGCAGATCCTCAACGTCTTCGGGATCGACATCTCGGCCGACGGGCGCTGGGTGGTCGGCACCACCGGAGCGGGCATCCTCCTCCACGACCTCGAGGTCGGGAGGTCGTCGGCTCTGCTCGGCGGCGACGACGACTTCCTCGTCAGCGCCGAGCGGGTGGCCGTCAACGCCGACGGCTCGGAGATCGCAGTGGTCACCGTCGAACGAGATGCCGACGGCAACGTGATCTCCTCCGGCCTCGCCCGGTACCCGATCGAGGACGGCCAGCTGGGCGAGCCGACCTCCACCGGCGGGAGCGACGGCCGGCTCTTCCCGCTCTACACCGCCGACCAGGAGCGCCCGGGTCGGGCGATGGGGCAAGGGGCCGACCTGGCCGTCGACGCCTCCGGGCAGTGGCTCCTCGAGGTCGACGAGCAGGGCGCCATCGCGGTGCGTGCCTCCGACGGACCGGTCGTGCTCAGCACCGGTCCCTTCCTCGCCGCCGACTGGTAGCGGCTCGAGCTCAGACCGGGAAGCGCCTCCGGATCCAGTCGGCCAGCAGAGGGTCGACGATCCGGAGGCGGCCGTCGTCGTCTCGGCGCACGATGTAGCCGTTGCCGATCAGCGCCTCGACCGCCGCGGTGGCCGTGCCCGAGGCGAGGTCGAGCACGTCGGCCGCCGTGCCGTGCACGCTCCCACCGTTGGCGACGACCCGCAGCGTCTTCTGGTGGCCCACCGGGAGCAGGGCGAAGAGCCGGTCGGACCCGCTGTCGACGTGGCGGCGCACGTCGGCCAGGGCCTGCTCCCAGGTCTCGGCGTCGGCGGTGCCGCCCTCCGGCGTGTGCCACCACAGCGCATCGGCCAGCTGCATGGCTCGCTGCGGGTGGCCCTCCGCCATGGCCACGAGGGAGCTGGTCGTGGTGCCGGGCGAGCGGCCCGTCGCCGCAAAGCCGCGCTCGACGATGTCGGCCACCGCCGCCCGCGACAGCGGCCAGATCTCCACCAGGTCGGCCTGGGCGAAGAAGGGCTGGGCCTGGTCGCTGAAGAGCGTCCGCATGGTGGAGGGCTGCGAGCCGGCGAACACGATGGCCAGGTCCTGGTAGTGGTGCTGGAGCTCGGTGCGCAGGACGGCGGCGGCCTGGTCGACGTTGGCGATGCCGGCGAACTCGTCGAACACCACGATGAGGTCGTGGCGCTGAGCCGTGCGCACCAGGATCTGCAGGAGCGACCGCAGCAGCAGCGCCGGGTCGGGGCGGTCCCGCTTGCCCTTCGACAGCTCCACCCCGACCACGCCGAGGTTCACCGACAGCGAGCCGGCCACGGAGTCGAGGATGCGACGCACAGCGCCCTGCACGCCGCTCAGCCCCCGGTCGATGGCGCCGGCCAGGTCGGCCATCGAGCTCAAGCCGTAGAGGTCGATCCAGATCGTCTCGGCCCCCGTGGTGGCGGCCAGGTCGGTGGTGACGCGCTTCAGCAGGCTCGTCTTGCCGTAGCGCCGTGGCCCCAGCAGGGCGGTGACCCGGCGCGCCGTGATGCGCTCGGCCAGGTCTTGGGCCAGCGCGTCGCGGCCCGACACCTCCTCCGGGGCCAGCGGGCCCTGGTACGGAAACGGACTCCGTTCAGCCATGGGCAAAGTGTACCGCTGAACAGAACCTCTCAGGTACCGCCCACCCGGACCACGATCTTCCCGATGTTCTCCCCGGTGAACATGGCGTTCAGCGCCTGGGGCGCCGCCTCGAGGCCGTCGAAGATGTGGCTGCGGTGCTGGAGGCGGCCGTCGGCCACCCAGACGCCGAGGATCTCCATGATCTCGCCGTAGCGGCCCCAAGCGTCCCAGGAGATGAAGCCCTCCATCCGTGCCCGCCGAGAGATCAGGTTGAGGTAGTTGGGCGGCCCCGGCGGCTTGAAGGCGTCGTTGTAGGAGCTGATGGCCCCGCACAGCACCACCCGGGCGTGGTCGGCCAGACGGCCCAGCACGTGGTCGAGGATCGGCCCGCCGGTGTTGTCGAAGAACACGTCGACCCGCTTGGGGCACATCTCCTTGAGCTTGGCCCCGATGTCGTCGGTCTTGTGGTTGATGGCACCGTCGAGGCCGAGGCCGTCGACCAGCCAGGCGCACTTCTCGTCGGTGCCGGCGATGCCGATCACCCGGGCGCCGAGGATCTTGGCGATCTGCACGGCGATCGACCCGGTGGCCCCGGCGGCGGCGGACACGACGACCGTCTCGCCCTCCTGCACCTGGCCGATGTCGGTGAGCCCCACGTAGGCGGTCAGCCCGTTGGCGCCGAACACGCCGAGGGCGGCCAGCGGATCGGTGCCCTCGTGGAGCGGCGTGGTCAGCATCGGGTCGTCGCCCACCACGGCGTACTCCTGCCAGCCGGTGAGCGTGGCCACCAGCGCCCCCTCGGCGATCTTCGGGCTCTTCGACGCCACCACCCGGCCGATGCCGCTGCTGCGCACCACCTCGCCGATCTCCACCGGCGGGATGTAGCCCTCGGCCTTCGAGAGCCACGTGCGCACGGTGGCGTCGATGCCGACCCACTCGGTGCGCACCAGCACCTCGCCATCGCCCGGCTCGGGCACGTCACCAACGTCGTGGGTGAAGTCGTCGTCGCGCACCAGGCCCTCCGGGCGCTGGGCGAGCAGGACGCGATGGTTCCTCAGATCGGCCACGGCCGGACCCTATCTGACACCCCGTCAGGTCGGGAGGGCCTCGATGGAGCCGACTCGCCGCTCGCTACGCCCGGAGGAGCTCGCTGAGGTAGTGCGCGACGCCGTCGCCGTCGCAGGGGCCGCAGACGTCGTCGGCCATGGCGAGCACGTCGGGGTGGGCGTTGGCGACCGCCACCCCTCTCCCCGCCCACGCGAGCATGGGGATGTCGTTCGGCATGTCACCGAAGGCGAGCACCGCCTCCGGTGGTACGCGGAGCCCATCGGCGAGGTGCTCGAGGGCCATCGCCTTGCTGACGCCGGGTGCTGAGAACTCGAGGAGGCGCTCGCCCCCGGAGTTGTGGACGGGAGCGAGATCCCCGACGAGGTGGCTGGCGATCTCGACCAAGGTCTCGGTGTCGCAGGAGGGGTGGCGAGCGAGCAGCTTGGCCACCGGGGCGACGATGAGCTCCTCGACCTCGGCGATCAGGGTGTCGGCCGGAGACGGCTCAGCGGGGACGAAGGCGGGCTCATGTCCGAAGCGGACCCCGGCTTCGACGGCGAAGGCGAGGTCGGGCAGCTCACGTCGGAGCGCCTCGACGATCTGGCGCGCGGTGTCCGGGGCCAAGGAGTGGTGGCGGACGACGACGTCGGTGGCAGGGTCGTACAGCAGGGCGCCGTTGGCGCAGATGACCAAGCCGTGGCCCCCGAGCTGCTGGGCGATGGGCCGGACGGATCGGGGCGGACGAGCGGTGACCAGCACCAACGGGATGCCGATCTCAGCCAGGTGCTGCAGGGCCGCCGCCGTGCGCTGCGAGGTGGCCGGCGGATAGCCGGACGCGATCGTCCCGTCGATGTCCGTGGCGACCAGACGAAGGTCCTGCCCGGCGCTGCCCACCGGGGTGACCCTATCGATCAGAACGATGCCGAGGGGCGGGCAGAGGGGGCTGCGAGCTCGGAAGACTGTCATACCCCTCTGGGAGAATGAAGGCATGTTCGAGGCATGGGCTGATGCCACCGAGATCCCGGAGATCGGGTGCGACGATCGGGAGATCGCCGCGGCGCTCCGGTTCCGCGATCGCTTCGAAGCCCGCCTGGTCGTCGCGGTTGCGCAGTTCGATGCGGCCGAGCTGTGGGAGGTGGACGGGTCGGTGTCGCTCACGGCCTGGCTCCGCCACCGAGGGAACCTCACCAACGCCGACGCCCAGCGCCTCGCCACCGCCGCCCGCAAGCTCCGGTCCTGCCCCCACACGCTCGACGCCTGGGTGCCGGGACGACTCGACGGCGACCAGATCGCCGTGATCACGGCGTGCGTCACCGACCGGCTGCTGCCGATCTACGTCGAGACCGAAGCCGACGTGGTGCCGCTGCTCGACGGTGAGGACCTGGCCGAGACCCGACGGCTCATGCAGGAATGGGCGGTGCGGGCCGAGGCGCTGGTCGGCGACGACCCCGAACCCGACCAGCCCCGCCGTTCGCTGCACCTCTCCCCCACCCTCGACGGCCGGGGAAGGTTGGATGCTGACCTCGACCCCGAGGCCTTGGAGCTCCTGCGCCGAGCCATGGCCATCACCCAGACCCCCGACGTCGAGGGCGAACCGCCCCG
>JBPPMN010000132.1:0-20226 GCA_051306055.1 Acidimicrobiales bacterium
CCCCCTCGATCGACGACCCGGCCACCGTCGTGCGCACGTTCCTCGAGGCGCTCGAGGCCCTCGACGTGGAGCGGGCGCTCGGTCTCCTGGCGCACGACGTGACCTACCACAACAAGGGCCTGCCCCCCGCCCGTGGCATCGACGCCGTGGAGCGCCAGCTGCGGTGGTTCGGTCGCAACGTCACCGGCTTCGAGGCCCGCAACCACAACCTCGTGGCCGAGGGTGGGGTCGTGCTCACCGAACGCACCGACGTGATCGAGATCCGCCGGTTCCGCTCCGAGTTCTGGGTGTGCGGCACGTTCGAGGTGCTCGACGGCCGCATCGTGCTGTGGCGCGACTACTTCGACTTCGTGAACTTCACCTGGGCCGCCCTCGTCGGCGCCGTGAGGGCCATCCTCCAGCCCCGCTGACGCGACCGTGGCCGGAGGTGCACCCCGGCCACCGGTCACGAACACCGAGCTCCTCGGATCAGAGGGTCTCGCGGTAGCCCCCGGTCTGGCGGCCTCGCTCCTCGATGAAGCGCTTGAAGTCCACCAGGTCGTTCTCGGCGCGATCGGTCACGACCCCGGCGCCGTCGGCCAGCTTCTCGCCGAAGCCTTCGGGATCGAAGCGGAGGTCGAGGACCACCTTGGTCTGGTCGGGTCCGAGGGGCTCGAAGGTGACGGATCCGACGTTGTCGGCGCCGTCGACCGAGCGCCAGGTGATCACCTGGTCGGGGATCTGGTCGACGATCTCAGCGTCCCACTCGCGAGTGACGCCGTACATCTTCGCCTTCCAGTGGAGGCGACGATCGTCGAGCTGCTGGACCTCCTCCACGTGCTCCATGAACTTGGGGAACTCCTCGAACTGCGTCCACTGGTCGTAGACGGTGCGCACCGGGAGGTCGACGACGACATCGGTCTGGGTGGTTGACATGGGGACTCCTTGGCTGGCTGCTGCCCGGCCTCGCGCGTGTGCCCGGGGTTGGGCCTGCTCATACGGGTTGCGGTTCCTCCATTCCGAAGTACCCTAGGGGGGTACCCACGACCGAGGGAGCTCCGATGGCCACCACCCGCACCATCACTGTCACCGGCATGACCTGCGACCACTGCGTGCGCTCGGTCACCGAGGAGGTGGGTGCCATCGAGGGCGTCACGAAGGTGGCGGTCGACCTGGCTTCCGGTGCGGTCACCATCGACTCGGAGGCGCCGATGACCGACGAGGCGCTGCGGGCCGCCGTCGACGAGGCGGGCTACGAGGTCGTGCCGTGAGCCGCGGGCCCAAGCTGGCGGCCTACGCCCTGGTGCTGGCTGTCGCTCTCGGCCTTGGCGCGGCCATCGGCTCGGCCGCCGGTCCGATCGACGTCGGCGGTAGCGATCGCGGCGAGCCGCACGGAGACGAGCACGGAGCGCCGTGATGGCTGCCTCTGCCCCGTCCTCCGGCGCCGCTCCGATCGACGCCGTCGACCTCGACATCGGCGGGATGACCTGTGCCTCGTGTGCGGCACGGGTCGAGAAGCGCCTGAACAAGCTCGACGGCGTCGAGGCCTCGGTGAACTACGCCACCGAGCGCGCCCACATCTCGCGGCCGGACGGCGTCACCATCGAGGAGCTGGTGGCCCAGGTCGAGGCGGCCGGCTACTCCGCTCGGCTCCCGAGCGCGCCCGCTGAGGATCCCGCCGACGACCCCGGCGACGCCGAGGCCGACGCGCTGCGCACCCGCTTGGCCGTGGCGACCGCCCTCACGGTGCCCGTGATCCTGCTGGCCATGGTCCCGGCGCTGCAGTTCGATGCCTGGCAGTGGCTGTCGCTCACGCTGGCCGCCCCGGTGGTGGTGTGGGGCGCCCTCCCGTTCCACCGTTCGGCATGGGTGAACCTGCGCCATGCCGCCGCCACCATGGACACGCTGATCTCCGTGGGGGTGTCGGCGGCCTTCGGCTGGTCGCTCTACGCGCTGTTCTTCGGCACGGCCGGGGAGATCGGCATGACGCACGGGTTCTCGCTCACGTCCGAGCGCAGCGACGGCGCCGCCCAGATCTACCTCGAGGTGGCGGCCGGCGTGACCACCTTCATCCTGGCCGGCCGCTACTTCGAGGCCCGCGCCAAGCGGCGCTCGGGCGCCGCCCTGCGGGCACTGCTCGAGCTGGGCGCCAAGGACGTGGCGGTGCTGCGCGACGGCCAGGAGCAGCGCATCCCGGTCGACGACCTCGTCGTGGGCGACCGGTTCGTGGTCCGCCCGGGCGAGAAGGTGGCCACCGACGCCACCGTGGAGGAGGGGACCTCCGCCATCGATGCCTCGCTCCTCACCGGCGAGAGCGTGCCGGTCGAGGTCGGTCCAGGCGACGCGGTGGCCGGCGCCACGGTCAACGCCGGTGGCCGGCTGGTGCTGCTGGCCACCCGCGTCGGAGCCGACACCGCCCTGGCCCAGATCGCCCGCCTCGTGCAGGACGCCCAGACCGGGAAGGCCCCCGTGCAGCGTCTCGCCGATCGGGTGTCGGCGGTCTTCGTGCCGGTGGTGATCGCCCTGGCCACCGCCACCTTCGGCTTCTGGCTCACCGCCGCGGCCACCGACAACGTCACCGTGGCCTTCACGGCCGGTGTGGCGGTCCTGATCATCGCCTGCCCCTGCGCCCTCGGGCTGGCCACTCCCACCGCGCTCATGGTGGGCACCGGGCGGGGTGCGCAGCTGGGCATCCTGATCAAGGGTCCCGAGGTGCTGGAGTCCACCCAGCGGGTCGACACGATCGTCCTCGACAAGACCGGAACCGTCACGACGGGCCGCATGACCCTGGCCGACGTGGTGGCCGGACCGGGCGTGACTGCCGACGAGGCGCTCCGCCGGGCCGCCGCCGTCGAGGACGCCAGCGAGCACCCGATCGCGCAGGCCATCGCCACCGGTGCTCGGGCGCGCGACCTCGACCTCCCGCCGGTCGAGTCGTTCCGCAGCCACCAGGGCCTCGGGGTGGAGGGCGTCGTCGACGGCCGGAGCGTGATGGCCGGGCGGGAGCGGTTCCTGGCCGAGCACGGCCTGGCCCTGTCGGCCGAGCTGCGCGACGCCAGGGATCGGGCCGAGGCCGACGGTCGCACCCCCGTGCTGGTGGGCTGGGACGGCGCCGTGCAGGCCGTCCTGGTGGTGTCGGACGTGGTGAAGGACACCTCGGCCGAGGCCATCGAGCAGCTCCGATCGCTCGGCCTCCACCCCATCCTGCTCACCGGCGACAACCAGCGGGCCGCCGGGGCGGTGGCCCAGCAGGTCGGCATCGACGAGGTGATCGCCGAGGTGCTCCCGGCCGACAAGGTCGACGTGGTGGCTCGCCTGCAGGCCGAGGGCCGCGTGGTGGCCATGGTTGGCGACGGGGTCAACGACGCCGCCGCCCTCGCCCAGGCCGACCTCGGGCTGGCCATGGGCACCGGCACCGACGTGGCCATCGAGGCCAGCGACCTCACGCTGGTGCGCGGCGACCTCCGCTCGGCCGCCGACGCCATCCGCCTCTCCCGGCGCACCCTGGCGGTGATCAAGGGGAACCTCTTCTGGGCCTTCGCCTACAACGTGGCCGCGCTGCCCCTGGCCGCCGCCGGGCTCCTCAACCCGATGCTGGCCGGCGCCGCCATGGCCTTCTCCAGCGTGTTCGTCGTGTCCAACAGCCTGCGGCTCCGCCGCTTCCGCGCTCGGTGAGCGCCCGACCCCAGGAGGACGAGGTGCCCGAGACCCGGGGCTACTCCATGCACAAGGACGACTACGCGAAGCGCCTGCGCCGGATCGAGGGGCAGGTGCGGGGCGTCCAGCGCATGATCGAAGAGGACACCTACTGCATCGACGTGCTCACCCAGGTGAGCGCCATCAACCGAGCGCTGCAGGCGGTGGCCGTCGGTCTGCTCGACGAGCACGTGCGGCACTGCGTCCGAGAGGCGGTGGCCGACGGCGACGACGAGGCCATCGACACCATGATCACCGAGGCCACACGGGCCGTCGAGCGGCTCGTCCGGTCCTGACCGAGACCTCGCGCCTGACCACCGGGTCAGGCGCGGAACGGTCTGACCCGGAGTACGGTGGCCCCAGGGGGCGGTTGAGAGGCTACGGAGGGCGCGCGGAGTCGGCGGATTCGTTCGAGATCGGCCGGAAGGGGCAGTGCTGCCAATGCGAGTCTTGGTGACCGACGACGATCCCGACATCCGGCGGGTCGTTCGGCACAACCTGGAGCGTGAGCACCTGCAGGTGGCCGAGGCCGTCGACGTCCAGGGTGCCGTCGAGCTGGCCCAAGGTGGCCACTTCGACCTGGCCGTGCTCGACATCGCCCTGCCCGACGGCTCCGGCCTCGACCTCATGGCCCGCCTGCGGGAGCTCCACCCCTCGCTGCTGGTCATCATGCTCACCGCGGCGGGCAGCGAGTCCGACCGCGTGCTCGGGCTGGTCAGCGGCGCCGACGACTACGTGGTGAAGCCCTTCTCCGGGCGCGAGCTGGCGGCTCGGGTGCTGGCCGTCACCCGACGGCACGCGCCCCCCGAGCCCAAGGTGCTCACCGTGGGTGGGCTGCGCATCGACACCACCGCTCGCACGGTGGCCCTCGGCGGCGAGCCCATCGACCTCACCCGTCGAGAGTTCGACCTGCTGCTGCACCTGGCCCGCCACCCCGGCCAGACCTTCAGCCGACCCGACCTGCTCGAGGCGGTGTGGGCCTCTTCGTCCGAGTGGCAGAGCGAGGCCACCGTGACCGAGCACGTCCGCCGGCTCCGCCACCGGATCGAGCTCGACCCTGCGGCACCGGTGTCGATCGTGACCGTGCGCGGGGTGGGCTACCGCTTCGAGGCCCGCGAGCCCGAATCACCGACCTCGCCGACCCCCGCTGATGCCCGCGACGTCGGCGAGGCCGACCTCAGTCGGGCTGCCGTGGCTGTGGTCGCCGACAGCAAGGTCGTGCAGGTCAACGACGCGGCCCTGGCGCTGGTGGGCGCCACCGACGTGGCCCAGGTGGTGGGCCACGACCTCTTCGAGTTCGTGGCGCCGCGCTCGGTCGGTGCAACCGTGGCGAGGCAGGAGAGCAACAGGATCGGTGTCTGGCCCCGTCCGGAGGCCCTCACCATCACGGGCGTCGACGGCCGTGAGGTGCTGGTGGAGCTCACCTCGACACCGGTGATCTGGGAGGGCCAGCGGGCCAGCCAGGTCACCCTGTGGGACCTCTCGGGGCGGCCGACCAAGGTGCAGGAGCTGGCCACCGGCATCCGCACCGACGTGGCCGAGGCGGTGATGGTGGCCGACACCGACCTACGCATCCTGAGCTTCAACGCGGCGGCGGAGGAGCTCTACGGCTGGCGGGAGGACGAGGTGCGCGGGCGGTCGTCCATGGAGGTCCTCCCCTGGCTCCGCGACGACGCCACAGCCCGGCGAGCACATGAGGCCTTCCAGCGCGACGGGAGGTGGAACGGCGAGGTGGTGCAGCGCTGCCGCGACGGCTCCACCGTCACCGTCCGCTCGTCGTCCACGCTGCTGCGCGACAGCGGCGGTACGCCGGTGGGCATCATCTCGGTGAACCGGCCCATCCACCCCGAACCCGCCTCCCCCCGGCGTCCGATCTCCGACGACGACCAGCTGGTCGAGCAGATCAGGAAGGGGATCGAGCGCGACGAGTTCACGCTCCACTACCAGCCGGTGGTCAGCCTCGACGACAGCCGCTGGACCGGTGTCGAGGCGCTGGTGCGCTGGGAGCACCCCGAGCGTGGCCTCCTCCCGCCGGTCGAGTTCATCGGGGCCGCCGAGCGCTCCGGCACGATCGTCGACCTCGGCCAGGCGGTGCTCGACACGGCCAGCGCCCAGTGGCGGAGCTGGGCCGACCTCGGCCACGACCTGCACATGGCGGTCAACCTCTCGGGCCGCCAGCTCACCGACCCCAACGTCGTCGACCGCGTGGCCGGCGTGATGGAAGCGGCCTCGATGCCCCCTGGAGCGCTCTGGCTCGAGGTCACCGAGACCTCCCTGGTGGAAGACCTCGAGCTGGCCACCGGCGTGCTCACCCGCCTGGCCGAGCTCGGCGCCAACGTCTCGATCGACGACTTCGGCACCGGCTGGGCCAGCCTCACCTACCTCCGGGAGTTCCCGGTGCACGCCCTCAAGATCGACCGCCAGTTCGTGGCCGGCCTCGGCCAGAGCGCCACCGACGCCGCCATCGTGGGCTCGATCCTGACGCTGGGCCAGGAGCTCGACCTCGAGGTGGTGGCCGAGGGCATCGAGACCGCCGCCCAGGTCGAGTACCTCGCCCTCCACGGCTGCCGCCTCGGCCAGGGCTACCACTTCGCCCGACCGGTGCCGCCCGACGAGCTGATCGCCCGGCTCCCCCGCTGACCCCACGAGGACGGCTGTCGCTAGGGTGCCCCAGCTCTGCGCCCACCGAGCCCGAGGTCGTCGCCATCGCCCCGTCCGCCCCCACCGCCGTCGTCACCGGTGCCAACTCCGGCATCGGCCTCGAGACCGCCCGGGGGCTGCTCCACGCCGGGTTCCGGGTGGTGCTGCTCTGCCGGAGCGCGGCTCGCGCCGAGGCGGCCCGAGCCGACCTCCTGACCTCCCAGCCCGGCGCCGCGGTCGACATCGTGCAGTGCGACCTGGGCCTCCAGGCCGAGGTGCGCCGGGCGGCGACGGAGATCGGATCCCTCCTCGACCGGCTCGACGTGCTGGTGAACAACGCCGGCATCACGATCCGCTCGCGAGAGGTCACCACCGAGGGCCACGACGTGATGCTGGCAGTGAACCACCTCGGGCCGTTCCTGCTCACCAACCTCCTGCTCCCCCTGCTGGAGGCCAGCGCCCCGGCCCGGATCGTGAACCTGGCCTCCGATGCCCACAAGGTGGGGAAGCTCCGGCTCGACGACCTCGAGGGCACCCGGGGCTACGGCCTGCTCGGCTTCCCACGCTACGGCGAGACCAAGCTGATGAACATCCTCTTCACCCGTGAGCTGGCCCGGCGCCTGGCCGGCACCGGGGTGACGGCCAACGCCGTCCACCCCGGGGGGGTGCGCACCAACCTCGGCGCACCCCCGAAGCTGGTCGGCGCCGCTGTGGGGCTCTTCCTCAAGCCCCCGGACGTCGGGGCCCGCACGTCGATCACGGTGGCCACCGCCCCCAAACTCGAGACCGTCTCCGGTGGCTACTTCGCCCGCTCCCGCCGGGCCGATCAGAAGCTGAGCGCGGCGGCACGCGACGACGCGGCGGCGATGGAGCTCTGGGAGCGGTCGGCCCAGCTCGTGAGCCTCGCCACCTGAACACCTCCTGACCACCGGCGAGGATGTGCCGCGGTGCCCCGGGGAGCCGTACGATCTGCTGCCCCCCGAAACGGTCTGTCACAGGAAGTCCCGCGATGAGCATCGAGCCGCCGATCCGGAAGACCTGGAGCGCTTCGGATCGCTTCGTCCCCCGCACGGTCGTGCGGCCCATCCAGCGGTTCTTCGTGCACGAGGCCGCCGGAGGCATGGTGATGCTGCTGGCCGCCCTGGTGGCCATCGTGTGGGCCAACTCGCCGTTCTCCGACAGCTACACCGATCTGTGGACGACTCCCCTCTCCGTGGAGCTCGGCCACCTCCTGCACGTCGACCTCTCGCTGCAGGGATGGGTGAACGACGCCGCCATGACCGTGTTCTTCCTGCTGGTGGGGATCGAGATCAAGCGCGAGATCGTGCACGGGAACCTGCGCGACATCCGAGCGGTGACCCTGCCGATCATCGCCGCCTTCGGCGGGATGGTGGTGCCGGCGCTCGTCTTCGTCGCCTTCACCAACGGCGAGCCCGGATCCAACGGCTGGGGCATCCCGATGGCCACCGACATCGCCTTCGCCGTCGGGGTGGTGTCGCTGCTCGGGAAGCGGGTGCCGCTGCCGGCCAAGATCTTCCTGCTCACCTTGGCCGTGGCCGACGACATCGGCGCCATCCTCGTGATCGCGGTCTTCTACACGACCGACCTGTCGTTCGGCTGGCTGCTGGTGGCGCTGGGCTCGATCGGCATCGCTGCGATCATGCGGCGCGGTGACGTGCAGGCCCTGGCTCCCTACCTGGCGGTGGGCACCGTCGCCTGGTTCGCGCTGCACGAGTCGGGCGTGCACGCCACGCTCGTGGGCGTCGCGCTGGGGCTCATGGTGCCGGCCTGGCCGCTGCGCTCCCCCATGCGCTACCCCGACGAGGTCCGCGGCATCGTGACTCCCATGGACGAGCACCTCGCCAACCACGAGCTCACCCAGGACGAGTTCGAGGAGAACGAGGAGCACATCGCCGAGGTCATCCGGCTCTCCCAACACTCCACCAGCCCCCTCGGCCGCCTCGAGCGGGCCCTCACCCCCTGGGTGGCCTACGTGATCGTGCCCACCTTCGCCCTGGCCAACGCCGGGGTGCAGCTGTCGGGTGACGCGCTGGGCGGCCTGGCCAGCGACCCCGTGACCCTCGGCGTGGGGCTCGGGCTCCTCGTCGGCAAGACGGTCGGCATCTCAGCGGCGGCGTACCTCGCCATCAAGCTCGGGGTCGCCAGGCTTCCAGCCGGCACCACGTTCCGGCACATCGTCGGTCTGGCCATGGTCGCTGGCATCGGCTTCACGGTGGCGCTCTTCGTCACCAGCATCTCGCTCACCGAGCCGGCGCTGATCGACTCCGCCAAGGTGGGCATCCTGGCCGGCAGCCTGATCGCCGGCGTGGCGGGCTACCTGATGCTGCGGGCCATCCCTGCCGGTCACGACGACGACACCGCGCTCGGCCACGAGCAGGCGGAGCCGGTGCCCCAGCCGGTCTGAGCAGGCTTGGCCATCGACGCCAGAGTCAGTTCACAAAGAGCGCCTGATCTCGAAACCCTGGCGTAACACGGCGCAGGGATGGTGTCCCCCGTCCCACCGCCGCACAACAGGAGATCGAGATGGAGACCGGCGATGCCGCGTGGCTGATGATCTCAGCCGCCCTCGTGCTGTTCATGACCCCAGGCCTGGCCTTCTTCTACGGAGGCATGGACCGGTCTCGCAACGTCCTCAACATGCTGATGATGAACTTCTGGTGCCTGCTGATCGTGCCCGTGGTGTGGGTGCTCGGCGGGTTCTCGTTGGCCCAGGTGCCCTTCGAGAACGACTTCATCGGCAGCTTCGACGCCGCCTTCCTCCGAGGGTTCGGCATCCTCGACGACGGAGGCTTCGGCCTCATCGGGATCGCCTTCCTGGGCATGTTCGCCGTGATCACACCGGCCCTGATCTCGGGCGCCGTGGCCGACCGCATGAAGTTCTCGGCCTGGGCCGTGTTCGTGCCGGTGTGGCTGATCCTCGTGTTCGTGCCCGTGTTCAAGTGGGTCTACGGCGGCTGGCTGGGCCAGCGGGGCTCGCTCGACTTCGCCGGGGGCACCGCCATCCACGTCAACGCCGGCATCGCCGCGCTGGCCTGCGTGCTCGTGCTGGGCAAGCGCAAGGGCTGGCCGCAGGAGGGCCACCCGCCGCACTCGATGCCGCTCGTGATGCTGGGCACCGGCATCCTGTGGTTCGGCTGGTTCGGCTTCAACGCCGGATCGGCCCTGGCCGCCAACGGCACCGCCGTGCAGGCCTTCATGAACACCTTCCTCGCCGCCGCCGCGGCCGGCCTGGCCTGGGCCGTGGTCGAACGCCTCCGCGACGGCCACTTCACCAACCTCGGCGCCGCCTCCGGCATCGTGGCCGGCCTCGTGGCCATCACCCCCGGCGCGGGGTTCGTGGCCGGCATGGCGCCGATCTGGATCGGTCTCATCGCCGGCGTGGTGTGCTGCTACGCCGTGGGCCTCAAGGCCAAGGCGGGCTACGACGACGCTCTCGACGTGGTGGGCGTCCACCTCGTGGGCGGCCTGGTGGGCTCGCTGCTCATCGGGTTCTTCTCGCAGCCCGACTTCTTCGACAACGGCGTGGAGGCGGGCCTGTTCCACGGCGGCGGGGCCGACCTGCTGCTCGAGCAGGCCCTAGCCAACGGGGCGACGATGATCTACTCGTTCATCGTGACGTTCGGCATCATGCTGGCGCTGAAGGCCACCATCGGTGTGCGAGTGTCTGACGACGTGGAGGCCAGCGGCCTCGACCTGGCCGAGCACGCAGAGACCGCCTACCACTCCGGCGCTTCCGCCGGGATGGACCGGGCCTGAGCGGGAGGAGACCCCCATGAAGCTGATCACCGCAGTCATCAAGCCGTTCAAGCTCGACGACGTGAAGGGCGCCCTCAAGGAGATCTCGGTGCAGGGCATGACGGTCACCGAGGTCCAGGGCTTCGGCCGGCAGTCCGGCCACACCGAGGTCTACCGAGGGGCGGAGTACACGGTCGACTTCGTCCCCAAGATCAAGGTGGAGGTCCTGGCCGACGCCCCCGACGTCGACGCCATCGTCGACGCCCTGGCGGCCGCCGCCCGCACCGAGAAGATCGGCGACGGCAAGGTGTGGGTCACCGATGTCGACGCCGTGCTGCGGATCCGCACGGGTGAGAAGGGCACCGACGCCATCTGAGCGCCGCCCCCTGATTCGCGCCGGGGGGCCGGTCGCGAGGGAGCGATAGCCTCTGCCCATGGACACCAGCCCCTCCGCCGCGACCGACGAGCGGGGGCCGTCCTGGCACATCGACCCCTCCGGACCGCTGCGCGGCGATGTACGGGTGGCCGGCTCCAAGAACGCTGTCACCAAGCACATGGTGGCCGCCCTGATGGGCGACGGACCGTCCACCATCACCAACGCTCCCGCCGTGGGCGACGTCGGCATCACCGCTGACATCCTGCGGTCGATCGGTCTCGGCGTGGAGATCGAGGGCGATGCCATCACCGTCCACCCCACGCCGGAGCCCAACCCCCGCGTGCCCCTCGAGTTCTCCGGGCTCAACCGGATCCCGATCCTGCTGCTCGGTCCGCTGCTCCACCGAGCCCACGAGGCCTTCGTGCCACTGGTGGGCGGCGACCGCATCGGCCGCCGGCCCGTCGACTTCCACGTGAGCGCCCTGCAGCAGATGGGCGCGGAGCTCGAGGTGCAGCCCCACGGCATCACCGCTCGCATGGACGGGCGGCTCCGTGGCACCAAGATCACGCTCCCCTACCCGTCGGTCGGCGCCACCGAGACCGTCCTGCTCTCTGCGGTGCTGGCCGAGGGCCGCACGGTGATCCACAACGCCGCCACCGAGCCCGAGGTGGTGGAGCTGGCGCTCTTCCTCCAGCGCATGGGCGCCCACATCGCCCTGCGCCCCGACCGCCGCTTCGTGGTGGAGGGCGTCGAGTCGCTCACCGGTGCTCGCGCCCACCTCCAGGGCGACCGGCTCGAGGCCTTCAGCTACCTCGTGGCCGGCCTCATGACCGGCGGTCAGGTGCGGGTGGGCGGATGCGGCCAGGACCGCATGGTCACCGCCATCAACACGCTCCAGCGCATGGGCGCCCAGTTCGAGATCACCGACGAGTGGATCACCGCCAGCGCGACCAAGCTGCAACCCTCGGCCGTGCAGACCGACACCCACCCTGGGTTCATGACCGACTGGCAGCCGCCGCTCATCGTGCTGATGACCCAGGCCGACGGCATGTCGGTGCTCCACGAGACCGTCTACGAGGACCGCCTCGGCTACGTCGACGCCCTGAAGGCGATGGGCGGCGAGATCGAGCTGTTCGACACCTGCCTGGGGGGTCCGGCCTGCCGGTTCCACGACTCCTCCGCCAAGCACTCGGCCGTGGTGCGCGGCGTGTCGAAGCTCCAGGGTGCCGACGTCACCATCCCCGACGTTCGAGCCGGGTTCTCGTCGGTGATCGCGGCGGCGGCCGCCGAGGGCCCGTCGACCCTTCACGGCATCCACCACCTGGAGCGAGGCTACAACGCTCCCCTCGAGACCCTGGAGTCGCTCGGCCTCAACATCCGCCGGGGCTGATCCGGCCGCCAGACCGGATCAACCAGCGCTCGACAGTGCCGCTGTGGGCTAGGTGAGCAGGCTGCCCAGGGCCCAGATGGCGGCGACGAGGCCCACCGCAGCGAAGGCCACGCTGCGGGCCAGCGGAGCCTGCTCGAGATCGCCCTCGCGCCGGGACTCCGGTGGGCGTACCACCGCCAGGATGCTGCCCACGGCCATGGCGGCCCCGAGGGCCAGCACGAGGTAGGCGAGGATGTCGGGACCGCCGAGCACGACCGCAGGCTAGTGACCTGAGTCGCAAGTCATGCGGCACACAGCCCTCGCCGTGGGACACCACGGACATACAGCTCAGGTCACCGGCGACCTTCGGTGGCAACCTTCCATCTCACGCTGCGTGAGAACCTCGTCACCAGACTTCGGGAGAATCGGGCCAGAAAACCACTCAAGGTGGTGGAGCCTGGGGTCGATCTGGATGGTGGCCGGCGGTCATCGCCCCCGTCGGCCACACGGGTAAGGGGACGGGGGTTGCGACTCCCTCCAACAGCATCGCCACCCGGGCTCCGGTCCGCGTGAACGTGCCGTGGCCTCCGTTCCCACCCCGTGCTCGAGGGCGATCAGGGCCGCAGGTCGGCGTCGACCACGTCGGTGCGGATGTCGGTGACCACGAGTGTCTCCGTGATGCCCCCCTCGAAGGTGACGTGCCGGGCCGACGGCGCCCCGGTGGCCGGGTCGAAGCAGAAGCGGGCGGCCACCCCGAAGGGAGCGCGCGGGTCGATGCGCTGCTGGGTGAGGGCGAAGCAACCCTCCTCCACGACCTCGACGGAGTAGAGCGGCTCGTCTCCCTGCAGCAGGGAGCGCAGACCGGCCAGCTCCTCGTCGACGTCCTCGGCGTAGGTGCCGCCACCGGGCTCGCCCAGCCGGCACGGTTCGGGCTCGCTGTCGGGCGGCCCGACGGGGCACACGAGGAGGCGATCGTCGACACGGCCGTCGATGCCGCCGAGCTGGCGATGGAGCCGCTCGGGTGGTCGCTGGGCGACGACGTCCTCCGAGGCGAGCACCGCACCCGTGGCCTCGCTCCGGCGCTCGAACGTGCCGACGGCGACGAAGGTGGCGGTGCGGCTCCGCTCCCACGCGGCGATGAACGCCGCGACGGGCTGCTCGGGGACGGCCGAGCGGTCGAGATCGCGGTGGCCCAGGGCCGCCACCGTGACCGCAGCGATGAGCGCGGCATAGGCGGCCACGGCGACCCAGCCCACCAGCAGCCCCCGGTGCGCTCGCATGAGGCTCGACGGTACGCGATGCTCGCACCACAGACGGGGGCACCCGCCGCCGCCCACCAGCGAGGGGACCGATGGGCTACCACCACGTGGCCGTGGCCGTGACCGACCTGGCCGCCACACACCGCTTCTACACCGAGGTGATGGGCTTCGAGCTCGTGAAGGCGCAGGCTGCCCCCACCGACGCGCCCGGCGGGTGGGCCAAGCACGTGTTCTACGCGACGGGCCCCCTGGTGGAGGGCGAGTCGCCGGAGCTGGTGGCGTTCTGGGAGCTCCACGACGACCGGATGCGCTCGTTCGACCCGGCCATCTCCACCGGCCTGGGGCTCGAGCCGTGGGTGAACCACATCGCCTTCCACGCCCACGATCGAGCCGACGTCGAGGCGCGCCGGGCGCGCTGGCTCGAGCACGGCCACGACGTGGTCGAGATCGACCACGGGTTCTGCCTGAGCATCTACACCCTCGATCCCAGCCGCATCCTGGTGGAGTTCTGCACCGACCTCGCTCCGTACACCGCGGCCGACCGTGACCAGGCCCTGGCCCTCGTGCACGCCACCGACCCTGAGCTGGAGGCCCCGCCGATGCCCACGTTCCACCGGGCGCCGTCGGCCGCTGCCTCCCCGTCGACACCGGTCGCCTGAGCGGCGTGCACCGCGCCGCGCGCGCCGCGCTCGTGGCGTTGGCCCTCGTCGCCGCAGCCTGCTCCTCCGGCGACGACGACGCTGGCCCCGATCCGGCGACACCGGCCTCCACCACCACCACCGTCGAGGAAGGACCCCCGACCACCACCGAGGCGGGCTCGCTGGCGTCGCTGGTGCTCACGGCCGACGACCTGCCCGAGGGCTTCGCGCTCAGCGACGACGTCGACGACACCGTCACGACCTTCTGCGCCGGCCAGGACGCCACCGCCGGGCTGCGGGCCACGGCCCGGGAGGTGGTGGGCTTCACCCGCACGCCGGCCGGGGCCTCGGTGGTACAGCTCGTGCTGCGCTTCGCCGACGACGGAGCCACCGGCTTCGTCGAGCAGGCGGGATCGCTGCTCGAGGGCTGCGACGAGGTGCCCGATGCCACCGGCCTGGCGTTCACCTACGAGCCGGTGTCGGCGCCCCTGGCCGAGCTGCTGGCTCCACTCGACGGCAGCGCGGCTCGCTACGGCACGTCGTTCGGTTCGGGGAACCTCACGCTGAACGTGGTCGTGCTGCGCCAGGGCGACATCGGCCAGCTGGTGGCCGTCCTGGGGCTGGAGCAGGACCGTGCCGACCTCGACGCGCTGTCGGAAGCCGCCCTCGGCGAAGCCATCGAGCGCCTCGCCACCGAGGGCTGAGACCCGAGGCCCGTCGGCTGCGCGACGCTCAGCCCAGCGCCCGCACAGCGTCAGGCCCCACCAGCCCGAGGTCCTCCTCGAGCTGGGCGGCGCTCACGGCCCCCCCGAAGTGGAAGCCCTGACCGAGCTCGCAGCCCAGGCTGAGCAGCCCATCCAGCTCGATCCGCTCCTCGATCCCCTCCGCGATGGTGCTGCGCCCCAGGGTGCGGGCCAGATCCATGATCGTGCGGGCGAGGGTGGTGGCGGGTTGCTCGTGGCGCAGCGCCGACACGAAGGACCGGTCGATCTTGAGGATGTCGAAGGGGACCCGCTGGAGGTAGCTGAGGGAGGAGTACCCGGTCCCGAAGTCGTCGATGGCGATCTGGACGCCGAGGTCCTTCAGCCGCAGGAGGCGGCGCAGCACCCGCTCGCTGTCGGACAGCAGCACCGACTCCGTGAGCTCCAGCACCAGCGACGACGGATCGAGGCCGGCGTCGGCGGTGGCGTCGCGCACGCTGGAGACAAGATCGGGAGCGAGGAGCTGGCGGGCCGAGAGGTTCACGCTCATCCGCCAGCCCGCGTGCGGTCGGGCCTGGGTCCACACCGCCAGCTGGTTGCAGGCCTGGCGCAGCACGAGGTGACCCAGACCGATGATCACTCCGGTGTCCTCGGCGATGGGCACGAACTCCACCGGTGACACCGGGCCGCGCTCAGGGTGGGTCCATCGAGCCAGGGCCTCGAAGCCAACCACCTCACCTGACTCGAGGACCACGATCGGTTGGTAGGCGACATCGATCTCGCCACGCTCCACCGAGCGCTCGAGCGCGCCCCGGATGGCCATGCGATCCACGGCCCGCAGGTGCATCGACGGCTCGAAGAGCTCGATGCAGCCCTTCCCGTTGGCCTTGGCGGTGTACATGGCCAGGTCGGCGTTCCGCAGCAGCTCGTCGGGCGTCGTCTCCGGACCGCGCCGGGTGGCGATCCCGATGCTGGCCCGCGCGTAGACCTCTCGGCCGGCCACCAGCACCGGCTCGTGGAGGGCGTCGAGGATGCGCTCGGCCACCTCCACCACGGTGCGGGTGTCGGGGGCGTCCTCGAGCAGCACGGCGAACTCGTCGCCGCCCAGGCGGGCCGGGGTGTCGCCCTGGCGAAGGCAGCCGCGGAGCCGGTCGGCCACGGCCTGCAGCAGCTGGTCGCCAGCGCCGTGACCCATGCTGTCGTTGACCAGCTTGAAGTCGTCGAGGTCGATGAAGGCCACCGCCGGGGTGGGCGCTTCGGGGTCGCGGACGCGGGCCAGGGCGTGCTCGACGCGATCGATGAACAGCGCCCGGTTCGACAGCCCGGTGAGGGCATCGTGGAACGCCTGGTGCCGGAGCTGGTCCTCCAGCGTGCGCCGCCCCGTGACGTCGCGGATCGTGAGCACCACCCCACCCACGTCGGGGTTGTCGAGGAGGTGCACGCCCACCAGCTCCGCGTGGATCACCGAGTCGTCGGCCCGCAGGAGGCGGGCGTCGATGGTCCGCACCGTCTCGGGAGCTCCGTGCACCAGCTGGTCGAAGAACTCGCCGACGTGGCGCACCTGCTCGGGATGGATGATCCGGTCGAGGGAGGCGCCGTCGAGGTCGACCACCAGGTACCCCAGCACCCGCACCACCGACGGGGTCTGGTAGCGGATGCGACCGTCGCGCCCGACGATCAGCACGGCGTCGCTGCTGTGGCGCACCAGCTGCTGGAAGCGGGCCTCGCTGCGCCGCTCGTGGAGCTCCTCGGCCTGCACGAGCGCGTCGAGGGCCAGGGCCGCCTGCGAGCCGAGGATGCCGAGGCTCTCGTCGAGCTCCTCCGACACGACCGTGTCGAGGGCCACGACGATGGCGGCCCGGCTCCCCAGCCGGCAGGGGACGGGCGCCAGCAGCACCTCGAGGCCAGCCGAGTCGTGCACCCGCAACGGGCGCTCCCCGATGCCGTCGACCTCGCCCAGCGCGTCGTCGATGCCCGTGTGGGCGCGCTCGACGGGGCCGGAGGTCGAACGCAGCTCGAGGGGGGTCATGGCCCCTCGCTCGTTGATGCCGATCCAGCCGACGTAGCGCACCGGGACGCCCACCAGCTCAGCGGCGGCGTCGAGCACCACCCGGCGGATGCTGGCCAGGTCGTGGCACGACCCGAGCCCGCCGGCGGCGTCGCGGATGATCAGCTCGCGACGCGACTGCAGGCGGGCCGCTCGGGCCACCAGCTCCAGCCGCACGGCCACCAGCAGGAGCAGGGCGATGGTGGCGCCGCCGAGGAAGAGCCCGTCGACCGGCTCGTCGAGGAGCTGCGAGGCCACCGCCACGGCAGGGGGCGAGGCCACCGCCAGCATCAGGAGCACGAGCCGGCTGCCCGGCAGGTCGTGAGCGGGCCGGTGCTCCCGCTCGGTGACCCGGCTGGCGCTGGGGTGGAGGCCGGCGCCGGCGACCAGCAGCGCTCCGGCGGTCCCCAGGCCGGCTCCCACACGATCGAGCTCCATGCTGACCAGCCCGAGCTGCTGCACCCGCTGCGCCATGGCCCCGGCGGCCAGGGTGATGACCCCCAGCACCACCAGGCGGCCCGAGACGAGGTGGGAGGCGCCCGTGAACCCGAGGCGAGCGGCTGCCCCCACGAGCAGCGCGGTGAGGACGACCGACCCCCACACGATGGCCTGGCCGCCCGCGCTGAGGTCGTGGTCGGCCGGCATTGGCCACACGAGGGCGGCCAGAGCCACCGCCGCGCCCATGCCGACCAGGGCGGCGTCGAGGCGGGCGACCGAGTCGACCCGCACCGAGCGCTGGAAGGCCATGGCGATGACGGCGCCGGCCACCAGGCTCAGGCCGGCCAGCAGCGGCGCGTCGATCACGCTCGGCACCTCGTCGAGCGGCGCCGCCGCGTCCCACGTGACGGCGGCCGCGATCAGCCCGCCGGCCCATGCGCCGAGGCCGAGGCCGAGCACGTGCCAGGCCGCCGAAGCCCGACCCAGCGGTGAGCCGACCAGCAGCACCAGCCCGGCGACCGCCGCCACCACGGCCACCAGCCAGGCGGCCACCTCCCGATCGTCGATCAACCCGGCGGCGGCACCAGCCGGGAAGGCGAGCAGGACCACGAGCGCGACGAGCCAGCGGCGTCGCGTCGCCGCGGTGGTGCTCATCGATCGCCTCCCCGGGCCCATCTCCCTCGCCGCTCCATTCTGTGGACCCGCGAAGGCCCAGGTCGCCCGTCCCGCCGCCGATCCGCGCTGGATCGGACGATCTGCTCGGGAACGTTCGACTTCATGCCTCGAATCGGCATCTCCGCACCCGAACTGTAGGTCTGGAGGCCCAGGGCCGCGCCGACGCCGCCGGCGACGACGCACCGCGTCAGTCCATCGGCGGGCGTCGTCGCTCGGCCTTGCGAGCCGACTGCCGGCGCTTCGCGTCGAGCCGGCGGCGCTGGCTGGCTCGGCTCGGCTTGGTGGGGCGCCGAGGCGCCTCGACCCGCAGCGCCTCGGCCAGGCGCTCCCCGAGGCGTCGTAGCGCCAGCTCCCGGTTGCGGGCCTGGGAGCGCTCGTCGCTGGCGCTCACCCGCACCTCGGGGCCGAGGCGCTCGAGCAGACGGGCCCGTTGGCGTGGGCCCAGCGACGGCGACCCGGCCACGTCGAAGCTCACCTCGGCCCGGGTGTCGCTGGTGTTGGCGTGCTGTCCGCCCGGTCCGCCCGACCGGCTGAAGCGCCAGGTGAGCTCGGCGTGGGGCACCACCAACGTGCTCGAGACCCGCAAGCGTCCAGGCTCGTCCGCCATCGGGCCAGCGTAGAGCGGCCGGGCCGGGCCCACCGCAAGCCCGGCGTGGACAGGGCGGGCTCACCGGCGGCGGATCTCAGCGACGTAGCGCTCACCGCGGGGGCTGAGGCGGTACCCGACCTCCAGGCTGAGGGTGAGGCCGAGGTTCTTGAGCTTGCGCACGTCGGCCTTGAACGCCAGTCGCTCGCGACCGGCCTCGTCGGCCAGGTCGCCCGCCCGCACACCCGGCTGCCGGGCGATCTGCTCGAGCGTGGCCCTGGTCCAGGGCCCGTGGCGGCTGGCCCGATCGAGCCGGTCGAGCCGCTGGTCGATGGCGGCCAGCACGGCCTCGTCGAGGGCGGCGTCGTGGGCCAGCACCGTGCGCGGATCGGGCTCGTCGACCAGGTGGAAGCGCACCCGGTGGAGCGCGACCTCGGGACCTCCCCGCAGGTCGGCCAGCACGGCCGTCGCGTCGGGGTAGCCGCTGGCCCGAGCGTCGGCGTCGGTCACCTCCGCCTCGGGGATCACATCGAGGGCATCGACCTCCACGATCCCGCCCGCGGTGCGGTACCGGCGACCGGGCACCACCTGGCGGCGCTTCCAACGCCGGAAGGTGACCGTGACCTCGCCGCGAGCGATGGGCTCCCAGAACCGCTGCTCGAACAGCACAGAGGCCGTCAGTCGAAGCCGCGGGCCATGTTGGCGAAGCGGGTGTACTGCGGCAGGAAGGCCAGCTGCACGATGCCGGTGGGACCCGACCGGTGCTTGGCCACGATGATCTCGGCCTGACCGGCGTTCTCGGGCTTCGGGTCGTAGACCTCGTCGCGGTAGATGAACATGACGACGTCGGAGTCCTGCTCGATGGAACCGGACTCCCGGAGGTCGGCCAGCATCGGGCGCTTGTCGGCCCGCATCTCGAGGCCGCGGGAGAGCTGCGAGAGGGCCACCACCGGGGTCTCCAGCTCGCGGGCCAGGATCTTGAGGCCTCGGCTGAGCTCCGACACCTCCACCTGGCGGTTCTCGGCGCTGGAGCGCCCGGTCATCAGCTGGAGGTAGTCGATCACGATCATGCCCAGGCCGCCGATCTGGCTCTTGAGGCGGCGGGCCTTGGCCCGGATCTCCATGATCGTGAGGTTGGGGTTGTCGTCGATCCAGATCGGGGCGGTGGCCAACCGGCCCATGGCACTGGAGATCTTCTTCCAGTCGTCGGCCTTGAGCTGGCCGTTGCGCACCCGGCTGGAGTCGACCCGGGCCTCGGCGCACAGGAGCCGCTGGGAGAGCTCGAGGTTGCTCATCTCGAGGGAGAAGAACAGCACCGGCTTGTCGGCCTCGACCGCCGCGTGGGAGAGCATGCCGAGGGCGAACGACGTCTTGCCCATGGCGGGACGGGCCCCCACGACAACGAGCGAGTTGGGTTGCAGGCCCGACAGGAGGTGGTCGAGGTCGGTGTAGCCGGTGGGCGTGCCGATGATCGACTCGCCGCGCTCATGGAGGGCCTCGATGCGATCGAGGTTCTCCGACAGCAGCTCCGACAGCTTGCTGGTGGAGTCGGTGACCCGCCGCTCGTTGACCTCGTAGACCATCGACTCGGCCCGGTCGAGGGCCTTCGACACGTCGTCGGGCACGGAGTAGCCGAGCTCGGCGATCTCGCCGGCCACGCCGATGAGGCGTCGCAGCAGGGCGTACTCCTCCACGATCCGGGCGTAGCGGTCGGCGTTGGTGGTGGCCGGCGTGGAGGAGAGGATCTGGGCCAGGACCCCGGGCCCACCGATGGTGTCGAGGAGGCCGGCCCGGCGCAGCTCGTCGGCCACGGTGACGGCGTCGGCGGGCTGGCCGGCCGCGTAGAGCGTGTGGATGGCGTCGTAGACGTGGCCGTGGGCCGGCTTGTAGAAGTCGGACGCGGTGACCATCCCGGCGGCCGAGGCGATGGCCTCGGCGCTGAGCAGCATGGCCCCGAGGAGCGACTCCTCGGCCTGCAGGTCGTGGGGCGGCACGCGCCCGCCACCAGCGGGGCGGCGGGGCGGTTCGCGGTCGTCAGGATGGGGCGGCATGGGGGACTCACCTTC
>JBPPMN010000134.1:0-22388 GCA_051306055.1 Acidimicrobiales bacterium
CCGGGCCGGGTGGGTGGGCCTGGGCCGTCCCCGACGGTCCGTTCGCCTCGGGCGCAGCGCCGGACACGACCAACCAGCGCATGGAGCTGCAGGCGGCCCACGAGGCGGTGCAGGCCATCGACGGCGCCCTCGAGGTGGTGAGCGACTCCACCTACGTCGTCAACTGCTTCCGCGACCGCTGGTACGAAGGGTGGCACCGGCGGGGCTGGAAGAACTCCAAGAAGGAGCCGGTCGCCAACCGCGACCTCTGGGAGCCGTTCATCGACCTCGTCCTGGGGCGCGGCGACGTGACCTTCCGCTGGGTCAAGGGCCACAGCGACGATCCCATGAACGACCTGGTCGACCGGCTGGCGGTGGAGGCGGCGGCCACCCAGGAGGGCCGCACCGGTGTGGGGGAGCCGGAGGACCTGGGTCCGCCCGATGTGGTGTCGTCGCGCGCCGGGGGACGCGACCGGCGCCTGCCCGACGGTCGGCTGGTGCTGGTTGCTGGCCACCGTCCGGGCGAGCTGGGCGGCTACGGAGACAACGCCATCGCCGACGGGGTCCGGACCCGGCTCGGAGAGCTGCTGGTCGGTCTGGTGGAGGTCGACGGCCCGCTGCACGTGGTGTCGGGGCTGCGTCTCGGGGCGGAGCAGCTGGGAGCAGAGGCCGCGCTCGCCGAGGGGCTCCCGCTGGTGGCGGTCCTGCCCTACCCCGAGCCCGACTCGCCGTGGCCGCCGGCCTCGCGGGCCCGGTTCGCGGAGACCCTGGCCGGGGCCGCCGCCACCATCACCCTCGACCGCAAGGTGCCGGCGTCGAAGCAGGCGGCGGGCATCGCGCTGGGCAAGCGCGACGACTGGCTGGCCCGTCAGGTCGACGCCGCCGTGGTGGTGTGGGACCAGGAGGACGCGGCGATCGGCCGGCTGGTGCGGTCGCTGGAGGACCGCCTCGGCCCGGAGCAGGTGCTGCTGGTGCACCCCTGAGCGCCCGGTCGCGCTACTTGCCCCGCCGGACCTGGAGCTCCTGGTAGGCGGCGTTGATCACGCGGATGCGCTCCTCCCCGGCCGCCACCTCCTCAGGAGACTGGCCGAAGAGGCGATCGGGGTGGTGCACCCGCGCCTGGTGGCGGTGGGCCGCCACGATCTCCTCCCACGACGCCGTAGGGTCGACCTGCAGCACCTTGTAGGGGTCCTGGTCGTCGAGGGCCTGCTGCTCGGCGGCGGCGGCCGCGTCGAGCTCCTCCGCGGTGGGCTCCGTGAAGCCGAAGCTGGTGCGCCAGTCGTCGCCGAAGTGCTCGGCGAGGATGTCGCGCTCATCGTCGGGCTTGGCCTCGGTGTCGTGGCCCCGCCGTGGTCGGGGCGTCCACACCTCGGCCACTTCCCGCTGGGCCCACCAGGCGTGCTCGTCGTCGTCGAGGTGGGCCCGATCCGGGCCCGGCCGCGAGGGGCCGGTGTCGTCGTCGCCGCCCCGGCGCTTGCGAAACCAGGAGCGCGCCATCCCGGCATGATCGCGCGCTGGCTGTAGGTTCCTACGTGATGAGGGTGGGGGCCGACACCGGGGGCACCTTCACCGACGTCGTCGGCGACGACGGTCGCGCCACCAAGGTGCTCTCGACCCCTGACGACCCGGGCGCCGCCGTGCGTCGGGGCGTGAGCGAGCTTTCCGGCGCCGTCACCCCCGATCACCTGGCCCACGGCACCACGGTGGCCACCAACGCCGTGCTGGAGGGCACGGGCGCACGGGTGGCGCTGGTGACCACCGCGGGCCTCCGCGACCTCATCGAGATCGCCCGGCAGGACCGGCCCTCCCTCTACGACACCTCCATGACCCGACCCCCGCCGCTGGTCTCCCGCCAGCACCGCCTCGAGGTGGGCGGGCGCCTGGCTCACGACGGCGCCGAGCTGGAGCCGATCGACCTGTCTGGGCTGCCCGCCATCCCGACCGATGTGGCGGCGGTGGCCGTGTGCCTCCTCCACGCCGACCTCGACCCCTCCCACGAGCAGCAGGTGGCCGGGGCCCTCCGGGGCCTGGGCCACGACGTGACCTGCTCGCACGAGGTGTCGCCGGAGGTGCGCGAGCACGAGCGGACGGTCACCACGGTGCTCAACGCGTCGCTGCGGCCTCTGTGCCGGGCCTACCTCCAGGGCATCGCGGAGGTGGCGACCAACGTGGCGGTGATGACGTCGGCCGGAGGGCTGCTGCCGGTGGCCGCGGCGGCCGACCTGCCCGCGGCCCTCCTGCTGTCGGGTCCCGCCGGCGGGGTGCGCGCGGGGGCGGCTGCGGCCCTGGCCAACGGGTACCCCGACGCCATCACCTTCGACATGGGGGGCACCAGCACCGATGTGTGCCTGGTCCTCGGCGGGGCCCCGGAGCCCGCCGGTCAGCGCTCGGTGGGCGGTCATCCGGTGCGCTTCCCCTCGCTCGACATCCACACCATCGGCGCCGGCGGGGGCTCGCTGGCCGCTCTCGATCCCGGCGGGGCGCTGGTGGTGGGCCCGCGCAGCGCGGGAGCCCGGCCCGGGCCGGCCTGCTACGGCGTTGGCGGCACCGAGCCCACCGTCACCGACGCCGATCTGGCGGCCGGCCGCATCCCCGCCGGTTCGACCTTCGGCGGCCTGACCCTCGACGCCGCGGCGGCCGCGTCCGCCCTCGACCGGGCCGGGCTCACCGCGCTCGGGGTGATCGAGGTGATCGACGCCGCGATGGAGCGGGCCCTGCGGGCCGTCTCCGTGGAGCGCGGGGTCGATCCGCGCTCCCTGGCCTTGGTGGCCTTCGGCGGCGCCGGACCGCTGCACGCCTGCGCCCTGGCCGCCGCCCTCGACATGGCTGCGGTGATCGTGCCGGCCCGCGCCGGCGTCCTGTCGGCGGTGGGGCTCCTCACCTCGCCGGAGCAGCGCGACCTGGTGCGGTCGTGGCCCACGCCCGGCGACCACACCGACCTGGCGACGGCCCGGGACGATCTGGCTGAGCAGGCGGCGGCGCTGGTGGGGCCCGGCGCCGCGGCGACCACCAGCCTCGACTGCCGCTACGTGGGCCAGAGCCACGAGCTCACGGTGCCGGACGTGGACCAGTTCCACGAGGCGCACCGCCTCCGCAACGGGTTCGACCGGCCCGGCGCCGCCGTCGAGGTGGTGGCCGTCCGGGCCACCGCCACCAGACCGGCCCCCCTCGGGGCGGCAGACCTCCCGGCGCCCGACCGGCCCGGCGCCGTCGGTCCGGTGGCGCTGGCCGAGCCCGACTGCACCATCTGGGTGCCAGAGGGCTGGCGGGCTGAGCCGGGCGCAGCCGGTGCCCTGGTGCTGCGGCGGGAGGGCTTGTGACCCTCGACCCCGCCGGCCTCCAGGTGCTGGTCTCCCGGCTCGGTGGCATCGCCGACGAGATGGGTGCCGTGCTGCGCCGCTCGGCCGCCAGCCCGAACATCAAGGAGCGCGCCGACTGCTCCGCCGCCGTCTTCACCGCGGCCGGCGACCTGCTGGCCCAGGCCGAGCACATCCCCGTGCACCTGGGGTCGATGCCGGCCTCCGTGCGAGCCGCCATCGACGCCTACCGCGACCTGGGCCCGGGCGACCACGTGGTGGTCAACGACCCCTTCGCCGGCGGCACCCACCTCAACGACATCACGGTGGTCACCCCCGCTTTCGCCGGCGGCCGGCTGGTGGGCTGGGTGGCCAACCGGGCCCACCACGCAGATGTGGGCGGTGCCGCTCCCGGCTCGCTCCCCGCCGACGCCACCGAGATCCAGCAGGAGGGCCTCCGGATCCCGCCCACCCGCTACAGCCCGGAGCTGCGCCGCCTGCTGCTGGCCGCCTCCCGCACGCCCGAGGAGCGAGCCGGCGACCTCGACGCCCAGGTGGGCGCCAACGTGGTTGGCGCGCGGCGCCTGCTCGAGCTGTCCGACCAGCCCTTCGACGAGGTGGTGGCCTACGGCGAGCGGCGGATGCGGGCCGTGCTGGCGGCGCTGCCCGAGGGGACGTGGCGCTTCGCCGACGTGCTCGACTCCACCGGCTCGGCCGCCGCCCAGCAGCAGCCCGCCCACATCGAGGTGGCCGTCACGGTGCACGGCGGCGAGATCACCTTCGACTTCACTGGCACCGACCCGCAGTCGCCGGGCAACGTGAACGCCGTGGAGGCGGTCACCGTCTCCGCCGTGGCCTTCGCGCTGCGCACCGCCGTCGATCCCACCATCCCGGCCAACGGTGGGTCTCTCCGCCCGGTGCACGTCATCGCACCGGAGGGCACCTTGGTGGCGGCCCGGTTCCCAGCGGCGGTCGGCGCGGGAAACGTGGAGGTCAGCCAGCGGGTGGCCGACGTGTGCCTCGGTGCGCTGGCCCAGGCCCAGCCCGACCGGGTGGGGGCGGCCGGCCAGGGCACCATGAACAACCTGCTCGTCGGCGGCGACGGCTGGGTCTACTACGAGACCATCGCCGGCGGGGAGGGCGGCCAGCCCCATCGGCCCGGCCAATCGGGCCTCCACACTGCCATGACCAACACCAAGAACACCCCCATCGAAGCCCTCGAGCGGGCCTACCCGATGCGGGTGCTGCGCTACCGGCTCCGGCAGGGCAGCGGCGGCGCCGGCGAGCATCCCGGGGGTGAGGGCATCGAGCGCGACCTGCTGATGCTCGAGGATGTCACGGTGTCGCTGATCACCGAGCGTCGCGTGAGCCAGCCGTGGGGCCTGGCCGGAGGCCAACCCGGAGCGACAGGGGAGAACTGGCTGGTGCCGCAAGGCGACGGAGCCCGAGCGGAGCGCCTGCCCGACAAGTGCACGCTCCGCCTCGCAGCCGGCGACGTCCTGCGAATGCTGACGCCGGGAGGCGGCGGATGGGGATCGTGGTGAGGCTCCAGCGTCGATCCAGCACGCGGCTCGGTGGCGGCCCGTGTCCTCTCATCTGAGGTCGGTCAGCGACCGGCGCTCGCGGTTGGCCGTCCTTGTCGGAGCTCCTGAGCAGCGCGGATCACCGCTTGGGGGCACGGCCCTGCGGGAGCAGGATCGACCGCCGGTGCTTGTTCAGGGGGTTGAGGGGGTGGCTCTCGTCGTTCGCCCATGGGGCGACGATCCCATCGCGGTGGAGTCGATCGGCCATCCTCGCCATCGACTCCTCGAGGTCGTTCGGCTCCACATCGACCCAGCGCGGGTCGGGCTGGCTGAGGTCGCCGTCGAGATGGAGCCCGCCGCCATGATCGGCGCGGATCGGGGCGAGGTCGTCCTCGCTGGCCGCCGAGGTGATCGAGGTGAAGATCCGCGCTGACGACTCGTCTCTGGCGTGGGCATTGGTCACCGGGAACCAGTGGGTCGACTCGTTCTGCTCGTGCGTCACGATCAGCACGGTGGCGGCAGGAGTCCGGTCGTACGCGTACAAGCCGAGGAAGCTGCCATCGGCGCCGATCCGGTACTCCCGTCGCGGGGACACGGAGGTGACCACCGTCCCGTCGCCGTCGGGATCCGGCCCAACGACGGTGGCGCCCTCTGGGAGCGGGTCGCCCGTCGGGATCACCGAGCGCTCACCGTGTGGGAAGACCCATTGCCCCTGGACGTTGCCGCCGAAGCGCCGCGAGAGAGCAAGGTCGGCGGCGAGGCTCCACTCAGCCATCTCCGGTGTGATCTCCCCCTGGGAGGCGAACCCCTTGGCGAACCGCTCCTCGTCGGTCTCGGGAGGCGCGGGCCCGTAGACCTTCGCGCCTGGGCTGGCAGGGGCGTTGGACGCCCGCCGCCTGGTCCATCGCCATCCGATGGGGATGCCGAGGACGACGAGCGGCACGAGACCCCACTGCCAACCAGGGGCCGATCCAGCATCGTCGCCGGCCACCTCGGCTCCGGCCCCGCCCTCGCCAGCGGCGTCGTCGTCGGCGACCGGTGGAGCCTCGACAGGGGCTTCGCCGACCGGTGCCGTCTCGCCGCCGAACGACGCCTCGGTGATGAACGCTGTGGCGAGGGCCTCGAGGTTGGCGCCCGACGGCACGCCCTCGTCGCCGAGCCGTACGACGTCGACGGGCGGATCGAGCAGCGCAGTCGACGCCGCCAAGCCGGTGGCCGTGCCGTCGAGCGATTGGGACACCTGGAGCTGCACGTTGGTTGCCGTGGCCGGGAGGATCGTCGCCCAGAGCACGCCGTCGTCCGTGTAGCCCGCGAAGGCCGGGAGGAGGTCCGCCGTCGGGTTGAACCGGCCCTCTGACACGACGGCGTGGGTCCGCAGGTCACGACCCTCGAACCGAGCGATGCTCAAGCTGCTGCTCCGCCCGATCAAGGTGTCGAACGGGAACATCGGGTTCTCCTCCAGGAGCTCCTGGCCGGGTAGTGCGTAGCCGACCGACACCTCAGCGACCAGCGCGCCGGTGCCCTCCAGCGAGGTCGAGGTGACGAACCACACCAGCTGGAGCCCCGGCTGGCGGCTGAACCAGGCGGCGTCTCCCTGGACGATGTCGTTGAGGAGATCGACGTTCGGGGTGGCGAAGTCGTCCGGCGTCGGGACCTGGCCGCCGAGGTCGAAGAGCGTGACACCCCCGTACAGCAGCTCGTTGGACACCTCGGACGGATCGACGGGAACGCCTGTCGTGAGAGAGCGCATCTCGCTCGGCTGGAGCACATGGACCTCGGTGTCGTGGATCCAGCCGGCCTCGGCCAGCAGCTCCTCCGCGAGCGTTGGGTCGAAGGGTGGCTCTTGGGCCCCCGCCGGAGGCACCCACAGGAGCAGCCCCACGGTGAGCGAGAGGCAGATGATCCTTCGTGCTGACGTCAACGGGTGCATGGGTGAACGACTAGCCGGGAAGCGACAGCGAGACGTCAGCGATGCCCAGATGGGCTCCGTTCTCCAGCTCGTGGCGGTGGCCGGTTGACCTATCGTCGGGCCATGTCGGTCGCGGCGCACGGCGCCTCGCCTCTCCGGGCGCTGGTCTGGCGACCTCGCCTCGTCGAGCGCCTGCGGCGCCGCTTCGAGGTGCGGCTGACGACGCTCACCGGCGGTGGTGGAAGCGGGAAGACGACGCTCTTGGCCCACGCCATGCAGGCGGAGACCGACCACGTCGACGTCTGGTACCCGTGCACCACCGCCGACCAGGATGGCGGTCGGCTCCTGAGGGGCATCGTCGACGTGGTGGCCCTCGGGATGGGCGCCGATCCCGGCTCGGCCGACCACGATCCGCTCCATCGCCTGGGCGAGCTGGTCCTTGCGGCGGCACCCCGCGAGGTGTGCCTGGTGGTCGACGATGCGCACGTGCTCGGACGAGCACCGGCGATCGAGCGGTTGATCGAATCGCTCCCCGCCAACGGCCACGTGCTGTTGGCTGGACGGACTGCGCCGTTGTTCAGCACCGCCCGGCTGGACGCCAGCGGCCAGCTGGAGGAGATCGGCCAAGGCGAGCTGCTCCTCACCCCCGAGGAGGTGATCGAGTTCGCGAACCTGCGCGGCGTCGACGTGGCCTCGCTGGCCTCCGCCGACGGGTGGCCCGCGTTCCTGGAGCTGGCCACCACGGGCACCGACGCACGGTCGCGTCGCTACCTCGCCGAGGAGGCGCTTGCGGGCCTGTCGAGGGAGCGGCGGACTGCGCTGGCCGCCTTCGCCCACGTCGGCGGTGGCGACGACGAGCTCGCGCGGGCGGTGGCCGGTTGCGCCCTCGAGCAGCTCGTGGTCGATCTTCCGCTGGTGCGGTGGTCGGCCGATCGGGCCCAGCTCCACGACCTGTGGGTCGACCTGCTGGCGGGTGAGCTCGACGATGAGCAGCGCATGGCGGCCGCTCTCGCCGCGGCTGGGGTTGCCCGCAACCGGCGCGAGATCGACCGGGCGATCGACCTCGCCAGCGCCGCCGGGGCGTGGGAGGACGTCGTGGACAGCATCTCTGCTGCTGTCGAGCATGGGGTCGGGGGCGGGCTCAGTGCCCATCAGCTCCGACGGTGGCGCTCGACGCTCCCCGATCGGATGCTGGGCTCCGCGGTCGGGGTGCTGCTCGACGGCCTCCTCGAGCGGGAGCGAGACCAGAGCTCGCCCGCCGCCATCGAGCTTTTCGACCAAGCGGCTCGGCAGTTCGAGGAGCTCGACGACCCTGCGCTCGAGCTCGTCGCCCTGACCCAGCTGGGCTACGTCACCCGGGTGGGGGGCGTGGCCCACGATGTCGCCCAGTTCAACGAGCGGGTGGCTCGACTGGCGGAGAAGTACCCGCCGGCGGGTCCGTTCGTCTCGATCGGCCGAGCGTGGGAGGCACTGGCGGCCGGGCGGCCTGATCGTCAGCTCGCTGCGCTCGAAGCGGTCGATGGCGATGCGCTCCCTCCCATCTGGCGCACGACCTGGCGCCACCTCATCGCCAACGCACTGGTGAGCCTCGGTCGGGCCGCCGAGGCGCTCACCGTCGTGCCTCGCGAGATCGACACGCTGCCAGTGCCAATCCCCGGCGCGCTCATCACGGAGTCGCAGTGCACGTGGTATGCCGGCCATCCGGAGCTGGCGATCGCCGCTGCGCCCCGAGGGCCCTCAGCCCGTCACGGTGCCCGTGACCGCTTCATCGCTGGGGCGTGGCGCGGCCTGATGAGTGCGCTCGCTGGCGACACCGCTGCGGCGCGGGAGGCCTTGGCCGAAGCCGAGGCCCACGCGGGCGGAGCTCCCGGTGATCTGGTGCACGTGCAGGTCGTCGGTCTCGGCCTCATGATCGATCTCGGTGAGGGCGACGAGGACGGTGTCGCCAAGCAGCTGACGTCGATCATCGAGATGCTCCCCCTCGGGGAGGGCGTCAGCGAGCAGGTGTTCCGCAACCTGTTCAGCGTGCCGTACGTCCTCGTTCCGACCACCCGTCCGTACTGGACCGCAGCGCCGATGCAGGGGATCCACGCGGCCGTGCGGACCGTGGTGGCGGCGTTCACCTGCGCCCGGGAGCTCGACGACCTCGGCCCGATCAGCAGCATGCCGTGGCCCGAACCCGGCATCGTCGCGGCGCACCTGCCGATGCGCTGGTGCACAGAGCTGGCCCTCCACGGTGTGCGCGCGAATCGCCACGAGGGGCGCAGGCTGGCCGCGTGGCTCGCCGAGCACTGGCAGCAGCCGGCCCGGCAGGCCCTGCAGGGCTACAGCGAACACGACCGGCTCGGGGACGCCGCCCGCGACGTGCTCGCCCGCGCCCCGACACCGCCACGGACCCCGCCGATGCTTCGACTCCTCGGCCATGCCGAGGTCGATTTCGCTGGCGTCGCAACCTCGGATCCGAACTGGCGCCGCGAGCGCGTCCGGGCGCTGCTGTGCTGGATGGCGCTCAACCCTCACAGCACCCGCGATCGCGCGGCGGGCGCGCTCTGGCCCGACCTCGGAGCCGAGCGGGCCGCCAAGAACCTCCGCACGACCCTCAACTACCTCCACACCGTGCTCGAACCCGAGCGCGGCGCAGGGGATGCACCCTGGTTCGTGCGGACCGATGGACAGCGGATCGCTCTCCATGCCTCGCTCGAGGTCGACCTGTGGCAGGTACGGACGCTCCTCGACGAGGCGGAGGTCGCCGAGCGAGCTGGACATCCTCGCCAGGCGCTACCTCTTCTGCTGGCCGCCATCGAGCGCTGGCGCGGCGACCTCGCTGCCGACCTCGACTACGGGTGGCTCGATCTCGAGCGGATCCACGTCCGCAGCCGTCTGGTGCGAGCCGCGTGCCGGGCGGCGGAGCTGCTGGTCGTGCTGGGGAAGCCGGCCGACGCGATCAACGCCGTCCGCCCTGCGCTCGCCGTCGACCCCTACTACGAGCCCAGCTACCTCGTGCTGGCCGAGGCGTATCGAGCCCTCGGCGACCACAGCGCCTCTGCGGCGGTCTTGGCGCGCGCTCGCGACGCAGTGGGCCAGTCCTGACCCGAAGGGGTCGCCACGGGAGCAGCTGCGCGGGCGGCCGCTCGCTCGTCGGCCGGCAGAACACCTGGAGCTGCCCATATCGGCCAGCGCTGTGCCGGCGATGACCCCACCGTCCGGGCGGAGCGTGCGCTGGGTGGCCGCTGGGCCGTCCAGCCTCGACAGGATCATGGAGGGACCACGACGATGCCGCTGCGACCTCGCCATCGACGACCGACGTCGGACGCCGCCCACGACGGGTGCGGGAAGCACCCCACCACCCCGGTCGTGGGTCGCTGCGACCGCTGCCGGCAGGGCAGCTGCGCCAGCTGTCACCTCGTGGCGGCTGGCCGGTCGCTCTGCGTGAGCTGCGCCATGGTCATGGCCGGCGTCACGCACCGTCGCCGCTAGGGCGTCCCGCGCGGCTGAGCCGCCGGACGTCGCAGCCGAGTGACGACGACGCTGTACTGTCCCGATGTGCCGACCCCGCCGAGTCGAGGCCCAAAGGGGCGGCCGCGACCCGAACGGGGTCGCCAGCGGGCCCAGACCTGGCTCTTCGCGCTGGCCTTCCTCGGGCTGCTCGCCGTCACGGTGGCCGGCGCGGTGCTGGCCCGCGCCGAAGCCATCCGCCGGGCCGACGAGCGGCTCGAGATGGCGGCCGAGCGCGGCGATGCCCTGCTGGAGAGCGAGCTGCGGCGCGACGTCGACAGCCTGGTCGGCGCGGCCACGATCGTGGGCCCCGACGGACAGCTGTCGGTGGCGACGTTCGAGCGCTTCGCCGGCGACGTCCTCGGGCTGGGCGTCCTCGACGACCTCATGCTGCTGGCGGTCGACGACGCTGGAACCGGCTTCGAGGTGCTGTCCGTGCAGCCGGAGGGCGCCGATGGTCCAGCGCTCGGCTCGGACTTCGGAGCCGACCCTGCCCACCAGGCGGCGCTGACGGCTGCGCTGCAGTCCGAGGGGCCCACGTTCAGCCGGCACCTCGACCTGGGCGATGGAGCCATCCCCGGGCTCACGGTGGCGCACCCTGTCATCGATCGTGGGGCGACGCGATCCACGGCGCGGGGCCTGGTGATCACGCGGGTACCGGTCGACCGCCTCGTCGACGCCCTCGAGCCCGCGGTGGGAGAGGGCTACTCCGCCACGGTGACCGACGGCGACGAGGTCGTCCTCGGCCCGCCGGTGGAGGCGGGGAGCCGCTCAGCTGTCGTTTCCGTGGTCGTGGTCGACCCGCCCTGGATGCTGACGATCACGGGCGGGCCGAGGGCTGACCTCACCCTGGCCCGATTCGTCGCCGTCGGCGGGAGCGCGGCCATCCTGGCCCTCGTCGCGCTGGTCACGGTCACCGTGCGGCACCAGCGGCGGGTGGCGCGCGCCAACGCCCTGCTCGCCACCGGTCAGGAGCGCACCCGGGCCGTGCAGGAGGTGGCCGGCCGGCTGGCCCGAGCGCTGTCCGGAGACGACGTCGTGGCTGCGCTGGTCGACCACCTCCCCACCGCCGCCGGCGCGGCCAGCGTGGTGGTGGCCACCGATGAGGGCGACGGCGACCTCGTGCTGCTGCGCTCCGGGCCGGGGGCGGACCAGGGCGACGCCAGGCTGCCGGTGGGTGGCAGCGGGTCGATCGTCGAGGCCACGCTGACGGGCCGCGAACCGGCCTGGCTCTCGTCACCGCTCCTGTGGCGCCACGACGAGGCGGTCTCGGCGCTGGCGGGCGACGGCTGGGCGGTGGCCCTCCTCCCGCTGGCCGCCGACGACGTGGCGGGGGTGCTGGCCGTGTCGTACAGCCGGGTGCACCTGTGGGACGACGATGAGCGGGCGCTGCTCGAGACCGTGGGCGTGCTGGCCGCCCGGGCACTGGCGCGCGGCCGGCGCTACGACGCCGAGCACCAGGCGGCCCTCGCCTTCCAGCACGCTGCCCTCCCGGGGCAGCTCCCGAGCGTCGACGGCCTGGCCATCGCCGCCCGCTACCGGCCCGGTGCCCAGCGGGCCACCGTCGGTGGCGACTGGTACGACGTGCTGCTCCTCGACGACCACCAGGTGCTGCTGGTGGTGGGCGACGTGGTCGGCCACGGCATGGAGGCAGCGGCGGCCATGGGCCGGCTCCGCACCGCCTTCCAGGCCATCGCCCCCCTGCGCCGCGACCCTGGCCCGCTGGTGCAGGCCGTCAGCCAGCAGGTGGCGCTGATCCCCAACGCCTTCTGCACCACCGTGGTCTGCGCGGTCATCGACCTCACCACCTCCAACGTGCGCTGGGCGCGGGCCGGTCACCCGCCCCCGGTGCTGCTCACGAAAGACGGTGCCCGGCTCCTCGACGAGCCGGGGCTGCCGCCGCTCGGGGTGCGACCCGAGTGGGTGCCGCCCGTCCACGAGCAGCACCTCGGTCCAGGTGACGTGCTCCTGCTCTACACCGACGGTGTGGTCGAGCGACGCGACGAGCCGCTCGATGCCAGCATGCAGCGCCTCTGCGTGGTGGCCGAGGCGCTGGCCGATCTGAAGCCCCACGACTTCAGCGATGCGCTCCTCGAGGCGCTGGTGCCGGCGGCGGAGCAGCTCGACGACGTGGCCCTGCTGGTCGTGCAGATGGCCGCCGCAGGCGCACCGCCTATCGTGCGGCCATGACCGACGCACGTGATGACTTCTCGACCACCGTGGTCGAGGGCGACCCGCCGGTGGTGGAGGTGGCCGGCGAGGTCGATCTGGCCACCGCCGGTGAGCTCGCTGCCGCGCTGGAGCCCCTGTTGGCAACCGGCGACGGACCGATCGTTCTCGACGTCGGCGGGGTCACCTTCATCGACAGCTCGGGGCTGGCCGTGCTGGCCCAGGCCGCCGCCAGCGGCCGCACGCTCGTCCTGCGCCGCCCGTCGAAGATCGTGGTGCGGGTGATCGAGACCACCGGGCTCGATCAGGTGCTCACCCTCGAGCCCTGACACGCGGCACCCGGCGGGTCGCTCCGAGCCTCTAGGTGCGCAGCACCAGCAGGTGCTGGCCGCCGCCGGGCTCGACCTCGGTGGTCAGCGGCAGGTCGGGTGCCAACCGGCCGACTCGGTCGGCCAGCCAGGCGGCGGCCTCCTCGGCATCGGCGGCCGTGGGACAGCGGGCCATCACCTCGCGACCACCCTTGCGCTCCAGCCGCTCCACGCTGGCGAGGATCGGGGCGGGATCGACCACGAAGAGGTGGTCAGGCCACGGGATCACCGGTGCCACCGCGCCCTTGCCCGTGTTGCAGCCCCGATGGGCCAGCCGCTCCTGGGCGTCGCCCTTCCCCTTCGCCTTGGCCTTCGACTTCGTGGTGCGGAGGTCGACGCTCGGCCCGCGCTGGTCGTTGACCGACATGGTGGGGTCGACGGGCTCGTCGCACAGCCAGCAGCGCCAGCCGTCCTGCTCGCCGAGCTCCTCGAGCCGGCTCATCGGTCGGCTCCGTCGCGGTCGGGCATGGCGGCAACCTAGCGCCACGCCGGACCACGGCGAGCTGCTTGGGAAGGCGCCGCCGCAGCGCCGGTACGCTCACGCCGTGGCGCCCCCCGACGATGCCCTGGCCATCGTGATCCGGGACGCGGAGCCCGACGACGCGGCACCCATCAACGCCATCTACAACGATGTGCTGGCCAGCTCCTCGGCCATCTGGCGAGACGATCCCGAGCCCCTCGACGAGCGACGGGCCCTGCTGGCCGCCAAGGCCGCCGAGGGCTGGCCGGTGCTGGTGGCCACCATCGACGGGGCGGTGGTGGGCTTCGACTCCGTGGGGCCGTTCCGACCGTGGCCGGGCTACCACCTCACCGTGGAGCACACGATCCACGTCGACGTGGCCCACCGAGGCCGTGGGGTGGGCGACGCGCTGCTCCGTGCGCTCATCGAACGGCTGCGAGAGATGGGCAAGGCGGTGCTGATCGCCGGCCTCGACGCCGGCAACCACGGCTCGGCCCGGTTCCACGAGCGCTTCGGGTTCCGGCCGGTCGCCCACCTGCCGGGGGTGGGGCGCAAGGGCGGCCGACCCGTCGACCTCGTGCTGCTCCAGCTCGACCTCTGACCCCCGGCCCAACCGGCGGTGGGCTTCAGCGGCGGGTGACGGCGACCATGCGCACCACCGCCACCCCCGAATCGTCGGACGCGTCGAGGTCGACCTCGGCGGTGAGCACCCACTCGCGGTGGCCCGCCGGGTCGTCGAGCACCTGGTGGACCGTCCACCGTCGCCCCGTCTCCTCCAGCTCCACGAACGCGGCGCTGCGGGAGGTGACGTCGATGCCGATGGAGGTGTGCTCCTCGAAGTAGGGCGCCAGCGCCTCCCGCCAGCGCTCCTCGCCCCAGCCGTGGTCGCCGTCGAGCTCGCCCAGCGCGCCGAAGCGCCGGGCGGCCGCCAGCTCCACCCGGTGGAAGAGCTCGTTGCGCACCAGCACCCGGAAGGCTCGCTCGTTGGCGGTGACGGGGGGCGGGGTGTGGTCGATGGGCTGCTCGGCGTCGGGCACCAGCGCCTCGGGGTGGGCCAGGGCCTCCCACTCGTCGAGGAGGCTGGAGTCGACCTGGCGCACCAGCTCCTTCAGCCACTCCGTGAGGTCGTAGAGCTCGTCGGTCTTCTCCGCCTCGGGCACCGTCTGCACCAGTGCCTTGTAGGCGCTCGACAGGTAGCGCAGCAGCGTGCCCTCGGCCCGGGCCAGGCCGTAGTGCTGCACGTAGTCGGCGAAGGTCATGGCCCGCTCCCAGAGGTCGCGCACCACCGACTTCGGTGCCAGCGGGTGGTCGGCCACCCACGGCTGGCTCTGCCGGTACATCTCGAAGGCAGGTGTGAGGACGTCGAGCAGCGGCTGCGGATGGGTGACGTGCTCGAGGCGGGCCATGCGCTCCTCGTACTCCACGCCGGCCGCCTTCAGCTCGGCCACCAGCTCGCCCTTGGCCTTGTTCTTCTGAGCGGCCAGCACGACACCGGGGTCGTCGAGAACGGCCTCCACCACCGAGATCACGTCGAGGGCGTGGTCGGGGCTCTGGCGGTCGAGCAGGTCGAAGGCGGCCAGGGCGAACGGCGCCAGCGGCTGGTTGAGAGCGAAGTCGGCCTGCAGGTCGATGGTGACCCGCACGAGTCGACCACGGTCGTCGGGCTCGGGCAGCCGCTCCACCACCTCGGCGGCCAGCAGCGACCGGTAGATGCCGATGGCGCGGCGGATGTGGGTGCGCTGGGCCGGGCGCGGCTCGTGGTTGTCGGTGAGCAGCCGGCGCAGGTCGGCGCAGCCGTCGCCCGGCCGGTCGAGCACGTTGATCAGCATCGAGTGGCTCACCGCAAAGCTCGACGTGAGGGTCTCCGGCTCCGCCGTCACCAGCTTGTCGAAGGAGGCCTCGCCCCACGACACGAAGCCCTCGGGCGGCTTCTTGCGCACCACCTTGCGCCGCTTCTTCGGGTCGTCACCCGCCTTGGCCAGGGCCTTCTCGTTCTCGGTGACGTGCTCGGGCGCCTGCACCACCACCGAGCCAGCATCGTCGAAGCCGGCCCGGCCCGCCCGGCCGGCGATCTGGTGGAACTCCCGCGCGGTGAGCTGGCGGGTGCGGGTGCCGTCGTACTTCGAGAGCGCGGTGAACAGCACCGTGCGGATGGGCACGTTGATGCCGACGCCGAGGGTGTCGGTGCCGCAGATCACCTTCAGCAGCCCCGCCTGGGCCAGGCGCTCCACCAGTCGTCGATACTTCGGGAGCATGCCGGCGTGGTGCACGCCCACCCCGCTGCGCACGAACCGCGACAGGGTCTTGCCGAACCCGGTGGCGAAGCGGAAGTCGCCGATCATCTCGGCGATGCGGTCCTTCTCGTCGCGTGTGGCCAGGTTGGTGCTCATCAGCGCCTGGGCCCGCTCGATGGCCGAGGCCTGGGTGAAGTGCACGATGTACACGGGCGCCTGGCCACCGGTGAGCAGCTCGTCGAGCGTCTCCAGCACGGGGGTGGTGCGGTAGGTGTAGTCGAGCGGGACGGGCCGCTCGGCGGAGCGCACGGTGGTGGTGGGTCGGCCGTTGCGACGGGTGAGGTCGCCCTCGAAGCGGGTGACGTCGCCGAGCGTCGCCGACATCAGCACCATCTGGGTCTGGGGGAGCGCCAGCAGCGGGACCTGCCAGGCCCACCCGCGGTCGGGCTCGGCGTAGAAGTGGAACTCGTCCATCACGGCCTGGCCCACCTCAGCGCGTGTGCCGTCGCGCAGTGCGAGGTTGGCCAGGATCTCGGCGGTGGCGCAGATGATCGGCGCAGTGGGGTTCACGGCCGCGTCGCCGGTCATCATCCCCACCCGCTCCCGCCCAAAGATGGCGCAGAGGTCGAAGAACTTCTCGCTCACCAGTGCCTTGATCGGTGCGGTGTAGAAGCTGCGCTCGCCGCGGGCCAGGGCGGCGAAGTGAGCGCCGGCCGCCACCAGGCTCTTGCCGGAGCCGGTGGGTGTGGCCACGATCACGTTGGCGCCCGACACCACCTCGATGAGGGCTTCCTCCTGGGCGGGGTAGAGGGTGAGGCCGCGGTCGGTGGCCCACTCCGTGAAGGCGTCGAAGAGCGCGTCGGGGGTGGGGTCGGAGGGAAGGCGGTCGCCGAGGAGCATGTCCGACCATCCTGCCCTGCCGGGTCCACGACCCTCGTTTCGCCTCTTGACCGCGCAGTCAATAGAGTCGGCGCCCATGGATCTGAACGGCATCTCAGCAATCGTCACCGGTGGGGCCTCCGGCCTCGGTGAGGCCACCGTCCGCCTGCTCGCCGAGCGGGGCGCCAAGGTGGTCATCGTCGACATGAACCCCGAGAAGGGCGAGGCGGTGGCCAGCGACGTGGGTGGTGTGTTCGCCCAGGCCGACGTGGCCAACGCCGAGCAGGTCACGGCGGCCGTCGAGGCGGCCAAGGAGATGGGACCGCTGCGAGCCCTCGTCACCGCCGCCGGCGTCGGCTGGGCCACCCGCACCATCGGGCGCGACGGCCAGTACGAGTCGGCCCACGACCTCGACATCTTCAAGAAGGTGCTCGAGGTGAACCTCATCGGCACCTTCAACTGCATCCGCCTGGCGGCCAGCGCCATGAGCCTCAACGAGCCCCTGGCCGACAACGAGAAGGGCGCCATCGTCACGGTCGCCTCCGTGGCCGCCTTCGACGGCCAGATCGGCCAGGCCAGCTACTCCGCCTCGAAGGGCGGCGTGGTCGGCATGACCCTTCCGATCGCCCGCGACCTGTCGGCCGCCGGCATCCGCGTGAACTGCATCGCTCCCGGCCTGATCGACACGCCGATCTACGGCGAGGGCGAGGCCTCCGAGGCCTTCAAGGAGAAGCTCAAGCGCGACGTGCTGTTCCCCGACCGCCTCGGGTCCTCGGCCGAGTTCGCCTCGATGGCCTGCGAGCTGCTGTCGAACAGCTACATGAACGCCGAGACCATCCGGGTCGACGGCGGCGTGCGCATGCAGCCCAAGTGATCTGACGGTTGGCGCTGGGCCGCGCGCACGGCGTGGCAGGCTCGGATGCCATGGCGCGGCGGGTGCGACACCTCATCGCCATCGGCGCGCTCAGCGCGGCGGTGGCCATCACCCTGGTGCAGAGCCAGAGCGGCTTCCGGGGCATCAGCGGCGACTTCTACGCCCGCTACGCGGCGGGCACGCTGGTGGGGCGCGACGTCTCCCCCTACGACGAGGACCGGCTCTTCGCCGAGGAGCAGGCCCTCGGCAGCCCGTCGACGATGACGGAGTTCTACGACCCGCCGCCCACGCTGCTGGCCCTGCGCGCTCTGGCGACGATGCCCCCGACGGCGGCCTCGCTGGCGCTCAGCGGGTTGAGCCTGGCCTCGGCGGGGCTCCTGGGTTGGCTGGTGGCGGCGGGCGGAGGTCGTCGGTTGGTGGCGCTGGCGGTGGCGGCCGTGCTGGTCCACTCGTCGACGCGTCAGACCCTGGCCCTCGGCCAGACCGACCTCGTCGTGCTGGCCGCGGTCCTGCTGCTGGCGCGCTGGCAACCGGTCCTGGCGGTGGCCAAGCCGCAGACCACCGGCTTGGTGGCGGCGGCCCGCTTCGTCGAGGCCGCTCGTCGACGGCCTGTGGGGGCCGTGGTGGGGGCGGCCGCCGGGACGGTGGCCGTGCTGGTGGCCACGGGGCTGCTGGTGGGCTCGGCCACGTGGGGGGACTGGCTCGATCGGCTCGCGGCCCGGCCCCGCAACCCGGGAACGGGCTGGTTCGTGCTCCCGCTGGCCGGCGCCGTCGGAGCCGCGGTCCTGGTGCGCGGCCTGTGGAGGACGCACACCACCGGAGCCCGGGTCGACCTGCTGCTCCTCGCTGGTGGCGCCACCAGCCTGCTGGCGGCCATGGGTGGGTGGAACTCCTACTGGCACCTGGCGCAGCTGCTCCCTCTAGGGGCGCTGCTGCTGGCGGTGCGGCGGGGTGCGGTCCGGCTCGGCCGGCACCACCAGGTGCTCCTGGGGGCGGTGGTGGCCTGCTCCCTGGGCGACGCCTTCACCCCGTACTCCGCCTACGGCGGCACGAACCTCTGGGTGCCCGTCGCCGCGGTGGCCACACTGCTCGTGGGCCTGGTGGCGCTGCGGGAGGTGCCGGCCGGAGCGGCGGCGGCCGTGGTGGTGCTCAACGCAGCCGTCACCATGGCGCCGCTGTCGGTGGCCGATCGGGCGGTCGTGCCCATCCTCACCGGTGCGGCCCTCCTCCACCTGCTGCTGGAGCTGCGACCGCGCCGTCCCGAGGCGCTGGCTGCGGCTGGCCTGGGTGGACCGCCGTCGATCAGCTGAAGTGGGCGACCAGGCGGTCGAGGGTGGCGTCGATGGCGTCGCCGTTCTTCTTGCCGAGGAGCTTGGTGACCGGACGCATCGGCGCCGGGACGGTGGAGGTGTCGAAGGTCTCGGTCACGTGGGTGCCGCCGTCGACGGCCTCGAGCTCGTAGCGCCAGCGGTGGCGGCCGGCGTGGCGCCACGCGATCCGGCGTCCCTCCTCGAACTCCTCGACCGTGTTCTTGATCCGGTAGGGGACGCCCATCTTCATGCTCATCCCGAACGTGGCCCCCTTGCTCAGCCGGTCGGGGCCCGACACCGCGCTCTGCACCGTGCCAGAACCGTCGATCCGCGCGTGCTTCCGGGGGTCGGCGAGGAGGTCGAAGATCTCCTCGGGCGGGGCCGGGACGAAGCGGGTTCGGGACACCTGATCGTCGCTCATGTCAGCTCTCCTTCCCGAGGACGTCGCGCAGCGTCGTCTCGATCTCGTGGTGGCGGAACTCGAAGCCGGCCTCCTGCAGCACCTCGGGCAGCACCCGCTGGCCCTCGAAGAGCAGGGCGTCGGCCAGCTCGGACCCCACCAGGAGCTTGGGACCGAAGCTGGGGACGGGCATGAACGTGGGTCGCTTGAGCACCCGGCCCAGGGCCTTGGTGAGCACCTCGTTGGTGACCGGACCGGGAGCGGTCAGGTTCACGGGTCCGCTGATGTCGTGCTCGAGCAGGAACCGGATGGCGGCCACCTCGTCGTGGAGGCTGATCCAGCTCATCCACTGCTGCCCCGAGCCGAGCTTGCCCAGCAGCCCGAAGCGGGCCAGCTTGGCCAGCCGCTCCAGGACGCCGCCGTGCTCGGCGAGCACGATGCCGGTGCGGATCCTCGCCACCCGGATGCCGGCCGCTTCGGCCGCCGCGGTGGCGGCCTCCCAGGCCACCACGACCTCCGGCAGGAACCCGGTGCCGGCCTCGCTGGCCTCGGTGAGCTGCTCGTCGCCACGGTCGCCGTAGAACCCGATGGCCGAGCCCGACACCAGCACCGACGGCTTGGCGTCGAGGGCGGCCAGCGTGGTGGTGAGCAGGGCCGTGCCCTTGGTGCGGCTCTCGCGGATCCGGGTCTTCTGCTCATCGGTCCAGCGCTTCTCCCCGATGCCCTCACCCGCGAGGTGCACCACGCCGTCGAGGCCCTCGAGGCCGGCGGCGTCGATGGTGCCCGCGTCGAGGTCCCAGACGACGCTGCCGGGCCCGTCGCCCGAGCGCACCACCGGCACCACGTCGTGCCCGTCGGCCTCCAGCGAGGCCCGCAAGGCGGTGCCGATCAGCCCACTCGAACCGGTGATGGCGATGCGCATGCGGCTTCACGAACCTCTCGTCGTCGTACGGGATTACCGTACCGGCGGAATCGGCGGGCCAATCCGCACCAACCACCCAGGAGCACCCATGCTGGACGAGTTCAAGAAGTTCCTTCTGCGCGGCAACGTCGTCGACCTCGCCGTGGCCGTCGTCATCGGCGCCGCGTTCAGCGCCGTGATCAACTCGTTCGTGGAGGACATCATCAACCCGATCATCGGGCTGGTCGGTGGCCAGGACTTCTCGGAGCTCGCCATCACCCTGAAGGACGCTGACGTCGATGCGGGGACGGAGGCGGTCGAGCTGCGCTGGGGCCAGCTGCTCACCACCGTCATCAACTTCGTGCTGGTGGCCGCGGCCATCTTCTTCCTCGTGGTGAAGCCGCTGAACCACCTCGCCGAGCGGCGGAAGCGGGGTGAGGTCCCCGAGGAGGCAACGCCGGCACCGTCCGACGAGGCCGTGCTCCTCTCGGAGATCCGCGACCTGCTCCGCCAGCAGCCCAGCGCCTGAGCCCGGCCGCCTGGTCCGGCGGGTTCGCTCCTACGAGGGGTGGATCTGCTGGGCCAGGTAGTTGGCCTCGCCCTCCTGCTCCCCACCAGCGTGAGCTGGGCCTCGAGCCAGTCGGCGTGCTGCTCCTCGTCGACGAAGATCGCCTCGAACAGCCCGCGAGAGCCGTTGTCGCCGGCCTCCCGAGCGTAGGCTGGCCGGGTCATGAGCACCCGTCGCCTCATCCTTGCGGCCCTCCTGTGCGGCCTGGTCATCCTGGCGGCGGCAGCCCTGCAGTTCGTGCTGATCGCACGGGCCTGACCGCGGCGACGTCAGGTAGGCGACAGATCATCGCCACCCATCGGCAAGGAACGCCCTGTAGGTTCCCGACGTGACCACTGGCCTCTTCGACGGGTACGACCCCGAGTCGTTCTTCGACGAGGCGGTCACCCACGACGGCGCACCGAGGCCCCACTACGAGGCCCTCGTGCGGCGCATGTCGGGCTTCACCTCCCACCAGCTGGCCGAGCGCGAGCGGGTGCGCGACGCCGCCTTCCGCCAGGCCGGCATCACCTTCACCGTCTACGGCGAGGGCGAGGGCATCGAGCGCACGTTCCCGATGGACCTGGTGCCCCGCCTCATCCCCTCCGACGAGTGGGACCACATCGAGCAGGGCCTCGTGCAGCGGGTCACCGCCCTCAACCGGTTCCTCGACGACCTCTACGTGGGCGACCGCGCCGTGATCAAGGACGGCATCATCCCGCAGTGGCTCATCGCCAGCAGCGACGGCTTCCAGCGCGAGGCGGCCGGCATCACGGTGCCCCACGGGGCCCGCTGCCTGGTGGCCGGCATCGATCTCGTGCGCGACGCCGAGGGCACCTACCGGGTGCTGGAGGACAACCTGCGCAACCCGAGCGGCGTGTCCTACGTGCTGGAGAACCGGGCCGCCATGACGAGGGTGCTGCCCCGTGTGTTCGGCGACCACCGGGTGCGGCCGGTCGACCACTACGGCCCCTCGCTGCTCAACGCCCTGCGCCGCGTGAGCCCCCCGGGCGCCGATCCCGACCCCACCGTGGTGGTCCTCACGCCGGGCGTGTTCAACTCCGCCTACTTCGAGCACGCCTTCCTGGCCCGCCAGATGGGCGTGGAGCTGGTGGAGGGGCGCGACCTCGTCGTCGACGACCACGTGGTGTCGATGCGCACCACCCACGGCCTCAAGCGGGTCGATGTGATCTACCGCCGCATCGACGACGCCTTCCTCGACCCCGTCGTGTTCCGCTCCGACTCCATCCTCGGCGTGCCGGGCCTCATGAGCGCAGCACGGGCCGGCAACGTCACCATCGCCAACGCGGTGGGCAACGGCGTGGCCGACGACAAGGCCGTCTACGCCTACGTCCCCGAGCTGATCAAGTACTACCTGGGCGCCGAGCCGATCCTGGCCAGCGTGCCCACCTACCTGCTGTGGGACCAGGAGCAGCGCCAGGCCGTGCTCGACCGCCTCGACGAGCTGGTGGTGAAGCCGGTGGCGGAGTCGGGCGGCTACGGCATGCTCATCGGCCCGTCGGCTTCCGACGGCGAGATCGAGGCCATGCGTAAGCGGATCGAGGCCGACCCCCGCAACTACATCGCGCAGGAGGTGGTGCAGCTGTCGCGCCACCCCACGCTGGTCGACGACCACCTCGAGGGCCGCCACATCGACCTGCGCCCGTTCGTGCTGTGCGGCGACAAGGTGGAGGTCATCACCGGCGGCCTCACGCGGGTGGCCCTGCGCAAGGGCAGCCTGGTCGTCAACTCCCGCCAGGGCGGCGGCAGCAAGGACACCTGGGTGCTGGCCGACCCCGACGCCCGCCCCGAGCGCCCGAGGACGGGGGTCTGATGCTGGCCCGCCACGCGGAGTCGCTGTTCTGGGCCGGTCGGCAGATCGAGCGGGCCGAGGACACGGCGCGCATGCTCGTCGTCACCTACCACGGCCTGCTCGAGGCCATGCCGTGGGAGGCCGAGCGGTCGTGGCGCGACCTGCTCAAGGTGCTGTGGCTCGAACGGCCCTTCACCGAGCTCGAGCGCGGGATCCGCGCCGCCACCGTGT
>JBPPMN010000169.1:0-15307 GCA_051306055.1 Acidimicrobiales bacterium
GTGCTGGTGGTCGAGCACGACGAAGACACCATCTCCGTGGCCGACCACGTGGTCGACATCGGCCCCGGGGCAGGGGAGCACGGCGGCGAGGTGGTCCACTCCGGGACCGTCAAGGCGCTGCTCAAGAACAAGCGCTCCATCACCGGCCAGTACCTGGCCGGCAAGCGCTCCATTCCCGTGCCCGAGAAGCGCCGTCCACCGGGCCAGGAGAAGCTGGTGGTGAAGGGGGCCCGGGAGCACAACCTCCAAGACCTCACGGTGGAGTTCCCGCTCGGGGTGTTCACCGCCGTCACCGGTGTGTCGGGCTCGGGCAAGTCCACGCTCGTCAACGACATCCTCTACCGCTCGCTCATGCAGCGGATCTACAAGTCGAAGACCCCGCCAGGCCTGCACAAGAGCGTGGAGGGCCTCGACCACCTCGACAAGGTCATCAACATCGACCAGAGCCCCATCGGCCGCACGCCGCGCTCGAACCCCGCCACCTACACGGGCGTGTGGGACCACGTGCGCAAGCTGTTCGCGGCCACCCAAGAGGCCAAGGTGCGGGGCTACCTGCCCGGTCGGTTCTCCTTCAACGTGGCCGGCGGACGCTGTGACGCCTGCTCGGGCGACGGCACCATCAAGATCGAGATGCACTTCCTGCCCGACGTCTACGTGCCCTGCGAGGTGTGCAAGGGCGCCCGCTACAACCGCGACACCCTCGACATCACCTTCAAGGACAAGAACGTCTCCGACGTGCTCAACCTCTCCTGCGAGGAGGCGCTGGAGTTCTTCGCCAACCAGCCCGCCATCTCCCGCCACATGCAGACCCTGGTCGACGTGGGCCTCGGCTACGTGCGCCTCGGGCAGCCCGCCACCACCCTGTCGGGCGGTGAGGCCCAGCGGGTGAAGCTGGCCAGCGAGCTGGCCAAGCGCTCCACCGGCCACACCATCTACATCCTCGACGAGCCCACCACCGGCCTCCACTTCGAGGACATCCGCAAGCTCCTCACCGTGCTCAGCCGCCTCGTCGACCAGGGGAACACCGTGCTGGTCATCGAGCACAACCTCGACGTGATCAAGACCGCCGACTGGCTCATCGACCTCGGCCCCGAGGGCGGCAGCGGAGGCGGCACCCTTGTGTGCGAGGGCACCCCCGAGCACGTGGCCGGCGTCCCGGCCAGCTACACCGGCCAGTTCCTGAAGCCGCTCCTCACCCTGGATGCTTGAGTAGCGACCCTCCAGGGCCGATGCTTGACCCGATGCGAACGGCGATCGAGCGATGAGGCGCGCCGCCCGACCCCTGCTCTACGCAGGGGTCCTCGTCGTCGTGTTCAGCCTGGCGCTCTTCCACGCCCGGGTGCTCAACGACTACTCCTTCACCGGCACCAGCCGCTTCGGCTGGATCGTGGCCTACGCCGGCCTGCTGTGCGTGTTCGCCTACGGGTTCGGCCTGCCCGACGTCCCTCGGTCCCGCAAGGCGGCCCTCGGCCCGGCCGTGGGTGCTGCGTTCGCGGCCGCCGCATCCATCTCCCTCCTCCAGCTGTTCATCGGCGATGCCCTCCTCCCGCGCTTCGTGGTGTTCGGCTCGGCGCTGCTGCTGCCCGACTGGTACCGGATCTGTGTGGGGATGGCCATGGGCGGGCGGTCTCGCGCCGAGGCGCGAGACCGGGTCGTGGTGGTGGCCTCCCACGACGAGATCGCCGCCCTCGAGCTCGAGCTCCAGGCCTCTCCCGAACGTCCTGCCTCGGTCGTGGCCGCCTTCTCGCTGGCAGAGGCCACCGCCGATCCGGATCGGCGAGCTCCGATCCTCGACGCGCTCCACGGTCAGCCACCGACGGTGCTGGTGCTCGATCGCGAGGCACAGGACGTGCCGAGCGTGGTGGCGCAGGCGGCTGAGCTCCACGCCCAAGGGGTGCGGGTGCGATCCCTCACCCTGTTCTACGAGGAGTGGCTGGCCAAGCTCCCGCTCTCCGAGCTCGAGCGCGCCTCGATGCTGTTCGACATCGGCGAGGTCCACCGGGCCGGCTATGGACGTACCAAGCGGCTGATCGACGTCCCGCTGGCCCTCCTCGGCGCCGTGCTCCTTGCGGTGGTGATCCCCCTCGTCGTGCTGGCCAACCGGGCCGGGAACCAGGGCCCGCTGTTCTACCGGCAGGAGCGCGTTGGCAAGGGCGGCGCCACCTTCTCGATCCTCAAGTTCCGCACCATGACCCCGCAGGGATCCGGAACCCTCGCCAACGAGTGGACCACCGAGGACGATCCGCGGATCACCGCCTTCGGCCGGGTCCTGCGGAGAACGCACCTCGACGAGCTGCCCCAGGTGATCAACATCCTCAAGGGCGATCTCGGGGTGGTCGGCCCCCGACCCGAGCAGCCCCACTACGTGGCCGAGCTCACGGAGAAGCTCCCCTTCTACGGGCTGCGCCACCTGGTCCGCCCCGGCCTCACCGGCTGGGCCCAGGTGAAGTACGGCTACGCCGGCAACGAGGCCGACGCCCTCGAGAAGCTCCAGTACGAGTTCTGGTACCTCCGCCACCAGAACGTCCGCACCGACGCTCGCATCATCGGCAGGACGTTGAGGTCGGTCTTGGGGAGCGAGGGCGGCGGTCGATGAGCATCTCAAAGGAAGGTGACGACATCAGCCCGACCACGGTATCCATCATCGTTCCGATGCTGAACGAGCGAGCCCGCATCCCGGCTTGCCTCGCGGGCCTCGAAGCCCAGACCTACCCGCTGGAGAGGCTGGAGGTGCTGGTCGTAGACGGCGGCTCGACAGATGGTTCGCTGGACCTGGTCGAGGAATTGCAGGAGGGTCGTCCCTGGCTCCGACTGGTCTCGAACCCTGACGGGCGCGCATCAGCCGCCTTCAACAGGGGGGTCGAAGCAGCTTCTGGCGAGGTGATCGTGCTGCTGTCTTCACACGGAGAGGTCGGATCCGACTTCGTGGAGCTCTCGGTGCGCTCGCTGGCCGAGACACGCGCTGGTGGGGTGGGAGGGATCCTTCGGCACACCGGCGACGATCCTGACGGTACTGCCATCGGATTGGCCATGACATCTCCGATCGGCATGGCATCCCCGTTTCGGTACGCCACCACCCGTCGCACCGTCGACACGATCGGTCATCCCGCCTACAGGCGGGATGTGCTCGAAGAGGTCGGGCCCTTCGACGAGTCGCTGGAGCGCAACTCCGATTACGAGCTGAACCACCGAATTCGGCGGCTCGGCTACGAGCTCGTGTTCGATCCGAGCATCGTCACCCTCTATCGCCCGCGCGGATCCCTGAAGGAGCTGGCCAAGCAGTTCTGGTGGTATGGGCGCTGGAAGGCGCACGTGGTGCACCGCCATCCGGACTCACTGAAGCTCCGTCATCTTGCCGCCCCTCTGCTGGTGGGCACTGTGGCGTTGTCTCCAGTGCTCTATCGAACGGAGCTGGGGCGGTCGGTCGTCCATGCAGCAGCGGCTGGGTATCCATGCACCGTCCTCTGGGCAACGCTGACCGCGCGTCCGTGGGCTCGCGGCGCCCGAACCTCGGTGTTCGTCTTGGCCTTTCCGGTCATGCACCTCGCCTGGGGAGCGGGGTTCCTGCGCACGCTGATCGGCGTCTGGCGATCGTGACCACCGTTGCCGCGTCGGCCGTCGTCGAAGAGGGTGCGCAGGTCGGTGTGGACTGCACCGTCTGGGATCTCTCGCAGATCCGCACCGGCGCTGTGCTGGGCGCTGAGTGCACCATCGGACGGAACGTCTTCGTCGACGCCGGGGTGGTGCTCGGCGCCAGATGCAAGATCCAGAACAACGCCCTGCTCTATGCGCCAGCGCGCCTCGGCGACGGAGTGTTCATCGGACCGGGGGTGATCCTGACCAACGACCGTCTGCCGCGTGCTGTCTCCCCCACGGGGTACCTCCTCGGGGCCGCCGACTGGATGGGCGAAGGGGTCACAGTCGACGACGGAGCTGCGATCGGTGCAAGGTCGGTCGTGGTGGCTGGGGTGCATGTGGGCGCATGGGCGCTGGTGGGAGCCGGCAGCGTCGTGGTGGCTGACGTGCCCGCCTACGCCCTGGTCGTGGGCAACCCGGCGCGCCGCATCGGGTGGGTCGGTCGAACGGGTGCGCGCCTCGACCCAGCCGATCCGGGTACCTTGCGGTGCCCCGTCACCGGGTCCAGGTTCGTCGACCGAGGCGACTGCATCGAGGAGATCACTTGATCCGCATCGCCGAACCGATGATCGGCGACGATGAGCGAACTGCGGTCGATCGAGTGCTTCGCTCCGGAGGCTTGGCCCAAGGTCCGGAGGTGGCCGCGTTCGAGAGCGAGTTCGCCGCCCTCGTGGAGGGCCGGCGCTGCGTGGCGCTGAGCTCTGGCACCGCCGCACTGCACCTCGCACTGCTCGCTCTGGGGATCGGGCCAGGGGACGAGGTCATCGTCCCCTCGTTCACGTTCGCGGCGACGGCCAACGTGGTGGTCCTCGTCGGCGCCGTCCCGGTGTTTGCCGACATCCGGGCCGACACGTTCTGCATCGACCCCGACCACGCGGCATCTCTCGTGACGCAGCGGACCGCAGCGATCATCCCAGTGCACCTCTACGGCCACCCGGCCGCCATGCCCGCCCTGCGAGCGATGGCCGCCACGCACGGCCTGGCTCTCGTCGAGGACGCAGCTCAGGCCCACGCGGCCTCCCTCGACGGCACGCCGACGGGAGCGTGGGGGGACGCCGCTGCCTTCAGCTTCTACCCCACGAAGAACATGACCACCGGCGAGGGCGGGATGGCGGTGTTCACCTCGGAGGAGGCCGCTCGGCAAGCGCGACTCCTGCGCAACCAAGGCATGGAGCGGCAGTACGAGAACGAGATCGCGGGCTACAACCTGCGCATGACGGACATCGCCGCCGCGATGGGCCGGGTGCAGCTTCGCCGCCTCCCCGACCTGACGGTGGCCCGGCGCGGCAACGCACACCGGCTCAGCGAGGGCCTGGCGGACACGGTCGTGGTGCCGACCGAGGCACCCGGTGCGGTGCACGTGTACCACCAGTACACCGTCAGGTCCGACGACCGGGACCGCTTGGCTGGTCGGCTCGAGGCAGCCGAGGTCCAGGCTCGCGTGTACTACCCGACTCCCGTTCACCGCCTCCCCGCCTACGACCTCGAACTGGATCTCCCTGAGACGGAGCGGGCATGTGCTGAGGTGCTGTCGCTCCCCGTCGGTCCTCACCTGCGACCGACCGACGTCGATCGGATCATCGAGGTGGCGGCGTCGTGAGCACGATCCGGGCTGGGGTCATCGGGCTGGGCATGATGGGTCGGCACCACGTGCGCGTGCTGCGCTCCCACCCCGAGGTCGACCTGGTCGGCGTCTTCGACCCGTTGGGAGATCCGCACGGCGTGGCCCACGGGATCCCGATGTCGGGATCCGTCGAAGACCTGCTCGCCGTCGGCCTCGACGCCGTGGTCGTGGCCACGCCGACCGACGATCACCTGCCGGTCGGTCTCCAGCTGGCCGCGGCCGGGGTCCACACGCTGATCGAGAAGCCGCTGGCCGCCGACGTCGACAGCGGACGCCAGCTGCTCGAGGCGTTCGAGCGGGCCGGGGTCGTCGCTGCGGTGGGCCACATCGAACGCTTCAACCCGGCCGTCCGCTCGCTCAAGGCGCGCCTCGGCGCGGGAGAGCTCGGTGACCTGTACCAGGTGTCCACCAGCCGCCAGGGCCCGTTCCCGGACCGCATCCGCGACGTCGGCGTCATCAAGGACCTCGCCACGCATGACATCGACCTCACCGCCTTCGCAGCTGGCGTGCCGTACACGACCGTGTCGGCTCGGACGGCGCACCGGGCCGGGCGCCCCCACGAAGACCTCGTGGCGGCGGTTGGCCTGCTCGAGGACGGGACCGTCACCAACCACCTCGTCAACTGGCTCACGCCCACCAAGGAACGCCGCATCGTGGTCACCGGTGAGCGGGGGTGCTTCGTGGCCGACACCATCACCGCCGACCTCACCTTCTACGCCAACTCCAGCGTGCCGACCGAGTGGGATGCGATCGGGCGCTTCCGGGGGGTGTCCGAGGGTGACATGGTGCGCTACGCCATCCCCAAGCCGGAGCCACTGGCCGTGGAGCTCGGAGGCTTCATCAGCGCCGTGCAGGGAGGTGGCGGCGAGATCGTCACGGCACGAGAGGGGTTGGTCGCGCTGGCAGTGGCAGAGGCCATGAGCCGGGCGGCCGCCGCCGGAACGGTGGAGCCGGTGCAACCATGAGGGTCGCCGTCGTGGGGCTCGGCAAGATCGGACTCCCCCTGTCGGTGCAGATCGCAGGGCGCGGGCACGAGGTCGCCGGTCTCGACATCTCCTCCGAGGCCGTGGCCACCATCTCGTCCGGGACGGCCCCGTTCCCCGGAGAGCCGGAGCTCGACGAGCGGATCCAGGCGTGCCTGTCGAGAGGCAAGTTCCGGGCGACCCTCGACACGGCATCGGCGATCGAGTCGGCCGAGGTCGTCATCGTCGTCGTTCCGCTCATCGTGGATCGTGATCGGAACCCCGACTTCGGCCCGTTGGACGCCGCAACCAGCGCCATCGCACCTCACCTGCGGCCCGGCGTCCTCGTGAGCTACGAGACGACCATCCCGGTCGGCAGCACCAGGTCGCGCTTCACGCCTGCGCTCGAGACCGGCTCCGGCCTGTTGTCCGGCACCGACCTGTTCGTGTGCCACAGCCCTGAGCGGGTGTCGAGCGGACGTGTCTTCCAGGACCTCCGCTCTTACCCCAAGCTCGTCGGTGGCATCGATGCCGAGAGCGCCGCTCGAGCCGTGGACTTCTACGCCTCCGCTCTCGAGTTCCACGAGCGACATGACCTCGCGCGGGCCAACGGTGTCTGGGACCTCGGCAGCGCAGAGGCCGCTGAGCTGGCCAAGCTCGCCGAGACCACCTACCGCGACGTGAACATCGCCTATGCGAACGAGCTGGCGGTCATGGCAGACGACTGGGGCCTCGACGTGGGTGCGGTGATCGAGGCATGCAACAGCCAGCCGTTCAGTCACATCCATCAGCCCGGGATCTCGGTTGGTGGCCACTGCATTCCCGTCTACCCCCACTTTCTGATGGCTGGCGCTCCGTCTGCCCAGCTGCCTGTGGTCGCGCGACGCGTGAACGCCCTCATGCCGCGCCGCCACGTCGAGCTCCTCAAGACGGCACTCGGTGGGTCTCTCGAGGGACGGGTGGTGGCTGTGCTGGGCCTCGCGTATCGGGCGGGAGTGAAGGAGCACGCGTTCTCTGGCACCTTCGACGTGGTCGAGGCAGTGGCTTCCTCGGGTGGTCTGGCAAGAGTCCACGATCCGCTCTACAGCGACGCCGAGCTGAGGGCCCTCGAGCTGGATCCCCACCGGATCGGCGATCCCTGCGACGCCGTCATCCTGCACACTGCCCACGAGGCCTACGCGGACGTCGATGCACTGGGGCTGGCCGAGTCCGGCGCCACCCACCTGATCGACGGACGCTCGGTAGTGGCCGATGCCGGGCCCGACGTGACCGTCCTGGGCCTAGGCCGGTCGCGTGAGCGTCCTGGCCGCTAGATGACGCGAGTCGGCTTTGTCACGACGTCCTATCCATGGGGCGAGGGCGAGAGCTTTCTCACGCCGGAGCTGTCGCGCTTGCTCCACGATGGCGACGCCGTCATCGTGCCGACCTGGCCCCGGGGTCGCTCGCCGGAGCCGGCGCTCGCCCAGATGGCCACCCGGGCTCTCCGGCACCATCCGCTGAGTCCGGTAGTCGTCGTAGCCGCCCTGGTCGAGACCATGACGCACCCCCGAGCCGCAGGTCGGGCGATCAGCGCCCTCTGGTCGGGCGCGGCGCCCACGACATTCCGGAACGCCGCAGTGCTCCCCAAGGCGCTCTGGTTGTCCCGGACGGCCCGGCGACTCGGGATCGGGCACCTTCATGCCTACTGGTCTGGCGTGCCCGCCAGTCTGGCGATGGCGGCGGCGGCGGCAGGAGGTCTGTCGTGGTCGATGACTGCCCATCGAGGGGACGTCGTCACGGCCAACCTCGTTCAGCGCAAGGTGCGAGCCGCCACCTTCACCCGGTGCATCTCCCACGCGACGCGTCGCCTCGTCGAGGCACAGGTCTCCGGACCCGGCGTCGGGCATCTCCCGGTGGTGCACCTCGGGATCGAGCTACCGGAGGACGTTCGACCCCCACGTCGTCCTCCGGCTCGTGTCCTCTGTGCTGCGCGACTGGTGTCGTTGAAGCGCCACGCCGACCTCATCCGGGCGTTCAGCTCCGTGGTCGATTCAGGCATCGACGTCCACCTCGACCTCGCCGGCAGCGGACCGGAAGAAGGCCCAATCCGTCGCCTTATGTCGGACCTAGGGCTTGACGATCGCGTGCACCTCCTGGGTCACGTGCCCCACGCCAACCTGTTGCAGCACATGGGCGACGGTCTTGCCGACGTCGTCGTGCTCGCCTCGGAGATCGAAGGCATCCCGGTGTCACTGATGGAGGCGATGTCGGTCGGTGTGCCGGTCCTGGCAACCGAGGTGGGTGGCACGGCCGAGCTGCTTGGTGGGGGAGCGGGGCTCCTCGTCCCACCCTGCGACCCCGAAGCGTTGGCGGCCGCCTTGCGCCTCCTTCTCACCGACGACGAGCTCTGGCATCGGCTGGCCGTCGCCGGTCGTGCCCGTGTGCGAGCGGACTTCGACGCCCGGGCTTCAGCGGCGCGGGTGCGCGATCTCCTTGCCGATGTCTGAGGCTCTGCCGTCGGGGGCGCCGGCCCAGGTGCGGCTCGCCCCGGGGCCGCTCGGCTGGGCCCGGCTTGCGGAGCAGCTGGCCCTCGGGGCGGCCAGCCTTGCGATGGCGGCTCGGATCGGCCCGGTGGCGTTCGCTCCCCTCGGCATCTTGTTGATCATCAACTCACTGGCCGTGACCCTGTCGGACTTCGGGGTCGGGCTCCGGGTGATGCGGCTGCCGGAGGGGGCAGGGGTCCGCACCGTGGCGTGGAGGAAGGTGCGGGCTGCGAACTCGATAGCGGTGGCCGCTGCACTGGTGCTCGCTGCCAGCCTCGACGGGGATGGGCGGGTGCTCGTAGCAGCGGCGGGCCTGCTCTGGGGTCTCTCCTCTGTGGCGTACGTGCGCAAGGCCGCCGCGCTGCGCGCTGGCGCCTCCCGTCGGGTGGCGGGCGCAGAGATGGCGGGCTCAGCCGCTCTCCTGGCGGCGGTTGTCGGGGGGCTCGTCTGGTCCGACGCCGCCCTCGTGTGGCTCGCCGGGGGTCTCGTGTCGAAGCACGTCGTCGAGGGGGCCCTGGTCGGTTCGCCACGCTGGGCGTTGATCGGTGACGAGCGTGCCGGCGACTGGGTCGGGCTGTGGGGGTCGCAGGCCGTCGCCTATGTCATCGCCAACATCGACTTCCTCCTCGTCGGTCTACTCCTGAGCGATCGGGCGTTGGCGGTCTACGTCTTGGCCTTTCGGGTGGCCGGCGCCATCCCGTCGCAGGTGGCGTTCGTCGCTGCCCGGATCGCGACGGTGGACCTGGCTTCGTCAGGGCCAGCAGAGCGATCCGCCAGCTACGTGTCCTACTGCCGTCGGCTCTTCTTCGCTGGAGTCGTTGGGTCTCTCGCGACGGCGGCGGCGGCGGCGCCACTCGAACGATTGCTCGGCGGGGAGTGGGCGGGCCTCGGCTGGTGCATGGTGCTGCTCGCCATCGCCGGTCCGTGGCGGATCGTTCTCGGCCTCGCCGGGACCCTTGCCATCGTGAGCGGGGCAGCGGATCGGCTCCTGCGTTGGGAGCTGCTCCGCCTGGTTGTGACCGGCGCCGTGCTCGCTGCTGCGGCCGCGGCAGGTCTGGGGTGGTTGGTTGCCGGCGTGGTGGTCCTCGCCGTTGGCTCCGTGCTGGTGCTCCACCATCTCGCTTCCGACGTGGCGCGCCTGTCGATGTGGAACGGCTTGGTTCCGGCCGCGGTCGGCACCGCGGCTGCAACAGCAGTGCTCATGGGCCTGGCGTGGAGTGCCATAGGCTCCGTTGGATGAGGGGCGACGCCGCGGTGAACGGAAGGAGCGCGGGTTCCGGTCGGGTCGTCGACCGCCGAGTCGACCTTCTGGCCATGGCTCGTGGCCGGCGCGTGCTCCACGTCGGCTGCGTCGACGAGATGCTCACCCTGGCCCGCCACGGCACCGGCGATCTCCTCCATCAGGAGCTGGCCACCGTCGCCAGCGAGCTCACCGGCCTCGACATCAGTCGCGACGGGATCGCCCTGATGGAGCGGCTCGTGCCCGGTCGCTACATCGTGGCGGACGCTGAGCACCTCGGCGACGTTTCGCTCCCCGACGTCGACCTGGTGGTGGCGGCCGAGATGATCGAGCACCTCGGTTCGCCACACCTGTTCCTGACGGGCCTACGGGACGTCTTGGCCGAGTCGGGCGCTTCTGCGGTCATCACGACCCCGAACGCCTACTCCTGGCGACACTTCGCAGCCGTCGCCCTCCGGCGGCAAGAGCAGGTCCATCAGGACCATCGTCTCCTCTACAGCGCCACGACCTTGATCCGGTCCCTGGAGGCTGCCGGCCTCCAGGTCGACGACCTTCGCTTTCACACGTGGCTGCGATCGCGACAGCTGCGGTCGCGGCTGGGAGCGCTGATCGATCGAGCCGTGCTCCGATGGGAACCCAGGCTTGCTGTGGGCCTCATCGTCGAGTGCCGAGCTTCGCCGACGCTTCCCTAGACGATCTCCAGCATGCGCTGTAGCGCGACCCTCGCCCACTCGGTTGTCTCCTCGTCGACGGTGATGCGGTTCACCACCTCGCCCTCGACCAGGTTCTCCAGCACCCAGCACAGGTGCGGGGCGTCGATGCGGAACATGGTGGAGCAGGGACAGATGAGCGGGTCGAGGGACACGACGGTCTTGTCGGGCGTCTCGTCGTTCAGCCGGTTCACCAGGTGGATCTCGGTGCCGACAGCGATGGTGGCGCCGGCAGGTGCCTCGTTCACGGCGCGGATGATGAAATCGGTGGAGCCCACCTGGTCGGCCGCCTGACAGGTCTCGTAGCGGCACTCCGGGTGGGTGATGACGATGCCGTCGGGGTGCTCGGCTCGGAACGCCTCGATGTGCTCGGGCAGGAACCGCTGGTGCACCGAGCAATGGCCCTTCCAGAGCAGGAGGGTGGCGTCCTTGCAGTCGGCCTCGGTGAGCCCGCCGCGCTCGTGGCGGGGGTTCCAGACCCGCATGTCGTCGAGGCCGTAGCCCATGGCCAGACCGGTGTTGCGGCCGAGGTGCTGGTCGGGGAAGAAGAGCACCTTGTCGCCGCCGCCGGTGGCGCCGACCGACTCCTTGCCGGCTCGGTCGCCTTGGCCGAGCGCCCACTCGAGGATGGCCCGTGCGTTGGTGGATGTGCAGACGGCACCGCCGTTGCGACCCACGAACGACTTGAGGGCGGCGCTGGAGTTCATGTAGGTGATCGGGATCACCCGGCTGATGTCGGTGACGGCGGCCAGGGCCTCCCAGGCCTCCTCCACCTCGTCGAGGTCGGCCATGTCGGCCATGGAGCAGCCGGCGTTGAGGTCGGGCAGGACCACCTGCTGGTGGTCGCCGGTGAGGATGTCGGCCGACTCGGCCATGAAGTGCACGCCGCAGAACACGATGTACTCGGCCTGGTCGTGCTCCTGGGCGAGCACGGAGAGGCGGTAGCTGTCGCCACGAGCGTCGGCGTGCTTGATGACCTCGTCGCGCTGGTAGTGGTGGCCGAGGATGAAGACGCGGTCGCCCAGCGCTGCCTTGGCGGCGATGATGCGGGCGTCGAGCTCCTCGGGGGCTGCGTCGGTGTAGCGCTCGTCGAGCTGTCCCTGCAGTCTCAGCATGTTGTCGGGTCCCTCCACGGGTGGTGTTCCGGTTGTGGACGGCGGGGACAGCCCGGTCGCCTCTCCCGCGGGGATGTCGTCCCCGGAACTCGATATGTCGCCGGATACCGGGCCGGCACGATCAGCGTAGCGCCGCGTCCTGGCGGTCGGTGGCCTCTACAGTCGATGTCCGACCCGGTCGATGGGACCGAGTGGGCGAGGGAGCGACGATGGCACGACCACTGCTGCTGCTGGAGCTCAACGAGCTCTGCCCTACTCTGCTCGACGAGCTCATGGCATCGGGAGACCTGCCGAACTTCAGTCGGCTCCATCGCGAGTCGCTGGTGCACGTCACCGATGCCGAAGAGCCCCAAGGCCACCTCAACCCCTGGGTGCAGTGGGTCACGGCCCACACGGGCGCGTCCTACGAGGAGCACGGGGTGTTCAAGCTCGGGGAGGGCGATCACCTGAAGCTCCCCACGGTGGCCGATGTGGTGGGTGCCGCAGGGGAGCCGGTGTGGCTGTGCGGTCCAATGAACGTCGTGCCGACGATGCCGGTTCGAGGCCGGTGGCTGCCCGATCCCTGGAACCCCGATCCGGCGCGAGCCGGCGACGACCTCGACGCCTTCGCAACGTTCGTGCGGGCCAACGTCCAGGAGCACACCAACGCGGCCCACCGCCTCGGTGGCAAGGCCTACGCCCGATTCGGTGTGTTCATGGCTCGCCACGGGCTGCGGCCGAGCACGGTGCGCGCCGTGGTCGACCAGCTCGTGGGCGAGCGGGCGGGGCGTCGGGAGCGATGGCGGCGGGCCGCGCTCCTGGATCGGTTCCAGTGGGACCTCTTCGCGCACCTCGCGCGGCGGGAGCGCCCGACCTTTGCCACCTACTTCTCCAACACCACGGCCCACTACCAGCACACCTATTGGCGCTACATGGACCCTGAGCCGTTCACCCTCAAGCCGACCGTCGACGAGGTGCGGCGCTTCGGTGAGGCCGTGCGCTTCGGCTACCAGGAGATGGATCGTCTCGTGGGCCAGGCCCTCAGGCTGGCCGGCGACGACACCACGTTGGTGCTGTGCACCGCGCTGAGCCAACAGCCGTACCTGGTGAAGGACGAGGCAGGGGGGAGCCGGTTTTACCGCCCAGCGGACATGTCGGCCTTCGTCGGCCAGCTCGGCCTGAGGGGTGTGGAGAAGGTGGCGTCGGTGATGTCGTCCGAGTTCCACGTCTACTTCCGCTCCGAGGCCGAAGCCGCGGAGGGGGAAGCGCACCTGAAGAGCGCAACGGTCGGTGATCTGCCTGCCTTCAGGACCCGGCGCGTGGGGCGCGACGTGTTCACCGGCTTCGCCATCGTGCACGACCTCCCGGCCGACGCCCTGATCGAGGTTCCTGCCGCGGGCGTGCAGCTGAAGGTCCATGAGCACCTGTACCGCTCGGAGACCGCCAAGAGCGGCTACCACCACCCGGACGGCGCCCTGTGGGTGCGGACGCCCGACCGCCAGGGAGCCGTCATCCCGGGTCGCGTCCCGCTGCGATCCGTTGCGCCCACCCTCCTGCGCCTCATGGACCTCGAGCCGCCGGCATCGATGAGGTCTGCAGCGCTCCCGTCTGTCGTCGGCGAGCGAATCCCAGGCTGAGGTGGCAACCATCCTCGATCCAGAGTGGCGGGCGCCGCTGGCCCTGGCGCTGGTGCTGATGGTCGTCGTGGCTCCCGTGGTGCAGGAGTACACCGCGCCGACGGCGCCGCGCTACACCCTCGCCGCCGCGCTGGTCGAGCACCAGACGCTGGAGCTCGACCGGTACGCGGACAACGTCTTCATCGATCGGTTGGAGCTCGACGGCCACCTCTACTCCGACAAGGCGCCCGGTCAACCGTTCTTCTCCGTCCCGGCCTATGCGCTGGCACGCGCCCTGGGCGCGGAGTCGGCCACCGTCGTACGGCTGAGGGGCAACCTCGGAGCGTGGGCGGTGACCGCCTGGTCATCGCTCGTGCCAGCTGTGGCGTTGGTGCTGCTCGTGTTCGCGTCAGCTCGCGCCATGGGAGAGCGCGCCGCCGTAGCTGGTGCCGCAGGTGTCTCCTTCGGCACCCTGCTCCTGCCGTACGCCGCGCAGCTCTACGGTCACGTGCTGGCGGCCGCGCTGGCGTTCGGGGCCTGGCACATCGCGCGCGGCTCACCGTCGACTCGGCGCGCCCTGCTGTGCGGGTTGCTGGTGGGGTCTGCCGTCGTGGTCGAGTACCAGACCGCCATCATCGCAATGGTCCTCGGGGTCTGGATGGTCCGTCGCTCCGTCGGTCAGCTGGGCTGGTTCGTGGTGGGTGGACTGCCGCCGGCGATGGCCTTGGCGGCCTACCAGACAGCGCTGCTCGGCAGCCCGTTCGCCAGCTCCTACAGCCGCAAGCCGGTCCACGAGGATGCCACCCCGCTCGTGACCGGGGTCCCGAAGCCGCTCCAGGGTCTCGAGATCCTCTTCGGAGCGCGCGGCATCTTCCTCTTCACCCCGATCGTGGCCGTGGGCGTCTGGGGTCTGGTCCGGCTGGCGCGCCGCGACAGCGTCCATCGCGAGGTGGCTCTCGTGTCGCTGGTGGTCGTGGGCGCCTTCTTCTTGCTCCAGGCGGGCTGGCCCAACCCGTGGGGCGGGGAGATGCCTGGTCCCCGGTACATGATCCCGGCGATGCCGTTCCTGGGTCTCGGGATCGCCGCCGCCTGGGAGTCCCGGCCGCGGCTCGTCGTCGTGCTCGGCGGGATCTCGGCGTTCTCGATGGCGTGGCCGCTCTACGCCCGGCACCTGGTGGAAGATGGAGGATGGTTGATCAGGAGCCAGCTGATCGACATCAACTACAACGGCTTCATGCCGACCCTCTTCACGATGCTGGTGGGCTGGCCCGGCTGGCTCCTGCACGCGGGGGCCCTGGCGGGCGCGTTCGTCCTGCTCGATCGAGAGCTGCGATCACTGCCCCGAGCCGCCGCCGCAGAAGCGCAGAGGATCTCTGCCGCGGGATAGCCATCGGTCGTGCGAGCCGCCCGTATCCTCGGCAGGGATGGTGCAACGTCCGCCGGCTGGCACGATCCCCGACGCTCCTGGCTCCTACCAGTTCAAGGATGCCGACGGGCGCGTCGTGTACGTGGGCAAGGCCCGGTCGCTGCGGCAGCGGCTGAACAACTACTTCCAGAAGCACCTGCCGCCGCGCACCGCGGCGATGGTGGAGGCGGCGGAGACGGTCGAGTGGATCCAGGTCCGCAACGACGTCGAGGCGCTCATGCTGGAGAACACGCTCATCAAGAGCCACCAGCCCCGCTTCAACGTGCGCCTCCGCGACGACAAGAGCTACCCGTTCCTGGCCGTCACGGTCGACGACGAGTGGCCCCGGCCGATGGTGATGCGGGGCAAGAAGCGCAAGGGGGTGCGCTACTTCGGCCCCTACGGGCAGGCCTACGCCATCCGCGAGACGCTCGACCTCCTGCTGCGCACCTTCCCGCTGCGCACCTGCTCCGACAACAAGTTCGGCGAGCACCAGCG
>JBPPMN010000175.1:0-13641 GCA_051306055.1 Acidimicrobiales bacterium
CGCATCGTCGACAAGCCGATGAGCTCGCTCAAGGTCGTGATCGCCGGCGTGGGCGCAGCCGGCGTGGCCATCAGCAAGATCCTCCTCGAGGCGGGCGTGGCCCAGATCATCGGCGTCGACCGCAAGGGCGCCATCTGGGAGGGTCGCGACGACCTCAACGTGGCCAAGCTCTGGTTCGCCGAGCACACCAACCCCGACCGCCAGGAGGGCACCCTCGGCGAGGTGCTGCCCGGCGCCGACGTGTTCATCGGCGTGTCCGGTCCCGGCCTCATCGACGCCTCCGACCTCCGGAAGATGGCCAAGGACCCGATCGTGTTCGCCATGGCCAACCCCGATCCGGAGATCCGCCCCGAGGACGCCGACGGCCTCGCCGCGGTGATCGCCACCGGCCGGAGCGACTACCCCAACCAGATCAACAACGTGCTGGCCTTCCCGGGCATCTTCCGCGGCGCCCTCGACGTGGCCGCCACGTCGATCACCGAGGGCATGAAGCTGGCGGCGGCCAAGGCCATCGCCGAGGTGGTGGGCGACGAGGTCCGCCCCGACTACATCGTGCCGTCGGTCTTCGACACCCGGGTGGGGCCGCTGGTGGCCGAGTACGTCGCCGAGGCGGCCGTGGCCGAAGGCGTCTGCCGCACGGCCACCACCTGACCTCTGCGTTGCCGCCGGGCACCCCGGCGGGGCAGCATTCTCAGATGGACGGCTTCGGAACCACGATCGACGCGCCCGGAGACCTGCGCGATCACTACCGGCAGCCGTCATCGCTGGTGCAGAAGAAAGTGCCTCGGCGGCCACGATGACCGCCCCGGTCGCGGCTCCGGCCCCGCCGGCAGACGGCATGGAGCGCTGGCGTCACATCCCCGCCCTCGACGGCCTCCGTGGCGTGGCCGTGGTGGCCGTCCTGCTCTTCCACGCCGGCTACCTCCGCGGCGGCTACCTCGGGGTCGACGCCTTCTTCGTGCTGTCCGGCTTCCTGATCACCTCGTTGCTCCTCGATGAGGTGCGCCGCAGCGGACGCGTCGACCTGCGGGCCTTCTGGGGCCGGCGGGCCCGTCGCCTCCTGCCGGCGATGTTCGCCGTCGTCCTCGCCGTGGCCGCCTACGCGGCGCTGGTGGCCGGTCAGGCCGAGCAGAGCTCGCTCCGCGGTGATGCCCTGGCCACGCTGGCCTACGTCTTCAACTGGCGGGCCATCTACGGCGACGCCAGCTACTGGGAGCTCTTCAGCGCTCCGTCGCCGCTGTCGCACATGTGGTCGCTCGCCATCGAGGAGCAGTTCTACCTGGTGTGGCCGCTGCTGGTGGGCGGCCTCCTGCTCGGCTGCCGCCACTTCGGGCGCGGTGCGGTCGACCTGCCCCGCCGGCTCGGTCGGACGGTCTTCGTCGTGAGCGTCGTGCTGGCGCTGGCCAGCACGGCCACGATGTGGCTCCTCTACACACCTGGAGGCCCGACCGATCGCGTGTACATGGGCTCCGACACCCGAGCCGCCGGGATCCTCGTCGGCGCGGCGCTGGCGGCCGCCACCAGCCGCCGACGCACCAATGGGCGCGAGGGCTTCACCGCGCCACGGGTGCTGCTGGAGGTGGTGGGCCTCGCGTCGGTGGCGGCGCTGGCGATCGCCTGGACCGTCGTCGACGGCCGCACGCCGGGGCTGTACCGCGGCGGCTTCCTGCTGTGCGGGCTCGCCGCGGCGGCCGTGATCGCGGCGGCCGCCCACCCCCGCCCGGGTGTGGTCGCCCGCGCCTTCTCGGTGCTCCCGCTGCGCTGGCTCGGGGCCGTGAGCTACGGGCTGTACCTCTGGCACTGGCCCACCTACGTGGTGCTCGACGGCGCGCGCACGGGTCTCGACGGGCCCTCCTTGCTCGCGGTGCGCCTCGGAGCGTCGGCCGCCTTGGCCGTGGTGTCGTACCACCTTGTTGAGCAGCCGATCCGGCTGCGCCGGGTGCCGCTGGTGCGGGCCCGGCTGGGTCACCTGGCGGTGGCGGGACCGGTGATGGCGCTGGTGTGCGCGGTGGCCGTCGTGGCGGCCACCTGGGAGGCGTCGCCGGCCCGCTCGGCTGGTGCGGGCGAGCGCGACCTCGAGGTGCTGGTGCCGGCCGCCGGACCGGTCGCCGCCGCCACCCCCACCTCCGCGGCCCCTGGCCCCCGTCCGCTGCGGCGCCTGCTCCTGGTCGGCGACTCGGTGAGCGGGTCGGTGGCCGATGGCGCACGGCACGGCGCGGCTGAGCAAGGGGTGGGCCTCGCCGTGTCGTCGGTGGAGAACTGCCGGCTGGACGACCGCGTCACCGATCTCGAGCTGGTCACGGCGACGGGCACGAGACCGGTCGAGGCCACACCCACCTGCACGCCGGCGTGGAACCGGGCCGTGGCCGAGTTCGATCCCGATGCGGTGGTCCTCGTCTACGGCAACGCCGGCGGCCTGCAGCGGTTCCTGCTCGACGGGTCGTGGGTCGATGCCTGCGCTCCTGAGTTCGCGGCCTGGTACGAGCCGACCCTCGCGGCGGAGGCCGAGGTGCTGGCGGCCGGTGGGGCCGACCTGCACATCGCCACGCTGCCCCCGCACACGAGCCGCTGGCTGCCCGACGATGCCGCCGTCCGCCTCGGGTGCGTGGACGCGCTCAACCGCAAGGTGGCGACGGCCGGGGGGCACCGCATCCTCGAGCTCGCCGCCTTCGTGTGTCCCGGCGGGGTGTGCCGGGAGGCGGTCGACGGCCAGGCCCTGCGCTACGACGGCATCCACTTCGGGCGGTCGCTCTCCGGCCTCGGGTCGCCCTTCGGCGGCCCGGGGGCCGACGAGGTGGGCAGCTGGGTCGTGCGCGCCGTGGTGGCCTCGCGGACCGTCCCCAGCCTCTGACCGCCGACCCTCCCGACGTCGCTCCCTGGCTGGGGGACAGGGGTGGTGGGCCGCTAGCGTCGGCGCCGTGACCGCTGTCGACGCCACCGCCCCCGTCGCCCCCGTGCGCACCCGATCCACGGCCGAGCAGCGGATGTGCCGCCTCCTGTGCCTCACCGACACCACCCCGACGGCCACGGAGGAGTCCGCCCGCCGTCTGGTGGAGAAGTCGCTGTTCATCTCGATGGTGCGCTGCCTGCTCACCTACATCGTGCTGCCGTTCGTCGCCCCCGCCATCGGCGTGGCCTCCGGCGTCGGTCCGGTCCTCGGCCTCGTGATCGGTCTCGTGGCAATCGTGGCCAACGTGGCCTCGGTGCGCCGCTTCTGGCGGGCCGACCACCGCTACCGCTGGCACTACACAGCGCTCTCGGCCGTGATCGTCGCCGCGCTGGCGTGGCTCGTGGTGGCCGACGTCGTCGACCTGCTGGGCTAGGGACCCGAGCGGATAGGTGGCGGGCTCGCTCGGCGAGCCGGGGGCGTCCAGGGCAAGGACGCAGGACGAAGGCCTCCACCAGCGAAGTCGAGGACGAGGACGCAGCCATGGGCGCCAGCCGGCCGGCGAGCGGGTTCGTTCACCTATCCGCTCGGGTCCTAGGCCCGCACGCGTCGAAGGGGCGCCGACGGTCGGCACCCCTTCGAACGACCGGTGGCGGCGAGGTCAGCTGCCGTCGTCGGCGGTGTCCTCTCCGGCCGGTGCCTCCATCGGACCGTGGCCACGGCCGGGGCCACGACCGCCCCGATCTCCGAGGCCCTCGCGCTCCACCAGCTCGGCGATGCGGTCGGGCAGGTTGGCGATGGCCTCCTCGAGGCGTTCCGTGCCGTTGGCGACCAGGGCGTCGATCACGGTCTGCACCTCGACACCCTCGGCCTCAGCCACCTGGGCGATCGACTGGCCGTCACCGAGGGCGGTGCGCAGCTCCTCCTCCGTGATCCCGAGGGCATCGGCGGCGGCCGTGAGGCCCTCGCCGACGTGACCGAAGCGACCCCCCGGCGGACCGGGTCGCCCCTCCTCCGAGGTCGCGTCGGCGGCCTCCGTGGTCGCCGCGGTGTCGTCCTGGGCGGACGAGGTGGTGGGGGAGCCGAGGAGGGCGCCGGCCACGCCGCCGCCTGCGAGGGCGAGGGAGAAGGCCGCCGCGGCGAGCAGCTTGCGGCTGCTCGAGCGGTTGGTCGGTTCCGGGGTGGACAGGTCGGGGTTGGGCTGTTCGGTGGTGGGCATGCAACGCACGATGCGCCACCCACCTGCGAACCACCTGTGAACGACCCCTGACCTCTCGGAGAGCGTGCCCGTGGTCGGCGCTGGCCGGCCCGCCCCGGTCATCCGGAGCGCGGGGCCACGCCGAACTCCCCACGATGGTCGGGACGACGCTGGAGGTGCCGAAGATGCTGACGACGGCCGATCCTGTGGCCGAGAAGCTGCACCGGCTCGAGTCCAAGCCGGTGCTCGACCTCGACCTCATCGACTACGAGGTGCGGGACCGCGATGCCGTGCGGGCTCGCCTCGCGGCACCGATCGCCTACTCGCAGCGAGTCGAGGCCATGGTCACCGGGCTGAGCATCGAGACCCTGCTGCCGCGCACGGCGGGCGACGACGGCTACGTGAACCGCTTCCTCGCCGTGTGGCAGCCCGACGAGCAGGGCCACGCGCTGGCCCTCGAGCGCCTCCTCCTGCACCTCGATGTCGAGCCCGTGCCGCTGCCGGGCGACGAGCCGGTGCCGCTCCACAACCGCCTGGCCGGCGTGCTCGGCACGATGTCGGTGCGGATGCACGAGACGGTGGAGCTGATCTACCACACGGTCGGCGCCATGAACGAGCGGTTGGCCTTCTCCGCCTACGAGCGCATGTCGGCCGTGCTCACCGAGCTCGGCGAGCACGGCCTGGTCGACACGCTCATGCAGCCGCTGCGCCGCGACGAGTCCGCCCACCTCGGCTACTACCGCACCGCGGCGCGCGATCTCCGCGGGCGCCTCGATCGCTGGCAGCTGGCGGTGGCCCGGGCGGTGATCTCCCGCACCTACGCGCCGGTGGGGGCGGGTGCGGCTGTCGACAGGCCCGCCTTCGGCGCCACCATCCGTGCCCTCGGCGACGACGACGACCTCGTGGACCGGGTGCAGCTCCTCGCCGAGTCGCTGCTGTCGGTCGATGAGCGCCGCCTCCGCCCCTTCGTGCGGCGCTCCTTCGACCGCTGCCTGGCCGCCTAGGCGAGGACCGGCTAGGGCTCCGCCGGCTCTGGCGCCCGCTCCGAGGCCGTGACTGGATCGAGGCCTTGCCGATCGGCGAGGCCGTCGAGGAGGGCGAGGGCGAGCACCGCGTAGGCGAGGGCGAAGGCGGCGCCGCCGATGCCGTAGATCGTGTAGCCGAGCAGGGCCACCGCCCACGGCGTGAACAGCCCGATGTCGATCGAGTGGGCGGCGATGCGGGGGCGCACCAGCAGGGAGTCGGCGGCCTGGGCCGCGATCACCGCCACCAGCAGCAGCAGCGCGGCGGTGAGCGACCGGAAGCCCACCGTGAACAGGAGCAGCGGGAGCGACCCGACCAGGATCCCCACGTGGGGCAGCACGGCGAGGACCCCCACCGTGGCGCCGATGGCACTGGGAGCGGGGAGGTCCAGGGCGGCGGCCACGCCGGTGGCCACCGCGGCGGCGGTCACCGCGAAGGCGACGGTGAGCAGCACGCCGCTCCGGGCCCGCTGCACAGCCGCGCCCACGAGGCCGGCCACCTCCCGCCGCCGGTCCTCGTCAGGATCCTGGGCCAGGGCACCGTGGGCGATCCGGGGACCGTAGGTCATGAGGAAGATGGTGAGGATGGCCGCCACCAGGTAGGTGGGAGCGGTGCCGGCCGTGGAGCGCAGCACGTCGTCGCCCCCGGTCACGCGGCCCTCGAGGGCGGCGATGTAGTCGTCGACGCGTCGCACGACGCCGAAGTCGCGTGCCAGCTCGCCGACGCGATCGTCGCGGTCCTCGATCGAGGCCGCCGCCTCGGGAGCGGCCTGCTCGAGGCGGTCCAGGGCACCCTGCAGCTCGTCGAACACCAGGTAGGTCACGCCCACCGCGCTGGCGCCGAGCACCAACAAGGTGAGGATCACCGCCGGCACCCGGCGGATGCGCACGGCGAGCCGATCGACGACCGGATCGATGAGCACCGCCGCCACCACGGCGGCCGCCGCCCACGACAGCGGGCGGTGCGCGGCCACGAACACCCGCTCGGCCACCACGAGGGCCACGACCGTGCCCACGATGGCCGTGGCGCCAGAGGCGGAGAGGCGGAGCGAGCGACGTTCGAGCGTCCGCGACGACGAGGCCATCGAGCCGTACCGTACCGAGCGTGCCTGCGACGCCCGGGGAGGGTGGCTCGACCCCGAGTGCGAAGGTGCTCGTGGTCGACGTGCACCCTGCGTCGGCGGTGGTGCTGGCCGCCGCCGCCACCCTGGCCGCCATCGTGTGGGCCGTGGCCACCATCACCCCCGACATGGTCACCCGGCTGGCGGTGGGCATCGTGATCGGCGTGGCGCTGTCGCCGCTCGTCTCTGCCGTGCAGCGTCGCCTTGCGTGGCGGCGCGGACCGGCGGCGACCGTGGTCGGCGGTGGCCTGCTGCTGTTCTTCGCGGCGGTGGTGCTCCTGGTCGCCCCGTCGGCGGTGTCGCAGGCCCGCGAGTTCAGCGACGAGCTCCCGGCCACCGTGGAGGAGCTCTACAGCTGGCCGATCCTGGGCGACCGCCTGGCCGAGGCCGACGCGGTCGGCCAGGTGGAGCAGGCCATCGAGGACCTGCCCGCGACGATCGACGACGACACCCTGGCCGACCTCGGGGAGCGACTGCTCGGCGGCGCCCTCTCCACCGTGGTGGTGCTGATCACCGCCATCGCCATCCTGGTCGACGGCGAGTCGATCCTGCGGCGCCTGCGGGCGATGGTGCCGGCCGCCCACCAGGCCCGGGCCGCCGAGGTGGGCGAGATCGTCTACCACGCCTTCGGCAGCTACTTCGCCGGGTCGCTGCTGGTCGCCGTGCTGGCCGGCCTCGTGGTGTTGAGCCTGGGGCTGGTGCTGGGGGTGCCGCTCGCTCCGGTGGCCGGGCTGTGGTCGATGCTCACCAACTTCATCCCGCAGATCGGTGGCTTCCTCGGTGGGTCCTTCTTCGTGCTCCTCGCCCTCACCCAGAGCCCGCTCACCGCGGTGATCGCAGGGGTGGCCTTCCTCGCCTACCAGCAGTTCGAGAACAACGTGCTCGGGCCAGCCATCGTCGGGCAGGCCGTGAACCTCACGCCGCCCACCACCATGCTCGCCGCCCTCGTCGGCGGGGCCGCCGCCGGCGTGCCGGGGGCCCTCGTGGCCACGCCGCTCATCGGCGCCGTGAAGGCTCTCTACCTGGAGCGACGAGGCGAGCTCCCACCGCGTCGGGAGCCGGCCCTCACCCGCCAGCTCAAGCGGCGTGCCGAGCGACTGCGGGCGAAGGTCGACGAGCTCACGCCGTGAGCGGATCGGGGTCGGGGAGCAGCCGGAGGGTGATGCGCACGGTGGTGCCGGCACCGGGCGACGACCGCAGGGCCGTGGTGCCACCGTGGGCCCGGACGGTGGCGTCGACGATGGCGAGCCCGAGGCCGCTGCCGCCCTGGTGCCGGGTGCGGGCCGCGTCGGCCCGGTAGAACCGCTCGAAGGCCCGGGCGGCGTCGGCCTCGGCCATGCCGGGCCCATCGTCGACGACCTCGAGCACCGCGGCGTCAGCCTCGACCGCCGTCCGCACCGTGATCGACGCGCCCGGGGCGTGGGCGAGGGCGTTGGCCACGAGGTTGGCCAGGACCTGGCGCAGCTGCAGCTCGTCGCCCTCCACGACCGCGCGGACGGCCTCGACGGCGATGGTGCGATCGGGGGCAACGGCGGCGGCGTCGGCCACGGCATCACGGGCCAGCACGGCCAGGTCGACCGGCTCCCGAGCGAGGGGGCGGCCTTGGTCGAGTCGGGCCAGCTGGAGCAGGTCGTCGACGAGCGAGCCCATGCGCACCGCCTCCGCCTCGGTGCGTCGCATGGCCTCGTCGAGCTCACCTGGCTGGGCGAGCGCCCCCGAGCGGTAGAGCTCCGCGTAGCCGCGGATCGTGGTGACCGGCGTGCGCAGCTCGTGGGATGCGTCGGCCACGAACTGCCGGAGCCGGGCTTCCGACGCCGTGCGCTGGTCGAAGGCGTCCTCGATGCGCCCGAGCATGCCGTTGAGGGCATCACCCAGCTCGCCTGCCTCGGTGCCCGCCTCCCCTTGGGGCACCCGCCGGGAGAGATCACCAGCGGCGATGGCCTGGGCCGCCTCGGACATGCGCTGCACCGGTCGGACACCGAGGCGGATCACCCACCACACCACCAGCGCGAGCGTGCCGAGCACCACCGCACCGGCGAGCGCCAGCACCGCGCTGAGCCGGCGCATGGCCTGGTCGACGTCGTCGAGCGGCAGGGCCAGCACGGTGAGGGTGCCGGCCCGCTCGCCGCGAGCCTGCATGCGGTACCGCACGTCGGGGTCGGTGCTGCTCAGCGTCACGCTGGCGCCGTCGCGCAGCGCGTCGGGGTCGTCGGGCCCGAGCACGGGGAGAGGGGCGTCGCTGCCGGTGAGGTCGGGCGTGGCCACGGTGACCAGGTCACCGGCGCTCGTCACCAGACCGATGTACAGCGAGCTCAGACGGGGGCTGGCACCGGGGGACCCGCCGGGCCGCTGGGGCCGGTCACCGTCGAACGTGAGCTGCGGACCGGCCGCCCGGAGCTGCCCGTCGACCTGCGCCACCAGGTTGGCGCGGGTCGACCGCGTGGTGGCCAGGGCCGCCACCACCAGCACCAGGGCGATCAGCCCGGCGCCCAGGAGGAGGCGGGCGCGCAGCGACAGGGTCATGCGTGGGCTAGCGGGGCATCCGCAGGGTGTAGCCGACGCCGCGGACGGTGTGGATCAGGCGCGGGTCGGTCGTGTCGAGCTTCCGACGGAGGTAGCCGACATAGGTCTCCACCACCCCGCCGTCGCCACCGAAGTCGTAGTCCCACACGTGGTCGAGGATCTGCGCCTTGGACACCACCCGGCCGGAGTTCACGAGCAGGTAGCGCAGGAGGTTGTACTCGGTGGGGGAGAGGTTCACCTCGTCCCCCGCCTTCGTCACGAGGTGGGCGCCGTCGTCCATCTCGAGGTCGCCGCAGCTCAGCACGTCGTCGTCGGGCTGCAGGCCGCGGCGGCGCAGGATGGCGGTGATGCGCGCCACCAGCTCCTCGAGGCTGAAGGGCTTCACGAGGTAGTCATCGCCACCGAGGGTGAGGCCCCGCACCTTGTCCTCGACGGCATCGCGGGCGGTGAGGAACAGCACCGGGGTCTGGTCGCCGGCGCTGCGGAGGCGCCGGCACACCTCGAAGCCGTCGAGGTCGGGGAGCATCACGTCGAGCACGATCAGGTCGGGGCGCACGGCGGGCACGGCATCGATGGCGGCCCGCCCGTCGGCCACCGGGTGCACCTCGAACCCGGAGTGGCGCAGGGCCGCATCGAGCATCGACCGCAGGTTGTCCTCGTCGTCGACCAGCAGGATCGTGGCGCTCACAGCGGGCAGCATGGCAGCAGCACCTGTGCGTTCGCTGAGGATCGGCTGGGAGCCACTGGAGGCGCACAGGGGGCGCACAGGGCTCTGACGGCCCTCACCAAGGCAGACCTGGGAGGATCTCCGGCCATGGAGACCTCCCCCTCGTTCGTCCGGCGCTACCGGTGGCCCCTGGTCGTGCTGGCCGCCGTGCTGGCCGTCACCGTGGTCGCCCCCTTCGTGTACATCAACCTCATCCGGGAGGACGCGCCCGAGCGCCTCACCCTCGACGACGTCCCGGCCGCCGGCGAGCCCGATGGCACCACCACCACCACTGGAGCGGCCGAGGCAGAGCCGCCCCCCGAAGGCGTCGAGGGCACGTGGGTGGTGAGCGACGGCAGCCAGGTGGGCTACCGGGTGCCGGAGACCCTCTTCGGCCAGAGCGCCGAGGCGGTCGGCCGAACCGGTGAGGCCACCGGCACGCTGACGATCTCGGGCACCACGGTGGAAGCCGGAGACTTCACCGTCGACATGGCCAGCGTCACCAGCGACGAGAGCAACCGCGACAACCAGTTCCGCGGCCGCATCATGGACACCGCGACCCATCCCGAGGCCACGTTCGTGCTCACCGACCCCATCGAGCTCGGCGCCGTGCCGGTCGATGGGGAGGAGCTCACGGCGGAGGCCGTCGGCGACCTGACGCTGCGAGGCGTCACCCAGTCGGTCACCATCCCGCTCACCGCCGTGCTCGACGGCGCCACCTTCGCCGTGAACGGCGCCATCCCCCTCGACTTCGACGCCTTCGACATCCCCGACGCCAGCGGTGGCCCAGCCAGCGTGGGCCGCACCGGGGAGCTCGAGATCCTCTTGGTGTTCAGCCGGTAGCGCTGGTGCGCCGGTCGGCCGGCGGTGCGGTCGGCACGGCGGAGGCCAGGGCGGCGGCCGCCAGGAGGTGGAACACGGCGTGCCCCTGCAGGCGGCTGTCGCAGCGGCACCACGGGCCGCCGGTGCGGCTCAGCGTGTGGACCACCACGGCGGCCGCACCGAGCACCGCCGCGCGGGGAGGCACCACCGGGCGGGGAGCCGCATCGGCCACCACGGCCGCGGTCACGGTGCCGACGAGGGCCACGATTCCGGCGTCGTGCACGACCTTCGACCACCGGCCGCCCGGGCCGTGGTACCCCACGCTGCCCAGGCCCTCGATGGCCGCGGCCGCGGCCACGGCCAGCCAGACCGGGCGTCGGCGCGCTCGCGCCGAGCGGGCGATGGGGACGGCCGCGACGACGAACGCCAGGCTCGACGCGGCGTTGGCGGGTTGGCCGACCCACCCGTCGCGGATGCGCTCGCAGTCGGCGAACGCCACGTGCTGCCGCCCGCTCACGTCGCCGCCCCAGCGGTGGCGGCCCGCACGGCCTCGACCACCTCGCCCCGCACGCCGGTGGCCAGGCCCACGCTGCCGATCCGCTCGCGCTGCGCCTGCCAGCGCAACAGCATCACGGTGAGGGCCAGCGCCCGCTCCACCAGCCACAGCGCCGCCAGCGCGCCCAGGGCTCCCGTGGCCACCACCAGCAGGACCGGGAGGAAGCCGTCGGTGGCCAGCACGGCGGCGGTGATCCAGGCCGCGGGGAAGGCCAGCAGCCCCACCAGCACGCGCACGGTCCCCTTGGTGACGGGCGTCTTCACGAAGAGGCTGGTGGCGGCCACCAGCCCGGCGGGGATGGCGTTCACCAGCGCGGTGGCGGCCACCACCCCACCCAGCACGACCACCAGCACAGCGATGCCCGCCGCCGACCGCAGGAGCCGGCTGGGGTTGGTGGGGGCGATCACATCGGTGTCGGTGAGCCGGAGCCCGGTGAGCAGGGCGGCGTAGCGGCCGACCGCCGCCCGCACGGCGTACTGCTGGGCCTCGGTCGCCCGCCCCAGGAGCCGGGCGAGGTCGTAGCGCTCCTCCAGCGAGGGGTCGGTGCGGGCCTCGCTGCTCAGCGCCACCTGGGCGGCCTGCTCCATGGCCAGCGCCGTCTCGACGTCGGGGAAGTCGAGGCTGACGTCGCGCAGCCCGGCATCGATCAGTGCGGTGAGGTGGCGCACGGCGTCGGGGTCGGAGGCGTCCACCCCTTCGGCGATGGCGGTGTCGAGATCGATCGGCTCGCCCACCTGCACCAGCGCGGAGGAGCGCAGGGCCAGCTTGTCGGGGAAGGTCAGCCCCACCGGGACGATGGCCAGCGACCCAGCGCCGGTCGCCCGGGCTCCGAGGGCGATGCGGGCGGCTCCGGTCTTGATCGGGTCGAGCCGTGGGCGATCGTGGGTCGTGCCCTCGGGGAAGATGGCCACCACGTCGCCTCCCGCCAGCGCGCGGTGGCACTCGGTGAAGGCGTCGTCGTTGCCGGCCGCCCCGTCCACCCGTCGGTGCACGAACACCACCCCGGCCCGGCGCATCACGAACCCGAGCAGCGGCACGGAGGTGAGCGAGGCCTTGGCGATGAACCGGGGCAGCCGCTTGAGCGAGGCGGCGATCACCAGCGGATCGATGAAGCCGTTGAAGTGGTTGGCCACCAGCAGGACCGGACGGTCTCGGGGCAGGCGGTGGAGGTCGGCCACCTCGACGCGGCGGAACAGCAGCGAGGCGGCGAACCGCGACAGGAGAGCGACGAGCCACCGCACGGCGGGGACGCTACCGGTCGGCGGCACCTGCTTCTCCTGTGGGCGCTCGACGCGGCCGGGTCCCTCGCGCCCAGATCACTCCGCGGGAAGGTGCTGCCGCTCTGGGTGGCGAACTCCCTGCGGACCGTCGCCTCTCCGAAGCCGCCACCGCCCATGCGCCCTCCCACCCCAGGCACGTCAGAGCACCTCGCCGCCATCGACGCGCTGTGGGCGCAGCGCCACCTGCCCGGCGCGGCGTCGGGGAACAGCTCCGGTCGGCGGGGGGAGCGAGCTCGCGCCGCTGTGGCGGCCGGGCTCCACCGGGCGACCGCGCCGAGGGTGCTGCGGGTGGCCCTGGTCCTCGCCCTGTCGGTGGGGGTGGCAGGGGTGACGGCCGCCGCCACCAGCGTCCGCTTCCCTGTGCCGGTGAGCGATCTCGCCACCGCGGCGGCCACCGGGATCGACATCGAGGTGTCCACCTATTCGCCCCTGCGTCGCCACGAGGTGCCCGTCGTGGAGCTGTCCGACGACCGACCGGCCGCCCCGGTGGCCGTGCCCCGCTCGCCACAGGTGGCGGCGACCAGCGAGGTGCCGGTGGCTGCTCCTGCCGCGGCCCCACCCCGAGCGACCCCGGTGCTCCCCACGGGCAAGGGGATGTGGATCTGGAAGCCGGAGCTCACCGAGGGCGGCGACGCGGCGGCCATCGTGGCCAAGGCGCAGCAGATCGGGCTCACCCACCTCTATGTGCGCACCGGCTCGTCGGTGCAGGGCTTCCACGGCGCCGAGTTCCTCGACCGCATCCTGCCCGTCGCCCACGCTGCCGGCATCGCCGTGTACGGCTGGGACTTCCCCTACTTCCGAGACATCGGCGCCGACATCGATCGTTCGCTCACCGCCATCCGCTACCGCACCCCCGACGGCCACGGCATCGACGGCTTCGTGCCCGACATCGAGACCCAATCCGAGGGGACCAACCTCTCCGCCGACAACGCCCGCAGCTTCAGCGAGGGCCTCCGGGCTGCGGTGGGCCCCGACTACACGCTGCTGGTCGCGGTGCCCCGACCCTCGTCGGCGATGGTGGGCGGGCGCTACCCGTACGACGCCGTGGTCGGCCCCTACGACGCCATCATCCCGATGGTGTACTGGCTCAACCGCCAGCCCGACACCGACGTGACGGGCGCCATCGAGTGGCTCTCGCGCTACGGCAAGCCCATCATCCCGGTGGGCCAGGCCTACGACGGCGCCCCCGAGGGCGGCCGCCCTGGCCCGCCGCCCGCAGATGAGATCCGCCGGTTCCTGGCCGCAGCGGCCGAGGGCGGGGCCACGGGCGTGTCGTTCTGGTCGTGGCAGCACGCCTCCGACGAGATCTGGTCGACCTACGCGGCGGCCACCGAGTTCGCCCGCCGCTGACCCCACCACGGTGGCCCTGGCCCGGCGGGCCGTCCCGCCCTGGGCGATCCACCCAAACGTTGCGATCGTGTGACGAAGGGCCCGGTGGCCGGTTCACCTGGACGAGGGCGGGTAGAGGCCCCTGCATGTCCTCGCCCGCCGCCCCCCTCGACGTCGAGCACCGCCAGGTGGGGGAC
>JBPPMN010000176.1:0-14811 GCA_051306055.1 Acidimicrobiales bacterium
AGCGCGTCGCAGGTCCACTCCTCGGCGGCCGTCTCGGCGATGACCTGCTGGGCCAGGATGTCGAGCGGGGCCTCGGGCATCACCACCGCGTCGAGGCGCCCGGCCTTCACCGCGGCCAGGAGCCCGGTGCACTCCACCAGCTCATCTCGCGTGAGCGGGTAGAGCCGGCCCCGAGGCGTGCCACTGCGGGTGTGGTTGGAGCGGCCCACCCGCTGGAGGAAGGTGGCGATGGAGCGGGGCGAGCCGATCTGGCACACCAGCTCCACCGGGCCGATGTCGATCCCCAGCTCCAGCGAGGCGGTGGCCACCAGCGCCTTCAGCTCGCCGGCCCGCAGCCGCGTCTCCACCCGCAGGCGGCGGTCCTTCGAGAGGCTGCCGTGGTGGGCGGCCACCACGTCTTCCCCCAGCCGCTCGCCCAGCTCGTGGGCCAGGCGCTCGGCCAGCCGACGGGTGTTGACGAACACGATGGTGGTGCGGTGGCCGGCGACGTGCTCGGCGATGCGGTCGAGCACGCTGTCCATCTGGCCGGCCGAGGCGATGGCCTCCAGCTCGCCGTCGGGCAGCTCGATGGCCACATCCAGCGCCCGCCGGTGCCCGGTGTCGACGATGGTGCAGGCCGGCTGCCCGGCGGCGCCGGTGCGGGTGCCCACCAGCAGGGCCGCCACCAGCTCGATGGGCTTCTGGGTGGCCGACAGCCCCACCCGGGCCGGCTCCCGGGCAGCGACGTGGGCCAGGCGCTCGAGGCTGAGGGAGAGGTGGCTGCCGCGCTTGTCGCGCGCCAGGGCGTGGATCTCATCCACGATCACCGTCTCGACGCTGCGCAGCGTGGCCCGGCTCTTGGCCGCGGTGACCAGCAGGTAGAGCGACTCCGGCGTGGTGACCATGAAGGTGCGGGGGGTGCGCACCATGGCGGCCCGCTCGCTGGCGGTGGTGTCGCCGGTGCGGACGCCGACGGTGAGGTCGGGCGCCGAGAGCCCCATGGCCCGTGCCGCGGCACCGATCTCGGCCAGGGGGCGCTCGAGGTTCTCGGCGATGTCGACGGCCAGCGCCTTCAGCGGCGACACGTGGACCACCCGGGTGCCGGTGACCGGCTCGCCCCGGGCGTGGGCGAGGTACAGCCGGTTGATGGCCATGAGGAACCCGGCCAGCGTCTTGCCGGAGCCGGTGGGGGCGGCCAGCAGCGTGTGCTCGCCCGCCGCGATCGACGGCCAGGCCGCCTCCTGGGCCGGCGTGGGCCCCTCGGGGAAGCGGGTGCGGAACCAGGCCGCCACCGCCGGGTGCAGCGCCACAGTGGGCAGGAGCGTGGTGTCGAGCACGACGCTGCCCAGGGCGAGCGGGTCGAACAGCGACTCCTGCCGCGAGACGATGGCGGTCACAGCGCTCACCCTAGATCTGCCCTGTGACACCGGCCCCGGGCCCTGGCCGGCCGGTCCCATCCCGAGCCTGTGTTCTGCAGCCGCTGGAATCGCAGCTCGGGAACACAGGCTGCGGGGGTGTTGGGGTCGGCCGAATCACCGGGTCTGACCGCAGCACCGGACCGTAGGGTGCCGGCATGTCGTCGTCGATGGCGCCCCGCTACGACTCGATCGGGCAGCGCTACGCCGAGGCCCGTCGCCCCGACCCTCGCATCGCCGCCCAGATCCTGGCCGCCCTCGGCGACGCCCGCACCGTGGCGAACGTGGGCGCCGGGACCGGCAACTACGAGCCGACGGACCGGCGCGTCGTGGCCGTGGAGCCGTCGTCCACGATGCTCGCCCAGCGCTCACCGGGCGCGGCGCCGGCTGTCCAGGGGGTGGCCGAGCACCTGCCCTTCGCCGACGGCGCCTTCGACGTCGCCCTCGCCACCCTCACCGTCCACCATTGGAGCGACCCTGCCGCGGGGCTGGCGGAGCTGCGCCGGGTGGCCGACCGCCAGGTGATCTGGGCCTTCGACCGCACCCACACGGCCACCTACTGGCTGGTCGACGACTACTTCCCGGAGTACTGGGACGTGGAGTCGGAGCAGCGGGCCCCGACCCCCGACGAGATCGGTCAGCACCTCGACGTGCAGCGGGTGGAGGTGATCCCCGTGCCCGCCGACTGCACCGACGGGTTCGGTGCCGCCTACTGGCAGCGCCCCGAGGCCCACCTCGACCCCGTGGTGCGGGCTGGCATGTCGTGGCTGGCCCAGCTCGATCCGCCGGTGGTGGAGCGCAACATCGCTCGCCTCGCCGCCGAGCTGGCCGACGGTCGCTGGGAGGCCAAGCACGGCCACCTCCGCTCGATGGGCTCGATCGACCTCGGCTACCGCCTCCTCATCTGCGGCTGATGGGGGCGGCCGACTTCGCCTGGGACGTGGTGGCCCGGCTCCGGGCCGCCTTCGAACCGGTGGCGGATGCAGAGCATGCCGCCGGGGCGGCCGCCTACATGCGGAACCAGTTCGGCTTCTTCGGGATCTCGACGCCGGAGCGCCGTCGTGTCACCCGAGCGGCGCTGGCCGGCCTGCCCGCGCCCGACGAGCAGCAGCTGGCGGCCGTGGCCAGGGCGCTGTGGGCCGAGCCGGAGCGAGAGCTGCAGTACGTCGGCTCCGACTACGTGCGCCGCCACGTGCACGTCGCGTCGGCGGCGTTCATCGACGTCGTCCACGAGCTGGTCACCACCAAGTCGTGGTGGGACACGGTCGACGCCCTGGCGCCGCACACCGCTGGCGCGCTCGTGCGGGCCCACCCCGAGCTGCTGGCCACCATGGACCGCTGGATCGAGTCAGACGACTTCTGGGTGGCCCGCACGGCGATCCTCCACCAGCTGGCCGCCAAGGACGCCACCGACGCCGAGCGCCTCTTCCGCTACTGCCGCCTCCGAGCGAGCGACGAGGAGCGCTTCATCCGCAAGGCGATCGGGTGGGCCCTGCGCACCCACGCCGCCCGCGATGCCGATGCCGTGGAGCAGTTCCTGACCGCCACCCCCGACCTGTCGGGCCTGTCGGTGCGGGAGGCCATGAAGGGCGTGACCCGCGCCCGCCGCTGACCGGGGCGGGTCAGGCGCCGGCGACGGCGAAGCCGAGGGACCGGGCGGCGTGGGCCTGGCGCACGTCGAAGGTCACGAAGGTGAGCTGGGTGCCGAGTCGGCGAGCGGCGCCGAGGTGGAGGGCGTCGAGGGTGCGCACGCCCGTCTGCTCGGCGATGGTGGCGGCCAGCTCGCACGTGCCGGCGTCGAGCTCCACGATCGAGAACGACGTGAGGTCGGTCGCCAGGCTGGCCCGCGCTGCGGTGGCGTCGGTGGGGGACAGCAGCCGAGCGAGGTTGCGACGCACCTCGACGACCGTGTGGCGCCCGGTGACCAACGTGGGGTCGGTGGTGAGCAGCTCCACGGCGCGGTCGGAGTCGGGCTCGTCGACGTAGTGCTTGAGGAGGGCGCTGGTGTCGACGTAGAGGGTCACTCGCCGCGATCCTCGGCCAGCGCGTCGAGCACGGGCATCCGGGCCGGGGCTCGGCGGACCGGCTGCAGGCCCTCGGTGCTGGCGGGCGTGAGCCAGCCCTGCTCGGCGGCCAGTGAGAGGTCGACCGCACCGAGCGGCGGCCCGAGGATGGCGATCGGACGCCCTCGGTCGGTGACGGTGATCACCTCACCGGCTGCCGCCCGCTGCAGAGCGGCCGACAGCGTGGCCTTCAGCTCGCGTATCCCGACATCCATGTAGTCACGTTACGGCTCGATGTGACCACATGCACTCGTGGCTGCGGTCACCGGGGCATGAGGGAGTCGTCGGTGGCGCCGGGGCCGCGGCGGGCGCGGAGGTTGGTGGTGAGCTCCTCGTGGCAGTGGTCGCACGTCATCACCGCGTGGGTGAGCTCGCCGCAGCTGGTGTGCTCCAGCACCACGGGCGCCTGATCGGCGCCGGCCGGCCGGTGGGAGCTGGGCCCCGACGAGCTCCTGGCCACCGCCCGCCAGACCCGCCTGGCCGGCTGACGGTCAGCGGGATGGGGCGTTCCGGCAGAGGAACACCCACTCGAGGCCGGGTCGATCGGGGGCATCCCGAACCTCTTCGACCACGAGCCCGCTGGCGGCGACGCACCGCTCCACCTCTTGTCGGCTGCGGAACCGCAGCGTGGAGTCGGACGTGACGACCTCGCCGGAGGGATCGAACCGGTAGGTCCAGCGGAACGACACCAGCGGCAGCGAGACGTCGAGCAGCTCGACCCAGCTCTCCACCACCCCGACGCCCAGCACGTCGGTGCGCCGGTGCGACGCCGCCCGGTTCCACGACCGCCATGCCTCGCGCCCGGGGTCGCGCACCTCGAACACCACCCGCCCACCGGGTCGGAGCGCTCCTCGGGCGGCCCGGAGCGTCGCCACGAGGTCGTCGTCGGTGAGGAACACCTGGGCCACGTTGCCGGTCATCGTCACCAGGTCGAGCTCGTCGCGCGGCAGGTGGCGGGCATCGCCGTGGACCCAGCGCACCCGGTCGGCGCCCGGCTTGGCTCGCGCCACGTCGAGCGACGCCGCGGCCGGGTCCACGGCGACGACCTCCACGCCCCGCTCCGCCAGCAGGCAGGCGAACGTGCCCGTCCCGCACCCGAGGTCGGCGACCGACCGGGCCCCCAGCTCGTCGGCCAGGCGCAGGTAGTGCTCGAGGTCGGAGCGATCGGCGTCGAGCGGGTCGTAGAGGGCGGCCAGGCGCGGGTCGGCGAAGATCGGGTCGACCACGGAGACGGTCAGCCCTCGAGGGCGTCGAAGAGGCGCTTGCGCCACGGGCCGAGGTTGGCCCCCAGTGGCTCGGGGGTGCGGCCGAGGCGCACCACCACGGCGTCGAGGGCGGGGCAGACGGCGATCGCCTGGCCCTCGTAGCCCGAGGCGCGGAAGGTGCCGCGCGCCGTGTCGAGCTGGTCGATCCACCAGTGGGCGCCGTAGAGGCCGCCGTCGGTGGGGTCGACGGAGCGGACGCGGCGCCCGTGGTCCACCCAGCCCTCCGGCAGGAGCCGGGTGCCGTCCCAGACGCCGTCGCGCAGGTGCAGCGTGCCGAAGCGGGCCCAGTCCTGGGCGGTGGCGTACACGTAGGACGAGCCGATGAAGGTGCCGGCGTCGTCGAGGCGGGGGTCGGCGCTGCGCATCCCGATGGGGTGCAGCACGCGCTCGAGCACGAAGCGGCGCACCGCCTCGCCCGGCCCGGCCTCTCGGCCCACCACCGCGGCCACGATGTTGGAGGTGCCCGACGAGTAGTTGAAGACGGTGCCCGGGGGGTGGGCCAGCGGTCGGGCCTCGGCGTAGGCGGCCACGTCGTGCTGACCCGACCCGAAGAGCATCTCGATCACGTCGGACAGCCCGGCGTCGACGTAGTCCTCGGCCCAAGCCAGCCCGTCGCGCATCTGGAGCAGCTGGTCGAGGGTGATGGCGGCCCGCTCGTCGTCCCACCCCGGCACGCCGGGCGGCGCATCGAGCTGCAGGCGGCCCTCGCCCACCAGCACGCCGACGGTGCCGTGCAGCACCGACTTCGCCATCGACCACGACAGCAGCGGCGTGTCGGCCGAGACCGGCTCCGGCGGCCGATCGAAGTGCGGCAGCGCGCCGCCGTAGCGCTCGAGCAGCAGCCGGCCGCCCTGCACGACGAGCACGGCGTAGGTGTCGCCGTAGGTCTCCTGGTCGGCGAACATCGCCTCGACCACCTCGGCGACCGCTGGCGGCGCCGTGCCCACAGGCCAGGAACCGGTGGGCCACGGGACGTCCACCGGCTGGGGCGGCAGGGGGAGCAGCGGGGCGTCGTCCACGGCAGCACCGTACGCCCCCGGCCCCGCCGGCGACCGGGGTCAGGTGGTGGGGGCGAGCAGGTGGCGACGGAAGAAGTCCTCGCTCGACTGGCGCTCGAACCGTGGGACCTGCACGTGGCCGCCGGGGTTGATGTGCATCGTCTTCTTGGTCGATCCGAAGGCGTCCCAGAGCGCGAGGGCGGCGTCGCGGGTCATCAGCTCGTCGTCGGACTGGTTCAGGAACAGGATCGGGATGGTGATGGCCGCCGCCTGCGCCGCCATCTCGTCGTCGCTCGGCCGGAGGGCGTTGAGGCCGAACACGGCCGCGGTGAACCGACCGTCGCTGGCCACCAGCGGGATGCCGTGGGACGTCCCCATCGACACGCCCCACCAGCCGAACGGCCCGGCGGCCCACCGCTCGTCCTGCTGCAGCGCGTCGAGCAGCGCCCGCCACTCGGCCACGTGCACCCGCACCCGCTCGGCCATCCCGGTCAGCACCTTCGGATCGAGGCCTGGCCGCTTCCCGTCCTGGCTGGCCGACCGGGCGAGGGACGCGCGGACCTTCTTGGCCGCCTCGGGGTCGGTGACACGGTCACCGTGCTCGGGCGCGTCGAGGGCGACGACGCCCACGCCGAGGTGCTGCACGAGCTGCACCGCCAGCTCGGGGACGTTGCCGTAGCTCTTGTGCTGGAAGCCCCCGTGGCCGATGCAGACGGTGGCGTGCGAGCTGGTCGCCCCCACCGGAAGCCAGTGCAGGCCGGGGACGGTCTCGCCGTCGACGACGAGGTCGAAGCGCCGGGCCACCACGCCGTCCTGCTCGGTCTCCTCGATGACGTCCACGTGGGCCCCCTCGGTCCGCGCCGCCCCGGTTGGGTCGTCGGCGGTCGGCGCACACCGTACCCAGAGCCGTCCGCACGCGGCCGAGGGCCGCCGGGTCTGCCGTCGCGCTGGCGGGGAACGCTCCTGGAGCGGGCCTTGATCGGAGGAGGACGGCATGCCGAAGGCGTGGAGCGACAAGCGGGAGCGTCAGTACGAGCACATCAAGGACGGGCTCCTCGACAAGGGGAAGGACGAGGACACGGCCGAGGAGATCGCGGCCCGAACCGTCAACAAGGAGCGGGCCCAGGCCGGGGAGGCCGAGGAGTCGAGCCGGACGTCGACCGACGACATCTCGTCGAGCCGACGGGGCGGGCTCCGCTCCCACAAGGGGGCCGGCGGCCGCACCCGTGACCAGCTCTACAACGAGGCCAAGCAGAAGGGCATCGAGGGCCGCTCCAAGATGAACAAGGCCCAGCTCGAGCGAGCGGTGGACCGCTGATCCGCGGGGCGCCCGGTCATGCCGTCAGCGGATCTGGCGGACCCGGTCGCTGGTGCCCCAGCTGCGATCGGCCGTGAGCGCGGAGGTGTCGAGCCGCTCGGCCAGGGCGAGGCAGAGGCGGTCGGCCAGCGACAGGCCCTCGCCGGCCTGCCACCGATGGGCCGCCCACTCGGCGTCGTCGGCCACCACCGGCGCGATCGATGTGGGGTAGCTCAACAGCAGGGCCCGCACCAGGTCCCAGTCACGCCCCGACGCCCGCACCTTCTGGGCCACCTCCGACCAGTTGGCGGCACCGCACGTCGCCCCCGTGAGGAGCTCGGCCTCGACGGCATCGCTGCCGTCCTCGCCCTGCACGAAGGCCAGCAGGGCGGAGGCGTCGACGACTGCACCGCTCATGCTGCGTCTTCAGCTGCGGCGGCTCGCCGGCGGTCGGCCAGCAGGTCAGCCACGAGGTCGAGCCCCGCCAGCTCGTGGCGCACCCGGGCGCGAAGCTGCTCCCGGGTGAGGAGCACGATCCCGGTTGGGGTCTCGAGCAGGACGAGCGGCGTGCCCTCGACCAGACCCGCTCGCTCCCGCACCCCGGCCGGCACGACCAGCCGACCCCGATCTCCCATCGTGACGGAATGTGTCCCACTCATGTGAACACCGTACCATCGTCGTAGCAGAGGTGGGAGAAGCTCAGCCATGGTCCTCCATGCGGCAACGCTCCTTTACGATCGCCCAGAGCTCGTCGAGGTCGTGGACCTCGACCTCCTCGAGGGGGTCGGGGGGCCACGCCTCCGGGCCTGACTGCAGGTCGCGGGCCAGCAGTCGCACACTGCGATCTCGCCTGGCCACCACCGCAGCCCGACCGGTGGCGGTGAGGAGGTCGGTGCTCCCGAGCCCGACCACCTGGAAGCCGCGCCGGGCTCGGGGGAGGGCCCGCAGGAAGGTCTCGGCGCGCTGCGATGGTGTGCCGCTGATGCCCAGCTCGGCGGTGAGGTCCTTCACGAGGACGTCGTGGGTGGCGAAGGCGTCGTTGGCGGTGGCCACCGCCCACACCAGGGCTGCCGCGGTGTTCTCGAGGCGGCTGCGGCGGGTGAACAACGAGGGGTCGGCGCCGGCCAGCCGGGCGATGAAGCGCCGGGCGACGGTCCGCAGCTCGGCGTCGAAGAACCGCTCACAGAGGTCGTCGACAAGCTCGACCACGGGCGCCAGCGCCTCGGCGGCCACAGTGGGTACCGAATCCCAGGCGAAGGGCTCGTCGGAAGGCAGTGACTCGACGGCGAGGTGGCGGAGCGCCTCCACCGACCCGGTGGCCGCCACCAGCTCGGCCAGCACCTCCGCTCCCCACGACCACTGCGGCTCGATGTCGTCGTCGAAGAGCTGGTCGAGCTCGTCGGTGGCTCGGTGCAGCCGCACGGCCCAGCGGTCGACGGCGGCCATCGTCTCGTCGGTGAGCGATTCTGGTACGTCGCGCTCACCGTGGCAGAAGCCGATGAAGGCCCGCAGCAGGTCGGGCGCCAGGCTTGCGACGTCGATCGTCTCGTAGACGTCGAGCAGGTTCTCGACGGCGAGCATCTCCACCCGCACCGGGCTCCAGCGCAAGGGATCGTCCTCGTCGCTGATGGCCTCGAGGAGGTGCTCCAGCAGGCGGTGCCGGTCACGGTCTCGCAGGGCTCGACCCCAGGGCGAGGCGAAGAACCTCCGCACCAGGTCGTCGACCTCGGCTGGCGTCCAGTCGTGACGGACGTAGCCGGTGCCGCCCCCGGGCATCGTGCGCAGGATCCACTCCACGATGGGTCGGCTGCGGGGCCAGGTGCGGTCGTCGTCGATGAACGGGAACCCGTTGCTCAGCGGGCTGGCCAGGGCGTCGGTGAGCTTCGCCTTGGCGTCGGCGGGGGAGAGGTCGGTCAGCGTCTGGCCGGGCTCCTGCAGCAGGGGGCCCATCTGCTGCAGCACGGCGTCGATGGGCTCGGACACCACGAAGGCGTCCTTCACGAAGGTGCCGACGTTGTGGTCGACGTAGACGTCGAGCGTGATGCCGATGGAGCCGGGGATGGCCACGTCGAGCAGCAGCACCTCCCCGTCGCCGAGCACGTGGCCCACCTCCACCACCCGGCTGACGCGGGCCTGCTCGAGCCCGTCGACCCAAGTGGGCAGCCGGTGGGCCCGCCCGGCGGAGGTCGCGCCCGCCGCGGCGCGTTGCTCGAGGCGTCCGCCGAGGACGCCCACGGCGCGCAGCAGCGCGGTGGTCTCGCGCTGCTCCAGCTCCGTCCACGTCTCGACCAGGAAGTCGAGGCTGGGAAGGTCGGGAGGTGGGTTGGCGGCGGGCGAACCCATCCACACCACCGAGCTCACGAAGGCAAGGAGGTCAATGGGGTGTGGTCTGAGCAGCGCGTCGGCGACCAGCTCGATCAGCTCCGGCTCCCGCTGACGGGTCGGGCCCGGTGGCGAGCTGCGGACGAGCTGGAGCGGGCGGGTGCCCCTCGGGGTGGTGCGGCCGCCCTTCTTCGCGTGCCTGCCTCGTCTTGCCGCCATCCTGATCTCCCTCATCTCGATCGACCGATGTCGATCCCAGCTGCGGGCGCCGAGCGCGAGGCGGCCGTGAAGCCGAGTGGGCTCACCGTAGCGGCGGGGTGTGACGGCCGGCGGGGCCAACCCCGACGGGGCTAGCGGCGGCGGGCGAAGAGGGAGCGCAGCATCGACGCCGGCTGTGGCTGCTCGCCGTTGCCGCACTGGCAGCGTCGGTCGGGCGGCACGTCGCCGAGCACCTGCTCGACGTGGTTGCCGCAGCCGGCGTAGGTCGGACGTTGACAGGATGGGCAGATCGCTGGGCTACACATACCCCCCAGGGTATCCAGGGAACGGCCCGGTCGCACCTCCCTCGGGCGATCGGGGCAGACTCTCCCCATGGGGCAAACCGGGCGGGGGCGCACGCTGGAGCGGTCGGTCGTCGGCCTGCTGGCGCTGGGGCTGCTCGTCGCGGCCTGCGCCTCGGGTGACGGCGACGCCACCGACGACGCCACCCCCTCCGACACCTCCGCGCCCACGACCACGGCGTCGCCCGACTCGGCCGAGCACCCGATCGGGATCGACGGCACGGGCTTCGTCGACGAGACCACCGGCGAGCCGTTCGTGCCCCGCGGCGTCAACTACCTCACCCGCGTGCCGGTCGACCGTGGCTTCCAGGACCGCACGCTGTCACCGGCCGTGTTCGACCGGGCCACCGTCGCCGCCGACCTGGAGCAGCTGGCCGACCGTGGCTACAACGTGGTGCGCGTCTTCCTCGACACCTGCAGCTCGGGCCCCGACTGCATCGGCAGCGCCGCCGGCGACGGCCTCAACCCGGCCTTCCTCGACACCATCGTCGAGTTCACCGAGGTGGTGGCCGACGCCGACCTGTTCGTGCTGTTCACCTCCAACGACCTCCCCGACCAGGGTGGCTACTGGGCCACCTCCGACCGTGACAACGAAGACGGCGTCTTCCCCGGCTACCGCAACTCGCACTACCTGACCGCCTCGGGCGAGGAGGCGGCCGTCGCCTACTGGGACGACCTCCTCGGCGGCCTGGTCGCCCGCGGCGCCCGCCTCGACGCCGTGCTCGCGTGGTCGATCCTCAACGAGCAGTGGATGTTCAGCGACCAGCCGCCGCTGTCGAGCGGCTCCGGCGAGGTGACCACCAAGACCGGCACCTATGACCTGGCCGACCCGGATGCCAAGCGGGCCATGGTGGTCGACGCCACCCGCTCCTACTTCGCCGCCGTGGCCGACGTGATCCGCCGCCACGACCCCGACGGCCTCGTCACCGCCGGCTTCTTCGCCCCCAAGTTCCCCAACCCCACCGACATCGGCGGCACCTGGTACGTCGACACCGCCCCGCTGGTGGAGGACTCCGCCCTCGACTTCTTCGACTTCCACGCCTACCCGGGCGTGGGGCTCAGCATCGAGCAGCAGGCCGAGAACTTCGGCCTCCCGGCCGACAAGCCGGTGGTGATGGGGGAGTACGGCGCCTTCGTCGACCGCTTCCCCGACGTGGCGACCGCCGCGCTGGCCCTCCAGCAGTGGGTGGCCGGCTCCTGCGCGGTCGGGTGGGGCGGGTGGCTCTACTGGGAGCACCATCCCGCGTCGCTGTCGGTGGGCGACGCCACCTTCGCCCTCACCGGCGACGACGGCTTCCTCCTCGATGCCCTGGCCCCGGCCACCCAGCCCGACCCCTGCGTCGCCACCCTCGAGGACCCCGACCTGGCCGCCGGGGCGACGGTCACCGCCTCACGGTCGCTGCCCGAGGAGCCACCGGAGGCCGCCGTCGACGGCGACTCGGCCACCCAGTGGGGCTCCGGTGGCGAGCCCACCCAGTGGATCGAGCTCGACCTGGGCGAGCCCAGGGAGATCGGCACCATCCGCCTCCAGGTGGCCCAGTTCCCCGAGGGCCCCACCCGTCACGTGGTGACCGTCGACGGCATCGAGGTGTGGACCTTCGACGGCCCCACGGCCGAGGGCCACGTCCTCGAAGCAGCCCTCGCCGCTCCCGTCACGGGCAGGGTCGTCCGCATCACCACGACGGCCAGCCCCAGCTGGGTCTCCTGGAAGGAGATCGAGGTCCTCGGCGGCTGAGCGGTGTCCTCACGTTGTGAGGCCTCGCCTCACGCCCTTGCTGTAGAGGCCGCAGGGCGCGGCCAGGCAAGAGGAGGGTCGACATGACCGCAACAGAGGCAAGCGCCGGCGACCGGACGGCTGATCTGCACGTCGAGGAGTGGGGCGAGGGCACCCGGGTCGTGCTCGTGCACGGGTCGCTGGCCGTCGCCGCCGAGGAGTGGGCCGAGCAGGTCCCGCTGGCCGACGAGGGCTTCCACCTCGTCGCGCCGGACCGGCGCGGGCACGGGTCCAGCCCCGAGGCCGACGGCGAGGACTACCTCGTCGACGCCGCCGACGTCGAGGCGCTGATGGGCGACGGCGCCCACCTCGTCGCGCACTCCTACGGTGGGCTCGGTGCGATGTTCGCCGCCGCCCACCGACCGGAGGCCACCCGCTCGCTGACGCTGCTCGAGCCGGCCGCGTTCGGCGTGGCTCTCGACCACCCGGCAGCCGGGGCGCTGGTCGACGAGGTGCGCACCCTCTGGGATGCCCCCACCGACGACGCCGAGTTCGTGGTCGCCTTCCTGCGAGCCGTCGGCAGCGACCCCGACGCCTTCCCGCCCGAGTTCCTCGAGGCCGCCCTCCCGCTGGTGCCGGTGTTCCGGAACGGACGGCGGTTCTGGGAGGCCCAGCTGCCGCTCGACGACATCGCGGCGGCGACCTACCCGAAGGTCGTGGTGTCGGGCGGGCACCACCCCGCCTTCGAGGCCATGTGCGACGCCCTGGCCGACCGGATCGGCGCCGAGCGAGTCGTCGTCGAGGGAGCCGGCCACGAGATCCAGTTCACCGGCGAGCCCATCAACGAGGTGCTCCGCTCGGTCTGGCGGTGACCATCGCAAAGCGGTAGCCGACGTCCCTCCGCTCCTGGCGGGCCGCCTCCTCGAGCTGGGCCTTCGAGTCTGGGCCGTCGGACTCGACGGCTACCGCGGCCAGCAGCTCCAGGGAGTCGATGGCGAGCAGCCGGAAGCCGGCCTTCGTGGCCAGCCCGCCGAGCTGGCGGGCGTGCTCGGCCACCAGGTCGGTGCGGCCGTCGTGGAGGGCCAGCCGGGCTCGGCTCTGGTGGAGGCCGGCATGGAGGAGGGGGACGTCGCCCATCTCACCGACGATGCCGGCCGCCTCGTCGGTGACGGCGCGGACGACGTCGGCCCGCCCGGCGGCCAGCAGGGCGAGGTCGAGCACGGGCCGGGCCTGCACCCGCGACAGCGGCACCGGCGCCGCCTCCTCCCAGTGCTGCTCGGCCAGGTCGGCGGCCTCGGCCAGGCGGCCGTCGAGGAGCGCCCGGCAGCACTCGATCTGGGTGGGGAGGAAGCGCAGGACGGGAATGGTCCCGCGCTGCGACCATGCCACCGCCTGGTCCATCAACGACCGGTCCTCGGTCACCAGGGCGACGTGGGCGATGGCCGCCGCCGCCGTCATCGAGAAGGCCGGGTCGTCGGGCACCGGGCCGGAAGCGTGGCGGGCAGCCTCGGGCAGGTCGCCTCGGGCGATCGCCGTCAGGATGGCTGCCGCCACGCCGTTGCCCACGGTGTCGACGCAGAACCGGGCTCGCTGGCGACGGGTCACCTGGTGGAGCTGCTCCACCCGGCGGTCGCCCTCGTCGAGCTGCCCGGCCAGGGCCAGCATGTAGGCGCAGAAGCCGACGTAGATGGCGCTCTCCACGTCGTCCTGGTCGGCCACGATCCGGTCGGCGTAGGCCCCGATGGGGCCCAGGTCACCCCGGTAGGCCGGCACCATGGCGGCGCCCCGCTCGAGCCAGCCCCGGGCCCGGCGCCGCTCCGGGGGCAGGCGGTCGGCCACGATGGCCGGGAGCGTGCTCACGTCGACGCCGAGGGCGGTGGCCGACGACATCCACGCCGCCACCGCGGTGGCCCACTCGGCGGCGTGCTCCCCGTCGCGGTCGAAGGCCATGAGCCACGCCCACGTCTCGGCCAGCTCCGCGTGGTGGCCGAGGGCGCTGCGCACCGACGCCAGGCCGGCGCACATCCGCAGCGCCTCCAGCGGGGCATGGGTGCGGGCCCACTCCATGGCAGCGACCACCTCGGGCATCTCGCGCACGAACGGGCGTCGCTCGATCCCGTGCCGGCCGTCGCCCACCTCCGCGCACCAGCGGGCCACGTACTCGGCGTGGGCGGTCCGGGCCCGGTCCACCTCGTCGGTGCCGCGGGCCCGCTGCAGGCAGAACTGCCGGACGGTGCTGAGCAGGCGGTACCGGTTGGAGCTCGGCTCGAGCTGGAGGAGGCTGCTGTCGACGAGGCGGCTGAGGCAGGCGACCACCTCGGCCGGCCCCAGGTCGCGCCCGGTGCCGACGGCCACCGCGGCGTCGAGGGTGAACCACCCGCGGAAGGCGGTGAGGCGGGTGAGCACCGCTTGGTCGGCCGGCCCCACCAGGTCGACGCTCCAGGCGATCGAGGCGTGGAGGGTCTGGTGCCGGGCCAGCGGCGAGTGGGTGGCCCGGCTGAGCCAGCGCAGGGCGTCGTCGACGCCGCTGGCCACCCGCTCGAGGGGCAGCGTGCGGGCCTGGGCCGCGGCCAGCTCCAAGGCCAGGGGCAGGCCGTCGAGCCCGTCGCAGATGGCGACCACGTGGGCGACGTCGGCGTCGTCGACGACCAGGTCGGGCCGGGCCTCGCGGGCCCGCTCGAGGAAGAGGCGGGCGCTGTCGGCGGCCTCGACCTCGCCTCGATCGGCGTCCGGGCCGGCTGCGGCCAGCGACGGCACCCGCCAGAGCAGCTCGCCGGCCAGGCCCAGCGGCTCGCGGGACGTGACCAGCACGTGCACGTCGGGACAGCCGGTGACCAGCACCTCCACCAGCTCCGCCACGGGGCCGACCAGGTGCTCGGCGTTGTCGACCACGAGGAGCGCCGGCCCGTCCCCGCCGATCCGCTCGCCGAGGGCGGCCACCACGTCGCCTCCCGACCACGGCGCCAGCCCGGCGGCCAGGGCCAGCTGGTCGGCGAGGTGGGCGTGGTCGACGTGGCTCAGCTCCACCCACCAGGCGCCGCCGGGGTGGGTGGCGGCCGACCGGGCGGCCAGCTCCAGGGCGAGGCGGGTCTTGCCGCACCCGCCGGCGCCCGTGAGCGTCACCAGCCGGTGGGTGCGCAGCAGGGGGGCGACGGCGGCCAGCTCCTCGCGCCGGCCGACGAAGGAGCTGAGCGGGGC
>JBPPMN010000143.1:0-2596 GCA_051306055.1 Acidimicrobiales bacterium
GACTTCAAGGTGATCGCCGAGCCCGAGGAGACCCTCATCGGCACGGTCAACGAAGACTGGGCCACCGAGTCGATGGCCGGCGACGTGTTCATCCTCGGCACCCACCACTGGCAGATCCGCCAGGTCACCGGTGGCGAAGTGCGGGTGGTCGACGCCGGCGACAAGCACCCCACCATCCCCTTCTGGCGCGGCGAGGCCCCCGCCCGCACCGTGGAGCTCAGCGAGGAGGTCACCCGCATCCGCTCGATCGTGGAGGCGGGGATCCAGCGCGACGACCTCGCCGGCGCGGTGGACGAGATCGTGGCCCGGGCCGGTGTGGAGCGCGATGCCGCGGCCACCATCGTCACCTACCTGGCCGCAGGGAGGGCCGTCCTCGGGATCATGCCCACCCAGCAGGACCTGGTGATCGAGCGCTTCTTCGACGAGTCGGGCGGCATGCAGCTCGTCGTCCACTCGCCCTACGGCGGCCGGCTCAACCGGGCGCTGGGCTACGCGCTGCGCAAGAAGTTCTGCGCCGGGTTCAACTTCGAGCTCCAGGCCAGCGCCAACGACGACGCCGTGGTGATCTCGCTCGGGCCCCACCACAGCTTCCCGCTGGCCGACGTGCCCCGCTTCCTCACCTCCAAGACGATCAAGGCCACCCTGCAGCAGGCCATCCTCGACCAGCCGGTGTTCCAGAGCCGCTGGCGCTGGAACCTCAACCGGGGCCTCATCGTGCTGCGCTTCCGCAGCGGCCGCCGGGTGCCGCCCACCTTCCAGCGCATGCAGAGCGACGACCTCCTCGCGGCGGTGTTCCCCGGTGCGGCGGCCTGCCAGGAGAACGTCACCGGTCCCATCGAGGTGCCCGACCACCCGCTCCCCCGCCAGGCCGTGCACGACTCCCTCACCGAGGCCCTCGACTGCGACGGCCTCGTCGAGCTGTGGCGCCAGGTGGAGACGGGCGACGTGCGCTTCCACTTCGTCGACTCCACCGAGCCGTCGCTGCTGGCGCACGAGATCCTCACCGCCAAGCCGTACGCCTTCCTCGACGACGGTGAGGCCATCGACCGCCGCACCAACGCCGTGCCCCTGCGCCGGGGCCTGCCCACCACGATCGGGGAGATCGGTCGGGTCACCCAGGAGGCCATCGACCGCGTGCGGACCGAGATCGAGCCGGCCCCCACCACCCCCGACGAGCTCCACGACCTGCTGGCCATGCTCCTGCTCTCCCCCTGCCCACCCGAGTGGGGCGAGCTCCTCGCCGCCCTCGACGCCCGGGGCCGGGTGGCATCGCTCACCGGTGCGGACGGCACGCTGCGCTGGCACACCGTCGAGGCCACCGCCACCGTTCGGGCGCTCACCGACGCGGTCGACGTCGACGGCACCACCGCCGAGGAGGCGGCAGCCCAGGTGCTCCGGGGCCACCTCGAGATCGCCTCCCCGCTCACCGCCGTCGACCTCAGCCGACGCAGCGGGCTCTCCCCCACCCGGGTGGCGGTCGGGCTGGCCATCCTCGAGTCGCACGGCTTCGCGCTGCAGGGCCGCTTCAGCGAGCGGTCGGTGGATGCACCCGATGATCCGGCTGCCGTGGAGTGGTCGAGCCGACGCCTCCTGGCCCGCATGCACTCGTACTCGCGGGCGCAGCGCCGCCGGCGGGTGGAGGCGGTCAGCCCCGAGCAGCTGATGCGCTTCCTCGTGCAGTGGCACCACCTCACCGACGCCACCGCACACCGCGGCATCGACGGCGTGGCCCAGGTGATCGGCCAGCTCCAGGGCTACGAGACCGCGGTCGGCTCGTGGGAGCCGGAGGTGCTGGCCCGCCGGGTGCGCCACTACGACCCGGCCTGGCTCGACCGGCTCTGCCACCAGGGCGAGGTCACCTGGCTGCGGCTGCGGCCGCCCACGCTCGACGACCCCGACCGCCGGGCCGCCGGCGCCACCCGCACCACGCCCGTGTCGCTGGTGCTGCGGGCCGACCTGCCCTGGCTGCTGGCCGCCCACCGCGGCGAGGCCACCCCGCCCGTGCCCGCCTGCGGGGCGGTGGCCGAGGTGGTGGAGGTGCTCGGCCAGCGAGGAGCCTGCTTCGCCAGCGAGCTGGCCACCGCCACCGGCCGGATCCTGGCCGACATCGAAGCCGCACTCTGGGAGGGCATGGCCCGCGGCCTGCTCGCCTCCGACGGCTTCGAGCCGGTGCGGGCCGTCGCCTCGGGTCGCCGTCAGGCGCCCGCCACCAGCGCGGCGCGCTCCCGCATCCGCACCGGCCGCGGGCTGCGCCCCACCGAGACGGCTGGCCGCTGGTCGCTGGTGCCCCCGGCGGCCACCGACACCGACCCGCAGGAGCTGGCCGAGGCCCTGGCCGACCAGCTCCTCGAGCGGTGGGGCGTCGTCTTCTACGACCTCGTGGCCGCCGAGCACCCGGCCCTGCGCTGGCGCGACCTGCAGTGGGCGCTGCGCCGCATGGAAGACCGCGGCCTGGTGGCCGGCGGCCGCTTCGTGCGGGGCTTCTCGGGCGAGCAGTTCGCCCTCCCCCAGGCCGCCGAGGCCCTCCAGGCCATGCGCAAGGCCGAGCCGTCGGGCCGCACCCTCCGCCTCCCCGGCACCGACCCGCTCAACCTCA
>JBPPMN010000239.1:0-8508 GCA_051306055.1 Acidimicrobiales bacterium
TCGAGGCGATCAACCACGCGAAGGCCTCCGGGGTGCCGATCGTGGTGGCCATCAACAAGATCGACCGCGAAACGGCCCAGCCCGACCGCGTCAAGCAGCAGCTCTCCGAACAGGGCCTGATCCCGCAGGACTGGGGCGGCGACGTCGAGATGATCCCGGTGTCGGCCATGACCGGCGATGGCGTCGACGACCTCCTCGAGACGCTCCTCCTCGTCGCCGACGTCGAGGACCTCAAGGCCAACCCTGACGGCCGAGCCGCCGGCGTCGTCCTCGAGTCGCACCTCGACATCGGTCGTGGACCGGTGGCCAACATCCTCGTCCAGCGCGGCACGCTCAAGGTGGGCGAGCCCCTCGTGGCCGGTCCTGCCTGGGGACGTGTCCGGGCGCTGATCAACCACCTCGGCGAGCAGGTCAAGGAGGCCGGGCCATCCATGCCCGTCCAGGTCCTCGGCCTCAACGACGTGGCCGATGCCGGCGACTCGTTCGTGGTGGCGCTCGACGAGAAGATGGCCCGCTCGGTGGCCGAGAAGCGCGAGCACTGGCACCGCGTGGCCAACCTCGGCCGCGAGGCTGCGGCCCCCTCGGGCGCCCGCCTCGAGGACATCTTCGAGCAGATCCAGCGCGGCGACGTCGCCACGCTCAACATCCTGCTCAAGGCCGACACCACCGGCTCCCTCGAGGCCCTCACCGAGAGCCTCAAGAAGCTCGAGCGCGACGAGGTCAAGCTGGCCTTCGTGCACCGGGCCGTCGGCGGCATCACCCAGCAGGACGTGCAGCTGGCCGCCACCTCCGGCGCCACCATCATCGGCTTCAACGTGCGCCCCGACCGCAAGGCTCGGGAGCTGGCGCAGGTCGAAGAGGTGGAGATCCGGAACTACGAGATCATCTACCAGATCCTGGAAGACATCCAGAACGCGCTCGTGGGCATGCTCGCCCCCGAGTTCGAAGAGGTGGTCACCGGCGAGGCCGAGGTGCGGGAGATCTTCTCGGTGCCGCGCGTCGGCAAGATCGCCGGCTGCTACGTGCTCAACGGCACCATCACCCGCAACTCGAAGGTCCGCTTCCTGCGCGACGGCACGATCATCTGGAAGGGCGCCGTCAACTCGCTGCGCCGGTTCAAGGACGACGTTCGCGAGGTCCAAGCGGGCTTCGAGTGCGGCATCGGCCTCACCGACTTCCAGGATCTCAAGCAGGGCGACATCATCGAGACCTTCGAGGAGCGCGAGATCCCTCGCACCTGAACAGGGGGCACTCCATGGCCAGGCGCACCCGCACCAACCGCACCGCCCGCGACTATCCCCGCACGGCGCGGCTCAACCAGCTGTTCCAGGAGATCCTGGCCGAGGAGCTCGAGCGCATCGGCGACGAGCGGCTCGACCTGGTCACGATCATGTCCGTGGAGGTCGACGCCGACCTCCATCGCGCCATCGTCTACTACGACAGCCTCGGGGGCGAGGACGCCGACGAGGAGATCCTCGAGGTGCTGGGCGAGCTCCGTCCCCGCCTCCAGGGCACCGTGGGCCGCCAGGCCCGCGTGAAGCGCACTCCCGAGCTGGTGTTCCGGCCCGACGACGTGGGTCGTGGAGCGGCCCACATCGAGGCCGTCCTGCGGGACCTCCGCGATCCCAGCGCTCCCGAGGAGTAGGCCAGCTTGGCCAAGGGCGGCCGCCCGGCCGGGCCCGACGGCCTGGCCGTCGTCGACAAGGCGGCCGGCTGGACCAGCCACGACGTGGTGGCCAAGGCCCGGGGCCTGCTGGGCACGCGCAAGGTCGGGCATTCCGGCACCCTCGACCCAGACGCCACCGGCGTGCTGCTTCTGGGCGTGGGCAAGGTCACCCGCCTGTTGCGGTTCCTGGGCCTGCCCACCAAGACCTACACCGGCGTGGTCGTGCTGGGCACCGCCACCTCCACCCTCGATGCCTCCGGGGAGGTCACCGGCACCTGGGACATGGGGGCCGTCACCATCGACCAGGTGCGGGCCGCCGCCGTGCCCCTCACCGGCGACATCCTCCAGGTGCCGCCGATGGTGTCGGCCGTCCAGATCGACGGACGGCGCCTCCACGAGCTGGCCCGTGAGGGCATCGAGGTGGAGCGCCCGGCCCGACCGGTCACCGTGCACTCGGTCACCGTGGGGGAGCCGCCGGCGGAGGGCTGCTTCCCCATCGAGGTCACCTGCTCCTCTGGCACCTACATCCGCACGCTGGCGGCCGACCTCGGCACCGCGCTGGGCGGCGGCGCCCACCTGCGCGACCTGCGCCGCACCGCCATCGGCCCCTTCACCGTCGACCAGGCGGTGGCGCTGGAGGAGCTCTCACCCGACGACCTCCGGTCGCCGGCCGAGGCCATGAGCCACCTCGCCTCCGCTCGAGTCGACGGGCCCACCGTCGTCGCCGTCGGCCATGGCAAGGTGCTGCCGCTCGACCAGCTGGGCGTGAGCGGCCCCGGCCCCTGGGCCGTGCTCGACGACGCCGGCACCCTCCTCGCCGTCTACGAGGCCCACGGCACCGGCAACGCCAAGCCCGCCGTCGTGCTGTCCGCCGCAGGCGCCACCTAGATTGCCGGCGATGGAGGTCCTCCACGACGCTGGCGACTGGCCGGGCCCCGCCGCGGGCAGCGTCGTGACGATCGGCGCCTACGACGGTGTCCACGTCGGACACCAGGCCGTGATCGCCGAGGTGCGCCGCCGGGCCGCCGAGGCCGGGCTGGTGAGCGCGGTGGTCACCTTCGATCGCCACCCCGCCTCCGTGGTCCGCCCTGAGTCGGCGCCCCGCCTCCTCACCGACCTCGAGCAGAAGCTCGAGCTCCTCGAGGCCACCGGACTCGACCGGGCGCTGGTGATCTCCTTCGACGAGGTTCGCTCCAAGGAGCCGGCCGACGAGTTCGTGCGCGAGGTGCTGGTGCAGGCCCTCGGGGCCCGGGTGGTGATCGTGGGGGAGGACTTCCACTTCGGGCACCAGCGCCAGGGCAACGTCGAGCTGCTGACGCGCATGGGGACCGAGCTCGGCTTCGAGGTGGAGGGCCTGGCCCTGGTCGACGCCGCCGGGCACCCGGCCGGCGACGGCGACAAGGCATCGTCCACGGCCATCCGCCACGCCCTGGTGGCCGGCGACCTCGACCGGGCTGCCTCGATGCTGGGCCGCCCCTACGAGGTGCGAGGGGTGGTGGCCCACGGCGACGCCCGCGGCCGCGAGCTCGGGTTCCCGACTGCCAACGTGTCGGTGCCGGGCGACATCCTCCTGCCGGCCGACGGCATCTACGCCGGCTGGTACGAGCGCCCCGACGGCTCGGTCCACCCCACCGCCATCTCGCTGGGTCGCCGGCCCACCTTCTACGAAGAGGCCCACGCCAGCCTCCTCGAGGCCCACCTCCTCGACTTCACCGGCGACCTCTACGACGAGGCGGCCAAGGTGCGCTTCGTGGCCCGTCTCCGAGGTGAGCAGCGCTTCGACGACGTCGACGCCCTCGTCGAGCAGATGCACCGCGACTGCGAGGCCGCCCGGGCCCTCCTCCCCTGATCCGACGCCACCTGACCGGATGGTCAAGGCGCCGCGCTCGGATGGGTCAGAATGGAGCATGGAAGAGGGCTGGGATCCGATCCAGGTCCGGGTGGGCCACGACGACGACGAGCACCCGGTGCACAGCGCCCCTCGCAAGGTGCGGCACCTGGCCGTGGCCAGCGATCCGATCATCGGGCCCGGGCCGGAGTCGGCCGACGAGCTCGAGGGCATGCTGCCCCGGCTGGCCCGCCACGAGATCACGCTTCCCGACGGCCATCAGGTGGGTGTGGCGGTGTGCGGCCGAGGGGTGCCGCTGGTGGTCGTCCACGGGTTCTCGGCCGAGGGCATCCTCTACGCGCAGACGCTCAGCCGGCTGGTCGACCTCGGCTTCAAGGTGATCGCGGTCGACACCGCTGGCCACGGCGGCACGCTCGGTCTGCCCACCGGCGCCCAGAGCATGGCCAGCTATGCCGCCCTCCTGGGTCGCGTGCTCGACCACCTCGGCGTGCGGGAAGCCGTACTCGTCGGCCACTCCATGGGCGGCCGCCTCGTCACCGAGCTGGCCGCCACCCACCCGGAGCGGGCCATCGCGGTGGTGCTGCTCGACGCCATCGTGGGCGACACCTGGGATCGCATGGTGAACGTGTTCCGGGTCTTCCCCCCGCTGCTGGCCGGCGTCGGCGCCACGCTCGTGGCCGACACCGTCACCACCGTTCCCTGGTTCCGGGATCCGAAGCAGGCGCTGAAGCTCGGTCGGCTGGTGGCGCCCACCGTGGCCGGCCACGCCCGCCGCCCGTGGCGCCTGCTGGGGCCGGCAGCTTCGATCCTGCGCAGCCGCGGCACCCGCTGGATGCTCGACACGCTGCGCCGGGAGAAGATCCCCGTGTTCGCCATCCACGGCGGCTGGGACATGGCCGTGCCGCTGGCCACCGCCAAGGACGCCGCCCGCCGGGCCAGGGGTGACCTGATCGTCGTCGAGCACGGGAGCCACTCGTGGCTGCTGAAGGACCCGGAGACGATGCCGGCGATCATGCACACCCTCATGCGGGGCCGCCTCGGCACGGCGGTGCTGAAGGCCAAGCTGCAGCACGGCGTCGACCCCGTCGACGCCACCGACGACGAGGTGGAGGCCGCGCTCTACGCGCCCGACGCCCTCGTGCTGGAGCTCACGCCCCGCCAGCAGCACCACGACACCGAGGACCTCCACCGGCCCCCGCGCTACCGGTGGAAGGTCCTGGCTGCTCGCTCACCCAGCGACTGACCGGCGGCCCCGAGTTGAGGGGCCATCGGTCGCTGCTGCTACCCTGAGCAGGTCCTTTGCGGCCGGTCTTCGGCGGCAAGGGAGCTTTGCTCCTCGCAGCGCCAGCGGTGCAGCGCACCCAGCGTCCGACGGAGCCGGGCCCCAGTCCCACCTCCCACACGGAGATCCCCACACGCATGTCCGAGCAGATCGACAAGGCCAAGGCCGGCATCATCGAGGAGCATCGCCTCCACGACACCGACACCGGCAGCCCCGAGGTGCAGATCGCGATCCTCACCAAGCGGATCAACCATCTGAACGAACACCTCCAGAAGCACAAGAAGGACCACCACAGCCGGCGCGGCCTGCTGATGCTGGTGGGCCAGCGGCGGCGGCTCCTCGACTACGTCCGCAAGAACGACGTCGAGCGCTACCGCAGCATCATCGCCAAGATGGGCTTGCGCCGCTGACAACCGATCTGCACCCCGGGCGGTCCTCCACGGACCGCCCGTCGCAGTTCTGAAGCAACCCAACAACAGACGCAGGCGGCCTGGATGGGTCAGCTGCCAGTTGCCGATCCCCGAGGGTGCATCCTCGGTGGTCGCCAACTGGGAACTGGCTCCGACGTCCGCCCGAACCCCAGACCCGGGGAGTCCCGGGCTGGCAAAGGAGACCTACCCCATGGCTGACGCCATCACCGTGTCGGCGCCGATCTCCGGCACCGACAAGTCGCTCACCTTCGAGACCGGCAAGCTCGCCCTGCAGAGCCAGGGCGCCGTCGTGGCCAGCATCGCCGGCACCGAAGCCCTCGTCACCACCAACGCCGCCAAGGGCGTGCGCGAAGGCATCGACTTCTTCCCGCTCACCGTCGACGTCGAAGAGCGCATGTACGCCGCCGGCCGCATCCCCGGCAGCTTCTTCCGCCGGGAGGGCCGTCCCACCGACGCCGCCATCCTCGCCTGCCGCCTCATCGACCGGCCGCTGCGCCCGAGCTTCGCCGACGGCTTCCGCAACGAGACCCAGGTCGTGGTGACCGTCATCGGCCACGACCAGGAGAACCCCTACGACGTGCTGGCCATCAACGGCGCTTCCGCCTCGCTGATGATCTCCGGCATCCCCTTCCAGGGTCCGATCGGCGCCGTGCGCATCGCCTACAGCACCGACGGCACCTGGATCCCGCACCCCACCTTCGAAGAGGTGGAGGAGAGCACCTTCGAGCTCATCGTCGCCGGTCGCGGCGTGGGCGACGACGTCGCCATCATGATGGTGGAGGCCGGCGGCACCGAGAAGGCGTGGAGCCACTACGAGGCCGGTGCGCCCAAGGTCACCGAAGAGGTCATCGCCGACGGCCTCGACGCCTGCAAGGTGTGGATCAAGGAGTCGATCGAGCTCCAGAAGCAGCTCGTGAGCCAGGTCGAGGCCGGTCGCGGCATCACCCCGCTCGCCTTCACACCCATGCTCGACTACGGCGACGACGTCTACGCCAAGGTGGAGGCCCTCGTGGGCGACGACCTCGCCCAGGCCGGCACCATCGCCGCCAAGGCGGAGCGCAACGCCGCCACCGACGCCGCCATCGCCACCGCGCTGGAGTCCCTCGGCGAGGAGTTCGCCGGCCGCCACAAGGAGATCAAGGAGGCGGCCCGCAGCATCCAGAAGGCCGCCATCCGGGCCCGCACCGTCAACGAGGGCATCCGCATCGACGGCCGGGCCCCGGCCGACCTGCGCACCGTCACCTCCGAGGTCGGCGTGCTCGGCACCGCCCACGGCTCGGGCCTGTTCCAGCGTGGCGAGACCCAGGTGCTCAGCGTCCTGGCCCTCGGCATGCCGAAGATGGACCAGCTCCTCGACAACCTCGGCGACAAGGCCAAGAAGCGCTACATGCACCACTACAACATGCCGCCCCACGCCAACGGCGAGACGGGTCGCGTGGGCAGCCCCAAGCGCCGTGAGGTCGGCCACGGCCTCCTCGCCGAGCGGGCCCTGCTGCCGGTGGTGCCCTCCCTCGAGGAGTGGGCCTACACCCTCCGCGTGGTGTCCGAGGTGCTGAGCTCCAACGGCTCCACCTCGATGGGCTCCGTGTGCGGCTCCACCCTGGCGCTGATGGACGGAGGCGTGCCGATCAAGGCGCCGGTGGCCGGCATCGCCATGGGCCTGGTCAAGGAAGGCGACGACTTCGTGGTGCTCTCGGACATCCTCGGTGACGAGGATCACCTGGGCGACATGGACTTCAAGGTCGCCGGCACTTCCAACGGCGTGTCGGCGCTGCAGATGGACATCAAGATCGAAGGCATCACCGAGGAAATCATGAAGCAGGCCCTGGCCCAGGCCAAGGCCGGTCGACTGCATATCCTGGGCGAGATGGCCCACGCGCTGACCACGCCGCGCCAGGAGCTGAGCGAGTTCGCGCCACGCCTGATCACCATCAGGATCCACCCCGACAAGATCCGCGAGGTGATCGGCAAGGGCGGCGCGGTGATCCAGGCCATCACCAAGGAAACCGGCACCCAGATCGATATCCAGGACGATGGCACCATCACCATCGCATCGGTGAACGGCGCCGCCGGCCAGGCCGCCAAGGCCCGCATCGAGCAGATCACCTCGGACATCGAGCCGGGCCGCATCTACGAGGGCAAGGTCGCCAAGCTGATGGACTTCGGTGCGTTTGTCACCATCGCGCCGGGCAAGGATGGTCTGGTCCATGTCTCGCAGATTTCCGTCGAGCGCGTGGAAAAGGTCTCCGACAAGCTCAAGGAAGGCGACCTGATCCGGGTCAAGGTGCTGGAAGTGGACAAGCAGGGCCGCATCCGCCTGTCCATGAAGGCGGTGGAAGACGGTGAGGGCATGCCGGTCGAGTAACGGTCCGCGCAATGGCTGCAATCGAAAAAGGCGGGCCAGTGGCCCGCCTTTCGCGTCTGCGCAAGTAAAAAACAGCGCCTTCAGGCAGGCGGACGCGCTGCGGCGTGGGCCTCCTACAATGGTCGATCCTTCACTGCCGTGGCGCTCTCCATGCCTTATACCCCCATCGTTGCCACGCTCGGCTACGTGCTGTCAGCCGACGGCAAGCAGGTGCTGATGATCCATCGCAACGCGCGGCCCAATGACATCCACCTGGGCAAGTACAACGGGCTGGGTGGCAAGCTCGAGCCGGACGAGGACGTGCTGGCCTGCATGCGCCGCGAGATCGGCGAGGAAGCCGGCATCGAATGTCAGGCACTGAGCCTGCGCGGCACGATCAGCTGGCCGGGCTTCGGCAAGCACGGCGAGGACTGGCTGGCGTTCGTGTTCGTGGTCAGCGCCTGGACCGGCACCCCGCTGGCCGAAAATCCGGAAGGCACGCTGGAGTGGGTGGACCTGGACCGGCTGCTGGAGCTGCCGCTGTGGGAGGGCGACCAGCATTTCCTGCCGCTGGTGTTCGATGGTGACCCGCGCAGCTTCCACGCGGTGATGCCGTACAAGGATGGCCGCATGGTCTCGTGGAACGTCTCGCGCGCCTGAGAGGCTGAGAAAAATTCGACCGCCGTAGCGAGAGCGCCGCCGGCACGGGCGTTTGGCGACGGTCGCAGTAGGCGGGCGATTTTTCTCAGCCTCTCAGTCCGGGGTCGTTTCCACCCGCACGCCCAGCTGGCCGTCGGCCAGGCGCGCGTTCAGACGGTCACCGACCTTCACCTGGGTGGTCGAACGCACCAGTGTGCCGTCGGCCGTGGTGATCAGCGCATAGCCGCGGGCCACGGTCGCCAGCGGGCTGATCGCTTCCAGCGAACGCACCAGGCC
>JBPPMN010000288.1:0-6418 GCA_051306055.1 Acidimicrobiales bacterium
CGTGCGCACTGCGGTGGCCGCCTGGCCGGCCGTGACGGTGGAGGTGGTCGAAGGCTGCGACCACTTCCTGGCCGGTGCCATCGCCCGCATCACCGACCGCGCCACCACCTGGCTCAACGACCAGCTCTGAGTCCTCCACCCCGGATCTGTGGACGCTCACGTCCGCCATGCGGACATATCCGTCCACAGAACGGGTGGGGTGGGGTGGGGTCGGGTCAGGCCGGGCGGACGTGGATGCCGGCGTCGGTCATGGCCTGCTTGGCCGCGGCGATGGTGTGCTCACCGAAGTGGAAGATCGACGCCGCCAGCACAGCATCGGCCCGGCCCTCGGTGACGCCCTCCACGAGGTGCTGCAGGGTGCCCACCCCGCCCGACGCGATCACCGGGATGCCGACGGCGTCGACGATCGCCGCGGTGAGCTCGGTGTCGAAGCCCTCCTTGGTGCCGTCGCGGTCCATGGAGGTGAGCAGGATCTCACCGGCGCCGAGGGCCTCCACCTGGCGGGCCCACTCGACGGCGTCGATGCCGGTCGGCGTGCGGCCGCCATGGGTGAACACCTCGGCCGACCCGTCGGGCCGGCGGCGGGCGTCGATGGCCACCACGCAGCACTGACTCCCGAACTCCTCGGCGATCTCGGCCACCAGCTCGGGGCGGGCCACCGCGGCGCTGTTGACCGACACCTTGTCGGCCCCCACCCGCAGCAGGCGACGGGCGTCCTCCACCGAGCGGATGCCGCCACCGATGGTGAACGGGATGTACACCTGCTCGGCCACGTGGGCCGCCATCTCCACGGTGGTGTCGCGGGCATCGCTGGAGGCGGTGATGTCGAGGAACACGAGCTCGTCGGCGCCCTCGGCGTCATAGCGGGCGGCCAGCTCCACGGGATCGCCGGCGTCGCGGATGTCGACGAAGTTCACGCCCTTCACGACCCTGCCGGCGTCGACGTCGAGGCAGGGGATGATGCGGGCCACCCTCATGCCCGGCTCCCCGAGAGGGCGGCGACGGCCTCGGCCACGTCGACCCGACCCTCGTAGATGGCGGTGCCGACGATCGCTCCCGCCAGGCGCCGTCCGCCGGCCTCCACGGCGTCGAGGGCGACGAGGTCGGCCAGCGTGCCCACGCCGCCGGAGGCGATCACGTCGAGCTCCGTGGCGGCCAGCACCTCGGCCAGCCCGCTGGTGTCGGCGCCCGCCATGAGGCCCTCCACCTCGATCTGGGTCACGACGACGGCCTGGGCGCCCGCGTCGGCCAGGCGGCGCAGCGCCTCGGGCCACTCCACGCCGGAGCCCTCCGCCCAACCCCTGATGGCCACCTCGCGGCCCCGCACGTCGAGCCCGAGGGCCACCGGCTGCCGCTGGGCGATGGTGGCGACGAGGTCGGGGTCCTCCATGGCGGCGGTGCCCATGATCACCCGGGCCACGCCGACGTCGGCCAGCTCCCGGGCTGCTTCGGCGCTGCGGATGCCGCCGCCGGCCTGCACCGGCACGTCGACGGCGGCCGCGATGGCGGCGATGAGGTGACGGTTGACCGGCTCACCGGTGCGGGCGGCGTCGAGGTCGACGGTGTGGATCCAGGGGGCGCCGGCGGCCACGAAGGCCTGGGCCACCGCGACGGGGTCGTCGCCGTGGACCCGCTCGCGGTCGAAGTCGCCCTGGGTGAGCTGCACGACCTGCCCGCCGCGGAGGTCGATGGCCGGGAAGAGGTGCATCAGGCGACGACGGCGGGCGCGGCCGCCCGCTCTACGAAGGCCTGGAGCGCGGCCAGGCCGGTGCGGCTCGACTTCTCCGGGTGGAACTGGGTGGCCCACACGTTGTCCCGCTCCACCGCCGCCACCACCGGGCCGCCGTAGTCGCACGTGGCGGTGACGATGGCGTCGTCGGTGTCGGCCGCGAAGGAGTGCACGAAGTAGGCCCAGGCCGGATCGGGGGCCAGGCGCAGCAGCTCGGGATCGCCCCGACGCTCGAGCAGGTTCCACTGCATCTGCGGGCGCTTCACGGTGTCGGGCAGCCAGCGCACCGTGCCGGGGAGGATCCCGAGGCCGGTGATGCCGGACGTCTCCTCGGAGTCCTCGAAGAGCAGCTGCATCCCGATGCAGATCCCCAGGAACGGGGTGCCACGCTCCACGGCCTCGTGGGCCAGGGCGTCGATCCCCGTGCGCCGCACGGCCTCCATGCAGCGACCGAAGGCGCCCACGCCAGGCAGGACCACGCCGGCGGCGTCGCTGATGAGGCCGGGGTCGGCGGTGAGGCGGGCGTCGGCACCGAGGTGCTCCAGCGCCTTCTGGGCCGAGCGCAGGTTGCCGATCTCGTAGTCGAGCACCGCGATCAGGGTCACGACGGCACCGTCAGATCACGCCCTTGGTGCTGGGGATGCCGCCACCGTCGATGCGCACGGCATCTCGCAGGCAGCGGGACACGCCCTTGAAGGTGGCCTCCACGATGTGATGGGTGTTGCGGCCCTCCCGGAGCTTCACGTGCAGGGTGATGCCGGCCGAGGTGGCGAAGCTCTGCCAGAAGTGCTCCGCCATCTCGGGGTTGAAGGGCGGGTCGCCCAGCGGGAGCACCTCGCCGAAGGGCACGTCGTAGGCCGTGAAGGGACGACCCGACAGGTCGAGGGCCACCTCCACCAGCGCCTCGTCGAGCGGGTACAGGCCAGAGGCGAAGCGACGGATGCCCGCCTTGTCGCCCAGCGCCTCGCGGAACACCTCGCCCACGGTGATGCCGACGTCTTCCACGGTGTGGTGGCCGTCGACGTGGAGGTCGCCCTGCGCCTCGATCACGAGGTCGAAGCCTCCGTGGCGGCCCAGCTGGTCGAGCATGTGGTCGAAGAAGGGCAGGCCCGTGCTGGCCGACACCTCGCCGGTGGGGCCGTCGAGGTCGAGCCGCACCTTGATGGCGGTCTCCTTGGTGGTGCGCTCCTTGCTGGCGGAACGGCTCATGTGAGGATCTCCTCCAGGGCGGCCAGGAAGGCGTCGTCTTCGGCCGGGGTGCCGATGGTGACACGGAGGCAGCCGTCGAGGCGAGGCCACGAGGAGCAGTCACGCACGAGCACCGATCGCTCGACCAGGGCCTGCCACACCGCCTGTCCGTCGTGGGTCTCGGGCCGGAAGAGCACGAAGTTGGCGCCCGACGGCCAGACGGTGACGGGCAGGTCGGCCAGGTGGTTCACCAGGCGGCCGCGCTCCTCCACCAGGGCGGCCACCCGGGCTCGCATGGCGTCGCCGTGGGCCAGGGCCAGGCGGCCGGCGACCTGCTTGAAGGAGTCGAGGTGGTAGGGCAGCACCACCTGGTCGAGCTGGGCCACCAGGTGACGGGGGCCGATGAGGTAGCCGAGGCGGGCGGCCGCCATCGACCAGGTCTTCGAGTAGGTGCGGGTGACCACCAGCGGCACGTCGTCGGCCACCAGCTCGAGCGCCGACCAGGGGGCGAACTGGCCGTAGGCCTCGTCGACCACGAGAAGACCGGGGGCCAGGGCCAGCACCTCGCGGATGGTGGCCTCGGTCTCGACCATGCCGGTGGGGTTGTTGGGCGAGCACAGGAACGTGATCTCCGGCGTGGCCTCGGCCAGCACGCGGCGCACCTCGTCGAGGTCGAGGGCCAGCTCGTCGGTGCGCTCCCCGGTGGCCACGCCGGTGCCGGTGATGCGGGCGATGTGGCTGTGCAGGGCGTAGGTGGGCTCGAACACGGCCACGGACCGGCCCGGGCCGCCGTAGGCCAGGCACAGGGTCTGCAGCACCTCGTTGGAGCCGTTGGCCGCGAACACCTGGGCCGGGTCGACGCCGTGGTGGTCGGCGATGGCCTGGCGCAGCGCGGTGTAAGAGCGGTCGGGGTAGCGGTGCCAGTCGAGGGCGTCGAGCTCGGCGTGGAGTGCCTCCACGAAGCCGGGTGGGGGCGGCTCGGGGGCCTCGTTGGTGTTGAGGCGCACCGACACCGCCACCTGCGCAGAGTGGTAGCCCTCCATCAGGGCGAGGTCGTCGCGCGGCTCGATCATGCCGGCCCCTGCCGGATCTGGATCGAGCGGGCGTGGGCGTCGAGGCCCTCGTAGGTGGCCAGCGCGATCACGTGCTCCCCCACCTCGGCCAGGCCCTCGGCCCCCAGGGACACGACGTGGACGTGCTTGAGGAAGTCGTCGACCCGCAGCGCGCCGCTGAAGCGGGCCGACCCGTAGGTGGGCAGCACGTGGTTGGGGCCGGCCAGGTAGTCGCCCACCGAGGCCGGCGCGAAGGCCCCGCAGAAGACGGCACCGGCGTGGCGCACCAGCGGCAGCAGCCAGTCGGGATCGTCGACGAGGAGCTCGAGGTGCTCCGGGGCGATGGCGTTGCTCACGGCCATGGCCTGCTCGGGGCCGTCGACGAGCACCACGTAGCCGCCCTCGGCCAGGGTGGCCTCGAGGTGCTGGCGACGGGGTGAGGCGGGCACGATCTCGGCCACCTCGGCGGCCACGGCGTCGGCCACGGCCTCGTCCCAGGTGACCAGCCAGGCCAGGCCGTCGGGGCCGTGCTCGGCCTGGAGCACCACGTCGATGGCGGCGTAGGCGGCCGGCACCGACGCATCGGCCACCACCACGACCTCCGAGGGACCGGCGAAGGCGGAGGGCACGCCGACCAGGCCGGCCGAGGCCACCTCGCGCTTGGCCTGCGCCACGCGGGCGCTGCCGGGCCCGACGATCACGTCGACCGGACGGATCGACTGCGTGCCGTAGGCCAAGGCGCCGATCACGGCCGGGCCGCCGACGCGGTACACCTCGTCGACGCCGGCGATGGCGGCGGCGGCCAGGATGCCCGGCGACACGGAGCCGTCGGGCTGCGGTGACGTGACGAGGACCACCTCGGGCACGCCGGCCACCTTGGCCGGCACGGCGGTCATGATCACGGTGGACACCAGGGGTGCCAGCGCGGAGGGCACGTAGCAGGCAGCCCGGTCGACGGGGCGCTGCAGCTCCCGCACGGTGATGGCGCCGTTGCGGTGCTCGGCGTCGGCGTGGCGCTGCGCCTCGTGGTAGGCGGTGACGTTGCGGTGGGCCACCTCGAGCGCGGCCCGCACGTCGGGGGCGATGGCATCGAGGGCCGCCCGCACCTCGTGGTCGGGCACGCGCAGGTCGTCGATCTCGGCCTTGTCGAACCGCGCCGTCAGCTCCCGCAGGGCGACGTCGCCACGGGTGCGCACATCGGCCAGAAGGGCCCGGACCTCGTCGATGGGCGGCTCCACCTGGGCCTGGGGCCGGGGAAGGCGGCCGCGGAGGTCGCCGGTCACCCCGCGGAGGTCGAGTCGCTGCAGCACCTGCTGAGGATACGTGGGCGCCCCGATCCTCCCGAAACCGGTTCGGCGTTGCACACTGGGCCCATGGAGCTCGACGTCGCCCACCTCTCATCCGTCTCGACGGCTCTCTCGGAGCTCAGCGACCGCGTCACCGCCTTGGCCGACGGCTACCAGGGCTCACCTCGGGAGGACGTGGCCGCCGACCTCTACGACGTGGAGCGCAACCTCCGGGCCGCCGACCGTCGCCTGCGAGCGATGCTCAACAAGCTCTAGCGACCTGCGCACGGGTGGGCGGGACGCGACGAGGGCGCCCCCGGAGGAGCGCCCTCGTGGCGACGCCGGGCGGCGGATCCCAGCGTCGCAAGGACCGGGTGGCGGGACCCGGTTCGCACACGGGTCATCGCACCGGTCGCCCCTGAAGATACGCAACACTTGCGGATGAAACCACTGTCACGCTGAGTGATCATCGGGCCCGCGATGTCACGCTGCGTGCCAGTACTGGCTGGTGCGGGTCAGCCGATGCCGGCGCTGGGGCAGAAGTCAGCCAGGAGGCAGTCGCCGCAGCGGGGCTTGCGGGCCACGCACACCGCCCGGCCGTGGAGGATGAGGCGGAGGCTGAAGCTGCCCCGCTGGGCGGCGGGCACCATCTTGTTGAGCTCCATCTCGACCTTCACCGGGTCGGTCTCCTCGGTGAGGCCCAGCCGGATCGACAGGCGCCCCACGTGGGTGTCGACGGGGAGGCCGGGGAGGTCCATGGCCACGCTGCGCAGCACGTTGGCCGTCTTGCGGCCCACGCCGGGCAGGGTCACCAGGTCGGACATCTTCGAGGGCACCTCACCGCCGAAGCGCTCGGTCACCCCCTGGCCCATCCCGATCAGGCTGCGAGCCTTGTTCTTGTAGAAGCCCGTGGAGCGGATGATCTCCTCCAGCTCGAGCGGCTCCGCGGCAGCCAGGTCTTCCGGCGTGGGGTACCGGGCGAACAGGTGCGGGGTGACCATGTTGACCCGCTCGTCGGTGCACTGGGCCGACAGGATGGTGGCCGCCAGCAGCTCATACGGGTTGCGGTGGCGGAGCGCGCACAGCTCCTGCGCGGTGCCCGGGTACTCCACCTCGAGGCGAGCCAGGGCACGGCGGGCCCGGCCGGCCGGGGTGCGAGGTCG
>JBPPMN010000307.1:0-16376 GCA_051306055.1 Acidimicrobiales bacterium
GCGACGCGTGGGGCCACGCGGCCGCTGACTGGGCCTGCCTCTTCGAGCACTACGCCACGGCGGCCATCAGCGCGGTGCACCGGCGGGTCGACGTCCGTCCGGGCATCGAGCTGCTCGACCTGGCCTGCGGCGCCGGCTTGGCGCTGGTCCATGCCGCCGCCGCCGGGGCCAGCGTGCACGGGATCGACGCGGCGGAGCCGCTGGTGGCCATCGCCCGCGACCGGCTGCCCCAGGGCGACCTGCAGGTGGGGTCGATGTTCGAGCTCCCCTGGCCCGACGGCTGCTTCGACGTCGTCACCTCGTTCAACGGCATCTGGGGCGGGTGCGACGCGGCCCTGGCCGAGGCGCACCGGGTGCTGCGGCCCGGCGGATGGGTGGCCCTCACGTTCTGGGGCGATGGGTCACCGCTCGACCTGCGGCCGGTGTTCAAGGTGTTCGCCCGCCACGCGCCCGATCCGCACCTGCAGGGGATGCGACGCCTGAACGACATCGCCCACGAGGGCGTGGCGGAGAAGATGCTCCGGGGGGCGAGCTTCGTCGCCATCGAGCGACACCGCCGGATCTCGGTCCTCGAGTGGCCGGATGGGGAGATCGCCTGGCGCGCGCTGGCCAGCGTCGGCCCGGCCGTGCCGGCGCTGCGGCACGTCGGAGCGGCCACGCTGCGGGCCGCCACCCTCGAGGCGCTCGAGCCCTGCCGGGATCCGCGCGGCATCTTCCGCTTCCGCAACGACCACCAGCTCGTCCTGGCGCGTCGCCCCCCGGAGCGGTAGGCCCACGCAGAAGGCCCAGGTCTCCGACCTGGGCCTTCGTCATCCTGCTGTGGCTCGGGGGGGAGGACTCGAACCCCCAACGACTGGACCAGAACCAGCTGTGTTACCGATTACACCACCCCCGAATGGGCGGGCCGCAACCCTACCCAACGGTCCCGGCCGGTCGCACACCGGGATCAGGCGTTGACGGCGCTGTCGATCCGGAACAGCCGGTCGTAGCCGATGATGCGGCCCACGGCGACGGCCAGGGTCTCCCGACCCAGCTGGCGCAGCTCGTGGGTGCCGCTCAGGCGGGTGGTGGTGGGCGACACGCTGGCGTCGAGGCCCACCTCCTCGGCGATGGCCTCCACCCGGTAGGCGTGGTAGTCGCTGGTGACCAGCACCACGGTGGTGAGGCCGCGGTCGCGCAGGAAGCGGGCCGAGGCGGCCAGCGACTCGAACGTGCTGGTGCCGCCCACCTCCTTGAGCAGGTGCTCGTCGGGCACGCCCCGGTCGCGCAGGTAGTTGTAGCCGGCGGTGGCCTCGGTGAAGCGGTCGCCCTCCTGGCGGCCTCCGGTGAGCACCACGGTGGTGGCCAGGCCTGCCTCGTAGAGCTCGAGGGCGTGATCGAGGCGGTCCTGCAGCACGGGCGACGGACGGCCGTCGTACTGGGCGGCTCCGAGCACGATGATGGCGTCGGCCTGGCGGGCACCGTCGTGGCGGCTGGCCCGGTACACCTGGACGAAGGTGACCGAGACGTAGAGCACCGCCAGCACCCCGAGGAGCAGCGAGCCGCGGATCGTCCAGCGCAGGATGCGCCGGAGCGGCCACCTCCCCTCCCCCCGGTCGGGCTGCGGTACCTGGATCACAGCCGGGCGTGTGCCGCCCGCATCCGATCCAGCGTGCGCTCGCGGCCCAGCGCCTCGAGCGACTCGAACAGCGGCGGGCCGACCGAGCGGCCGGTGGTGGCCACCCGCACCGGCCCCTGGGCCTTGCTGAGCTGCGCCTGCCCCTCGGCGTTGACGAGGCCGACCTCGACCGCCGCCTCCTCGATGGCGGTGCGGATGCCGGCCGCCTCCCAGGCGTCGAGGGCCTCCAGGCGGGCGACGGCGGCGGCCAGCATCTCGGGGGCCGCCTTGCCCTTCACCATGGCCTTCGTCCAGGAGTCGTCGTCGATGGCGAGGTCGTCGTCGAGCAGGAAGGCGATCATCGGCTCCACCTCGGTCAGCAGGCGCACCCGCTCCTGCACGAGCGGTGCCATCGGCGCCAGCACCGCCTCCGCTGCCTCGCCTCGGGTGAGGAAGGGCCGAGCCACGGCGAGGAACTCGTCGACGGGGAGGGCGCGGAGGTGGTCGGCGTTGAACGCCTGCAGCTTCTTGATGTCGAAGAAGGCGGGCGACGGCGTGACGTCGTCGAGGCGGAAGCGCTCCACGATCTCGGCCAGCGGGCGCACCTCCACGCCGTCCTTCGGTCCCCAGCCCAGCAGCGCCAGGTAGTTGACCATGGCCTGGGGCAGGTAGCCCTGGTCGGCGAAGTCGGCCACCGACACCGAGTCCTTGCGCTTCGAGAGCTTCTGGCGCCCCTCGTTGACCAGCATGGGCAGGTGGGCGAACACCTCCGGTCGACCCAGCCCGAGGGCGTCGCGCAGCAGCAGGTACTTGGGGGTGCCGGGCACGTGGTCCTCGCCGCGCACCACGTGCGTGATCTCCATGGCGGCGTCGTCGTAGGCGTTGGAGAGCAGGAACATCGGCATGCCCGTGGAGCGCAGCAGCACGAAGTCCTCGATGGTCTGGTTCTCGAAGCTGACCTCGCCGCGCACGAGGTCGGTGAAGGCGGTGGTGCCGTCGTCGGGGACGCGGAACCGCAGCGCGGTGGCGTCGCTCTGGGCCAGGCCGCGGTCGGCGCAGAAGCCGTCGTAGCCAGGAGGGCCGCCCCGCTCCTTGGCCCGAGCCTGCACCTCCTCGCCCGTGCAGTCGCACCAGTAGGCCCGGCCGTCGGCCAGCAGGCTGAGGGCTGCCTCTCGGTGCACCTCGAGGTTGTCGGCCTGGAACACGATGTCGCCGTCCCAGTCGAGGCCCAGCCAGCGCAGGGAGGCGAGGATGTTCTCGACCAGCTCAGACTTCGAGCGCTCCCGGTCGGTGTCCTCCACCCGGAGCAGCATCTCGCCCCCGGTGCGGCGGGCTTCCAGCCAGTTGAACAGCGCCGCTCGGGCATTGCCCACGTGGAGGTAGCCGGTGGGCGACGGGGCGAAGCGGAACCGGGGCGGCGAGGTCACCGGTCCACGGTACCGGCCGGGCCCTCCGGGGCCGCGACCCCGAACCGTCGAGCGCGGCGGGTCAGGCGGTGGCGATCGACTCCACCGTGAGGAGGTCGCGCCAGTCGTGGCGGTGGGCGGCGGCCACCTCCGACGGGGTCTGGCGCAGGGTGGCCTCGGGGACGAGGTCGACCAGGCGGCGCAGCTCGGCGTAGTGGTGGGGGTGGGCCACCTCCTCGAAGAGCTTCCGGCGCAGCGTGGCCAGCTCGGCCGGGGCCTCGTCGAGGAAGCCCCACACGGTGAGCGCCACGGTGAGGTCGTGGACCATCGGAGCGCGGCCGAAGATCGAGGCCCGCTTCAGCGCAACGGCGCCGGCGCCGGCCAGGGCGTCGCGCTCGTGCTCACCAGGGGTGAGCGTGAGCTTCCCCTCGAACTGCCGGGCCAGGCGCAGCGCGTAGCCCTGGTCGGGGCCCTGGTGGCCGAACCGGTCGCCCTCGGGCTGGCCCTGGTGGACCACCTCGCCCGGACGGTCGGCCCGCCAGGACTCGGCCAGGCGCGGGGGCGACTGGTAGCCGCGCACCGCGCGGGTGCGGTCGACGGGGACGTGTTCGGGAGCAGCCACGAGCGGAAACCTACTGGCCGGTGTGCAGCAGCCCCCACACGAGGGCATCGGTGAGAGCCTGCCACGAGGCCTCGATGATGTTGGTCGACACCCCGATGGTGGTCCAGGCCAGGTCGCCGTCGGTGGAGTCGATGAGCACCCGCACCACAGCGTCGGTGTCGGCCGCAGTGTCGAGGATGCGCACCCGGTAGTCGGTGAGGTGGATGTGCTCGAGGCGCGGATAGGCCGCCAGGAGCACGCCGCGCAGCGCCTGGTCGAGGGCGTTGACCGGGCCGTTGCCCTCCCCCACCGCGATGCGGCGCTCGCCGTCGACCCACACCTTCACGGTGGCCTCGGTGTCGATGGCCGGACGATCGCCACCCGGGCCGGGCGCCCGGTGGTAGGTGGTGGCCCGGTAGCCCTCCACCTCGAAGTAGGTCTGCTCCCACCCGGCGGCCTGGCGCATCAGCAGCTCGAGGCTGGCGTCGGCCGCCTCGAAGACGAAGCCCTCCGACTCGAGGCGCTTGAGGTCTTCGGAGAGGAGGCCCGCCGCCCGGTCGTCGAGGTCGACGCCCAGCTCCTTGGCCTTCATCACCATGCCGGCCCGCCCGCCGAGGTCGCTCACCAGCACCCGCGTGCCGTTGCCCACCAGCTCCGGCTCGATGTGCTCGTAGGTGGCCCCGCCCGCCTTGCCGAGGGCAGAGGTGTGGAGCCCGCCCTTGTGGGCGAAGGCCGACTGGCCGACGTAGGGGTCGGCGGCGTGAGGCGGCAGGTTCACCAGCTCGGCCACGTGGCGGCTCACCGCGGTGAGCCGCTCGAGGCGGCCCTCGGGCAGGCACTGCACACCCAGCTTCAGCTCGAGGTTGGGGATGCAGGTCATGAGGTTGCCGTTGCCCGTGCGCTCGCCGTAGCCGTTGACGGTGCCTTGGAGCTGGGTGGCGCCGCCGAGCACCGCGGCCACGGAGTTGGCCACCGCGCACCCGGAGTCGTTCTGCGTGTGGATGCCGAGCTGCTGGTCGGCACCGAAGTAGGCGTGCACCTCGGCGGCGATGCGTTGCACCTCGTGCGGGAGCGAGCCCCCGTTGGTGTCGCACATCACCAGGCAGTCGGCGCCGTTGGTGGCCGCCGCCTCGAAGACCCGCAGCGCGTACTCGGCGTTCGCCTTGTAGCCGTCGAAGAAGTGCTCGGCGTCGAAGAACACCCGCAGGCCCGCCGCCTTGAGGAACTGCACGCTCTCGCCCACCATGGCCACGCCCTCGTCGAGGGTGGTGCCCAGCGCCTCGGTCACGTGGAAGTCCCAGCTCTTGCCCACGATGCAGGCGGTGGATGTGCCGGCCTCCACGAGCGCTCGCAGCGTGGGGTCCACATCGACCTTGCCGGCCGGCCGCCGGGTGGACCCGAAGGCCACCAGCGTGGCCGTCTCCAGGTGGAGCTCGGTGCGGGCGCGCAGGAAGAACTCTGCGTCCTTGGGGTTGGCCTGCGGGTAGCCGCCCTCGATCCAGGCCACGCCGAGCCAGTCGAGCTGCTCGGCCACCTTCAGCTTGTCGTCAACGGTGAGAGAGATCCCCTCGAACTGCGCCCCATCCCGCAAGGTGGTGTCGAAGATGTCGATGGAGGAAGGCAGGACTACGCCAGGGCCGCCGGGTTCGGATTGGCTCATCGTGCACCCCAAGGGGAGCAGCAAGACGACGCAAGGGCGCAGCGACGGCGGGGGGTGTGGGGGGCAGAGGCTCCGCCGGAGCCCCCCACCAGCGGGCGGTGCAGCTTGCTGTGCCGCCCGCACAAGCCCTCAGCGCGGCCGCAGGCCGCTCGAGGTAGCTCGAGAGAGGCGCTTGCGCCGAGCTCGATCACGAACACAGTTCGACCCAGTCCTTGTACTGGGGGACCTGGCCGCGGACGACCTTGGCGTACTGCTCACCGATGGCGGTGGTGATGGGGCCGGGGCAGGGGATCTCTCGATCGTCGACCGAGCTGACGGCTGACACCTCGGCCGCAGTGCCCACGAGGAAGACCTCGTCGGCCACGTAGAGGTCGCTGCGGGTGAGCTCCCCGAACTCGATCTCGATGTCCATGTCGTGGGCCATCTGGATGACGGTGTCCTGCGTGATCCCCTCCAGCGCGCCGGCCGACAGCGGCGGCGTGATGACCCGCTCGCCTCGCGCCACGAAGAGGTTCTCACCGGTGCACTCGGCGATGAGCCCCTGCTTGTTGAGCAGGATGGCCTCGTCGTAGCCGGCCTTCAGCGCCTCCACCTTGGCCAGCGACGAGTTCACGTAGTTGCCCGTGGTCTTCGAGGCCGGCGGCATGGTGTTGTGGTCGTGGCGGGTCCAGCTGCTGATCTTGGTGCGCACGCCCTTGGTGAGGGCGTCGTCGCCGAGGTAGGCCCCCCACGGCCAGCAGGCGACCGACACGTCGACCGAGCAGGGCAGGGTGTTGAGGCCCATCTCGCCGTAGCCGAAGTAGGCGATGGGACGGATGTAGCAGCTGGGCAGGCCCGACGACGCGACCGTGTCCTTGGTGGCCTGGACCAGCTGGTCGACGGTGTAGGGGATCTCCATGCCCAGGATCTGGGCCGAGCGGAACAGCCGCTCGATGTGGGGGGTGAGGCGGAACACGCCGGGACCGTCGGCGGTCTCGTAGGCGCGGATCCCCTCGAACACGCCCATGCCGTAGTGGAGGGTGTGGGTGAGGATGTGGATGCGAGCGTCGTCCCAGTCGACGAGCTCGCCGTTCATCCAGATCTTCTCGGTGGGGGTGATGGGCATCGGGGTTCCTTGGGGTCCTGGCCGTCGTGGCCTAGAGGCGGGAGGCGACGAGGTCGCCGATCTCGGTGGTGGAGCCGGTGAGCGAGGCGGTGTCGGCACAGGCCTCGCGGATGCGCTCGGCGGCGTCGGCCTCACCGAGGTGGTCGAGCATGAGGGCCGCCGAGAGGATGGCGGCCACGGGGTTGGCCTTGGCCTGGCCGGCGATGTCGGGAGCGGAGCCGTGGACGGGCTCGAACATCGACGGGCCGGTGCGGGCGGGGTTCAGGTTGCCGCTCGAGGCGAACCCGATCCCCCCGGATACCGCGCCCCCGAGGTCGGTGAGGATGTCGCCGAAGAGGTTGTCGGTCACCACCACGTCGTACTGCTCGGGGCTCTGCACGAAGTAGATGCAGGCGGCGTCGACGTGGTTGTAGGCGGTGGTCACCTCGGGGTGCTCGGCCGCCACCTCGTTGAAGGTGCGCTCCCAGAGGTCGCCGGCGAAGGTGAGCACGTTGGTCTTGTGCACGAGGGTGAGGTGCTTGCGGTGGCGGCTGGCGGCCAGCTCGAAGGCGTAGCGCACGCATCGCTCCACACCCATGCGGGTGTTGACGGAGCCCTGCGTGGCCACCTCGTGGACCGTGCCCTTGCGCAGGGCGCCGCCCTCGCCGGCGTAGGGGCCTTCGGTGTTCTCGCGGATCACCACCATGTCGATCCCCTTCTCCGGCAGGAGGAAGGGACGTTGGTTGATGTAGAGGTCGAGCTCGAAGCGCATCTTGAGCAGCAGGCCCCGCTCGATCACGCCGGGCGGCACACCGGGGGTGCCGACCGCGCCGAGGAGGAGGACGTCGAGGCTGCGCCACTCCTCCAGCACGTCGTCGGGCAGCACGGTGCCATCGCGCAGATAGCGGGCGCCACCGAGGTCGTAGTCGACGGTGTCGAGCGACACGCCGGTGGCGCGCACCACCTTGAGCGCCTCGGCGATCACCTCGGGACCGATCCCGTCGCCTCCGATGACTCCGACCTTGTGACCCACATCGACTCCTTGCTCTAGAACGGAAAAACCGCCCACCGAGGTGGACGGTCAGGAGCGCACGCCAAGGGTGGCGTGCGCTACACGATGATGATTACGGCCTGGGCGGTCATCGACATCGCAGGAAGTGTCCCCCTCCGGCGTTGCGCCAGTCAAGCAGGTACGGTCCGCGCCATGCGCACCCCCATGACCATCGGCGGCCACCTCGATCGCGCCGCCCTCGTCTATGGCGATCGCATCGGCATCCACGACGAGCCCGACGCCCCCGGCGGCGGGCTGGGCACCGTCACCTACCGCCGCATGCAGGAGCTGGCTCGGGCCCAGGCGGCCAACCTCGACGAGCGGGCCATCGGTCGCGGTGAGCGGGTGGCCGTGCTGTCGCAGAACAGCGGGCGCCTCCTCACGTCGTTCTTCGGGGTCAGCGGCTTCGGCCGGGTGCTGGTGCCCATCAACTTCCGCCTGGCCCCGGCCGAGATCGAGTACATCCTCCAGCACTCGGGCGCCTCGATGCTGCTGGTCGATCCGGAGCTGGCCGACTCCGTCGCCCACCTCGACGTGGCCCACCGCGTGGTGCTGGGCACCGACAGCGACCCGCTGGTCTACAGCGAAGGCGTGGAGCCGGAGCCGTGGGACGACCAGGACGAGGAGGCCACCGCCACCATCAACTACACCAGCGGCACCACCGCCCGGCCCAAGGGCGTCGAGATGACGCACCGCAACCTGTGGGCCAACTCCGCCATCTTCGGCTGGCACACCGGGGTGAGCGACCGCGACACCTATCTGCACACGCTGCCGATGTTCCACTGCAACGGCTGGGGCATGCCGTATGGCCTCACCGCCATGGGCGTGCCGCAGGTGGTGCTGCGCAAGGTCGACGGCGCCGACATCCTGCGCCGGATCGACGAGCACGGCGTCACCCTGCTGTGCGGGGCGCCGGCGGTGGTGAACATGGTGCTCGACGCCGCCACCACCTGGGACGGCCCCGTCCCCGGCCACGGTCGCACCCGCATCGTGGTGGCCGGCGCACCGCCGCCCACCCGCACCATCGAACGGGTCGAGACCGAGCTGGGCTGGGAGATGATCCAGATCTACGGCCTCACCGAGACGGCGCCGCTGCTCACCATCAACCGCAGCCGCTCCGAGTGGGACGACCTGTCGCCGGCCGATCGCGCCGCCAAGCTCTCTCGTGCCGGCGTGCCGGCCGTGGGGATCGACGTGCGCATCGACGGCCAGGGCGAGGTGCTGGCCCGCGGCAACCACATCCTCAAGAGCTACTGGGCCCAGCCCGATGCCACCGACGACGCCCTCGACGGCGGCTGGTTCCACACCGGCGACGGCGGCGACCTCGACCACGGCGGCTACCTCACCATCAGCGACCGCAAGAAGGACGTCATCATCTCCGGCGGCGAGAACGTCAGCTCCATCGAGGTGGAGGACGCCCTCTTCTCCCACCCGGCGGTGGCGGAGGCGGCGGTGATCGGCGTGCCCCATGAGAAGTGGGGCGAGACGGTGAAGGCGCTGGTGGTGCTGGCCCCGGGCACCGAAGCCACCGAGGAGGAGCTGCGGGCGTGGTGCAAGGAGCGCCTGGCCGGCTACAAGTGCCCCACCTCGATCGAGTTCCGCGACGAGCTGGCCCGCACCGCCACCGGCAAGCTCCAGAAGTTCAAGCTCCGGGCCCCGTTCTGGGAGGGACGTGACCGCCAGGTGAACTGAGGGCGTTGGTCCACCGACCCCACGCCACTACGCTTGCTCGGCTATGGCGCAGACGCACCACCTCTCCCAGACGGCGTACGACCGGCTCAAGGCCGAGCACGATGAGCTCACCACGGTGGGTCGCATCGACATCGCGAGGAAGATCGAGGCGGCACGCGAGCTCGGCGACCTCAAGGAGAACGGCGACTACCACGCCGCCAAGGACCACCAGGGCCACATGGAGGCCCGGATCCGGCAGCTGGCCTCGATGATCGAGAACTGCGTGATCGTCGACACCACCGACGGCGACATCGTCGATCCCGGCTCCGTCGTGCAGCTCCGCTACGAGGGCGACGACGACGTCGAGACCTACTTCTACGGCTCGGTCGAGGAGCGCGGCGTCGAGCACGACATCATCAGCGCGCGTTCGCCGCTCGGCGAAGCCATCGTGGGCAAGAAGGTGGGCGACAAGGTGGAGTACGAGTCGCCCACCGGCGCCATGCTGGCGGTCGAGATCGTCGCCATCAGCTGACGGTGGCGGAACCGGTGGCGGCGGGTCCCACAGCCGGTGATGCCCCCTGGCTGCTGCCCGGCGGGCCGCTCGACCTCCCGGGCCGCGGCACCACGTTCGTCCGCCACCATCCGGCCCCTCCCGGCGCGCCCACGGTGCTGCTCCTCCACGGCATCAGCGTCACCGCGGATGCCAACTGGTTCACGGCCTACCCCGCCCTGGCCGAGCGCTACGGCGTCGTGGCCATCGACCACCGGGGCCACGGCCGCGGGCTTCGCGACGGCCGCCGCTTCCGGTTGGCCGACTGTGCGGACGACGCCGTGGCTGCCCTCGACGCCCTCGGGATCGACCGCGCCATCCCCGTCGGCTACTCGATGGGCGGGCCGGTGGCACAGCTGGTCTGGCACCGCCACCGGGCCCGCACCAGCGGCCTCGTGCTGTGCGCCACCGCCCACCGGTTCCGCGGGTTGGAGCCCGTGCGCTACCTGGGGCCAGCGCTGGTGCAGCGCCTGCGGGCGGCCACCGAGGCACCCGAGCGGCGGGGCCGGCTCGATCGCGGCCTGCGCCGCTGGCTGGCTCGAGAGCTGGCCACCACCGACCGCCGGGTGGCCGTGCAGGCCGGGCTCTCGCTCAGCCGCTACGACGCCTCTCCCTGGATCGGCGAGGTCGACGTGCCCCACGCCGTGGTCCTCACCGAGCGCGACGCCGCCGTGGTGCCCGAGCGCCAGCGTCGCCTCGCAGCCGCCCTGCCCGAGGCCACCGTCGTGCGGGCCAACATCGACCACACCGGCTGCGTCACCCGCCCCGCCGTCTTCGTGCCCGCCCTCCTCGAGGCCCTCGACGCCGTTCGCTGACTGCCGCTCAGTGTTCGGCGGCGGGCTCGGCCGGCGCCGTGCGGCGAGCCGTGATCTGGGCCACGACCGTGGCCACCACCAGCCCGACGGCGAGGCCCACGACGGCCGAGGCTGCGGTGTTGGCCAGCCAGCCCAGCACTCCCCCGTCGACCGCGCCCTCGAGATCGTGGACGATGTCGTAGGGGGTGTCCCAGCCGAGCTCGTGGGCGCCGACGATGAGGATGTGGCCGCCCACCCAGAGCATGGCAGCGGTGCCGATCTTCGACAGCCAGCTGAGCAGGATCGGCATGGCCTTCACGAGGCGCCGCCCGACCCGCTGCGAGCGCGGCGACTCCCGCTGGCTGAGCGAGAGGCCGATGTCGTCCATCTTCACGATGGCCGCCACCAGTCCGTACACCACGACCGTGATGAGCACGGCCACCACCACGAGGATGATGGCCCGGGTCACGAAGGGCTCGCTGAGGACGTCCTTCAGCGAGATCACCATGATCTCGGCCGACAGGATGAAGTCGGTGCGGATGGCTCCGGCGACCGTCGCCGCCTCAGCCTCCGGCCCCTGCACCGTGGCCGGCACATCGTGGTCGCGGTCGTCGCCCTTGATGGCGTGGAGGATCTTGTGGGCGCCCTCGTAGCAGAGGTAGGTGCCGCCCACCATGAGGATGACCTCCACCAGGGTGGACGCGATCTCGCTCAGCACGATGGCCACCGGGAGGATGAACAGCACCTTGTTGCGCAGGGAGCCGACGGCGATCTTCTTGATGATCGGGAGCTCTCGCTCGGCGGCCAGGCCCTGCACGTAGGCGGGGGTCACGGCGGTGTCGTCCACCACCACGCCGGCCGCCTTCATGCTGGCCCGTCCGGCTGCCGCGCCCACGTCGTCGATCGAGGCGGCGGCCAGCTTCGCCAGCGCGGCCACGTCGTCGAGCAGCCCGACCAGTCCCCCTGCCATCGCACCTCCTCCTCGGCTCTCCCGCTCGGACCGCCCCGAACCTACAGGCCGCGCCGGCCCGCTCAGTCGATCGGGAGGGTGCCGCCGGTGCGCCAGTACTGGCCGTCGGAGCGATCGAGGAAGCCCTCGTCGACGAGGTGGCGACGCAGGGCGGCCACGTCGTCGTGGACGGGACGGAGGGTGGCGTTTACCTGGCGCTCGGTGAACCGCTCCCCCACCTCGAAGCGCTGGGCGAGGTGGTCGAGCACGACGAGCCGCTGGCTGTGCTTGGCCGGGATGCGCACGAGGCGGCCGGCTCGCAGGAACGTGCGCAGCACCTTGGCCTGGTCCTCGGGCGCATCACCGGTCGGGTCGGGTTCCGGACGAGGCGGGGCGGCGGCCATCGCGGCCAGGCGGAAGGCCTCGCCCAGCAGCAGGTAGGTGCCGTCGTCGCTGCGCACCACCAGCTCCGCCTCCACCAGGCGGGCCAGTGCCGTGCCGGCCGGGCGGGCGGCCAGGCCGGTGGCCGCCCGCACCTCGGCCAGGGTGGCGGCGCCGAGGACCAGAGCGGCCACCACGCGACGGCGGTCGTCGTCGGCCAGCAGCCCCGTGATCGTGGCGGCGTCGGGCAGCGGTGATGGATCGGGGGGCAGAGGCACGTCGGTCGGCACCGACTCAGCCTGCCGCGAGCCCAGGGGTCGACACGACCGCGTTGGCGCGCCGGGTTGGAGCGTCGGTGATCAGAGGACCTTCGAGAAGTCGTAGGTGCGCCAGTGCTCCGGCGTGAGGCGCACGGTGGTGGTGGCGTCGTTGGACGGGTTCTGCTCCACGTACCACTGGCCGAGCTCGGCGCCGAGGTATCGGCTGGCCAGCTCGAGGCTGTCGTGGCTGGCCGGGCCGAGGACCACCGGCCCCTCCACGCTCACGTAGCGGTAGGGCGGCGCCTCGGTCTGCACGGTGAGGGTGGCTCGGCCGGCTGCTTCGAGGAGGCGGGCCTTGAGGGAGGACCTGTCCATGCTGAGCACCACGTCGCCGTCGTCGACGAGGTACCAGATGGGCAGGGCCAGGGGCCCCCGACCCGGTTCGTCGATGGCCAGCACCCCCACGTGCACCTCGGCCAGGAAGGCCTCCCGCTCCGCCTTGGTCATCGCTCCGCTGGTCATGCCGGGACCAACCGGCTGGACAGCGGGCTGATTCCCGTGCTGGGCTGATCCCATCAAACAGAACAATAATCCTAGATGTTGAGACCGTGATGCTCTGGGTCCCGATCACCCTGGCCGCCGCCACCTTCCAGATACTGCGCACCTCCCGGCAGCACGGGCTGGCCGCGCGCCTCACGCCGATGGGCGCCGGCTTCGTGCGCTACCTCTACGGCGCGCCGCTGGCCCTGGCCGCCAGCGGCCTCTGGTTCGGGCTGGGCGACCGAGCCCTCCCCGAGGTGCCGGCCCACTTCTGGCCCATCATCGCCGCCGCCGGGGTGGCCCAGATCGGCGGCACCATCGCGCTGCTGCGGTCGTTCCGCGCCCGGGACTTCGCTCTGGGCACCGTCTACGCCAAGACCGAGGTGATCCAGGTGGCGGTGGTGGGCGCCCTGCTGCTGGGCGAGCCGCTGGCCCCGCTCGGCTGGCTGGCCGCCATCGTGTGCACCCTCGGGGTGGCCTGGCTGGCCGGGCACGGCCGGCTGGGCACGGTCCTACGCCGGGCCGGCGACCCGGCGGCACTCCTCGGCATCGCGGCCGGCGGCCTCTTCGGTGCCGCGGCCGTCGGGATCCGCGCCGCATCAGGCACCCTCGGCGACGGGCCCGCCTTCGACCGAGCGCTGCTCACCCTCACCGCCATGCTCACCATCCAGACGATCGCCAACGGCGCCTACCTGGCCGGGCGCGATCCTGGGGAGCTGCGCCGCACGGTCGAGTGCTGGCGGGTGGCGGTGCCGGTGGGCGTGCTCAGCCTCGCAGGCTCCACCGGGTGGGCCTGGGCCGTCACCCTCGAGAACGCAGCCAAGGTCCGCACCCTGGGCCAGGTGGAGCTGCTGCTCGCCTTCGCCCTGTCGCACCGCCGCCACGCGGAGTCCCACACCCCCGCCGAGCTCTGGGCCAGCGCGCTGGTCCTCATCGGCGTCATCGGCGTCGTCCTCCTCGGCTGACCCACCCCCGTTCTGGCGTCACGAACGGGCGCCACACGCCCAGATCTGACGCCAGAACCCGGGGAGGGGTGGCGGTCAGGTGAGGCCGGCGGCGGACTGGATGCGGTGGGCGGCCTCGGCCACGGCGGTGCCGTAGCGGTCGCCTGGCTTGCGGCTGGTGCGCTGGATGGGGCCGCTGACCGACACCGCCGCCAGCACGCGGCCGGCGCCGTCCGCCACCGGTGCCGAGACCGACGCCACGCCGTCTTCGCGCTCCCCCACGCTGGCCACCCACGGCTTGCCGGCCGCGTCGCCGGACAGGATGCGGCCCGCCGATCCGGCGGTGAGCGGGAGACGGGCCCCCACCGGCACGATCGTGCGCAGCTCCTTGGCCGACTCGATGGACTCCACGCACACCCGGGTGTCGCCGTCGCGCACGAACAGCTGCACGCTCTCGCCGGTCTGCTCGTGCAGCCAGGCAAGAGCGGGCCGGGCGGCCGCCCACACCGGGAGGCCCTCGGCCGCCTCGTGGCCCAGACCGATCAGCCGCAGCCCGAGGCAGAAGCGCCCGTCGTCGTCGCGCCGCAGGAGGCCATGGGCCTCGAGGGCCACGGCGAGGCGGTGGGCGGTGGCCCTCGACAGCCCGGTGCGCTCCACCAGCTCCGCCAGGGCCACGGGCGACGTCTCCACCGCACCCAGGACGCGCATCGCCTTGTCGAGGACGCCCACGCCGCTTACACTCGTCATACAGCAAGACTACAGTCTCACATCGTAAGACTCAAGAGGATCCGACCATGGCCCAGACGCTCTCGGAGAAGGTGTGGGATCGCCACCTGGTGCGCAGCGCACCGGGCGAGCCCGACCTGCTCTACATCGACCTGCACCTCGTCCACGAGGTGACCAGCCCCCAGGCCTTCGACGGCATCCGCCTGGCCGGCCGCCGCGTGCGCCGGCCCGACCTCACCGTGGCCACCGCCGACCACAACGTGCCCACCCAGGACATCGACCAGCCCGTCGCCGACCCCATATCGGCCAAGCAGCTCGAGGTCCTCGAGGCCAACACGGCTGAGTTCGGCATCACCCACTACGGCATGGGCGACCCCAACCAGGGCATCGTGCACGTGATCGGCCCCGAGCAGGGCCGCACCCTCCCCGGGATGACCATCGTGTGCGGCGACAGCCACACCTCCACCCACGGTGCCTTCGGGGCCCTGGCCTTCGGGATCGGTACCAGCGAGGTGGAGCACGTGCTGGCCACGCAGACGCTCCCCCAGGCCCGACCCGGCACCATGGCCGTCACGGTCACCGGCGAGCTGCCGCCCGGCGCCACCGCCAAGGACGTGATCCTGGCCATCATCGGGCGCATCGGCACCGGCGGCGGCATCGGGTCGATCATCGAGTACCGCGGCGACACCATCGAGCGGCTCTCGATGGAGGGCCGCATGACCATCTGCAACATGTCGATCGAAGCGGGCGCCAAGGCCGGGCTCGTCGCTCCCGACGACGTCACCTTCGCCTACCTCGTGGGCCGCCCCCATGCTCCGAAGGGCGCCGACTGGGACGCGGCGGTGGCCGACTGGCGCTCGCTGGTCACCGATCCCGACGCCACCTTCGACAAGGAGGTGCACCTCGACGCCGCCGACATCACCCCGCACGTGTCGTGGGGCACCAACCCGGCCCAGGTGGTCCCCCTCAGCGGCGCCATCCCCTCCCCCGACGACTTCGCCGACGCCAACGAGCGCGACAGCGCCGCCCGCGCGCTGGAGTACATGGGCCTCACCGCCGGCACGCCGGTGCGCGAGGTGCCCGTCGACACGGTGTTCATCGGCAGCTGCACCAACTCCCGCATCGAAGACCTCCGCGCCGCCGCTGCGGTGGCCGAGGGTCGCCAGGTGAAGGCCGGCCTGCGCACCCTCGTGGTGCCGGGCAGCTTCGCGGTGAAGCACCAAGCCGAGGCGGAGGGGCTCCACGAGGTGTTCATCGCCGCCGGCTTCGACTGGCGGGAGCCCGGCTGCTCGATGTGCCTGGCCATGAACCCCGACAAGCTGGCGCCCGGCGAGCGGTCGGCGTCGACCAGCAACCGCAACTTCGAGGGTCGGCAGGGTCGGGGCGGGCGCACCCACCTCGTGTCCCCCGCCGTCGCCGCCGCCACGGCCATCGCCGGCCACTTCGCCCTCCCGGAGGATCTGTCGTGATGCAAGCCGTCCAGGTCGTGCAGGGCACCGCGGTGCCCCTCGACCGCTCCGATGTCGACACCGACCAGATCATCCCGGCCGAGTGGCTGAAGCGCGTCGAGCGCACCGGCTTCGGCAAGGGCCTCTTCTCCAGCTGGCGCGACGACCGCGCGTTCGTGCTCAACGACGAGGCCTACGCCGGCGCCAGCATCCTGGTGGCCGGCCCGAACTTCGGCACCGGTTCCAGCCGCGAGCACGCTGTGTGGGCGATCATGGACTACGGCTTCCAGGCCGTGATCAGCCCTCGCTTCGCCGACATCTTCCGCAACAACTGCACCAAGAACGGCCTCGTCCCCGTGCAGGTGACCGCCGACGTGGGCGAGCGGCTGCTGCGGGCCGTCGAAGCCGACCCGAGCCTCGAGATCACCGTCGACGTCGACCGCCGCACCGTGTCAGCGCCGGCCATCGGCCTCGAGGAGCCCTTCCCGCTCGACGACAGCACCCGCGAGCGGTTCCTCGAGGGCCTCGACGACATCGGCATCACCCTGCGCACCGAGACGGACATCACCGCCTTCGAGGCCACCCGCCCCGACTGGCTCCCGACGGCCTAGTGGCCTGAGTCAGTCGAGGGAGGGAAGGGAGTCGCTGTAGAGCCAGGCATCGAAGAGGGGCTGGAGGTCCTTGCCGCTGATCTCCTCGGCGAGGGCACCACCG
>JBPPMN010000154.1:0-1991 GCA_051306055.1 Acidimicrobiales bacterium
GGGATGCGCTTCATCATCTTCTGCATCTCCTTGAACTGCTTCACCAGCTGGCCGACCTCACCGGGGTCGGAGCCGGAGCCCTTGGCGATGCGGGCGCGGCGGGAGCCGTCGATGAGGTCGACGTCGGCCCGCTCGGCCGGGGTCATCGAGCGGATGATGGCCTCGACGCGGGCGATCTGGTCGTCTTCGATCTCGGCGCCCTTGAGCTCCTTGGGCATGCCGGGGATCATCCCCACCAGCCCTGACAGCGGGCCCATCTTCTTGAGCTGCTGCATCTGGTCGAGGAAGTCGTCGAGGGTGAACTTGCCCTCCATCAGGCGGGCGGCGGCCTCCTCGGCCTCTTCCTTCTCGTAGACCTCCTCTGCCTTCTCGATCAGCGTGAGGACGTCGCCCATGCCGAGGATGCGTCCGGCGAGGCGGTCGGGGTGGAAGAGCTCGAAGTCGCCCAGCTTCTCGCCCGTGGAGGCGAAGGCGATGGGCTTGCCCACCACCTCCTTCACGCTGAGGGCGGCGCCACCGCGAGCGTCGCCGTCGAGCTTGGTGAGGATGACGCCGTCGAGGGCGAGGGTCTCGTTGAAGCTCTCGGCCACCGTGACGGCGTCCTGGCCGGTCATGGCGTCGACGACGAGGAACGTGTAGTCGGGGCTGGTCACCTCGGAGATCTGCCGCACCTGCTCCATCAGCTCGGCGTCGATGGCCAGGCGACCCGCCGTGTCGACGATGAGCACGTCGCGCCCGAGGCGCTTGGCCTCCTCGAGGCCGGCGGCCGCGGTGGCGACGGGGTCGCCGGGCTGCGAGAACACCGGCACGTCGATCTGGCCGCCGAGCGTGCGCAGCTGCTCCACGGCGGCCGGTCGCTGGAGGTCGGCGCCGACGAGCAGGGGGTTGCGGCCCTGCTGCTTGAACCAGCGGGCCAGCTTGGCGGAGTTGGTGGTCTTGCCCGAGCCCTGCAGGCCGGCCATGAGCACCACGGTGGGCGGCCGGCTGGCGAAGGTGATCTTGATGGCCTCGCCGCCGAGGACGGCCACGAGCTCCTCGTGGACGATCTTGATGACCTGCTGGGCCGGGTTCAGGGCCTCCGAGATGTCGACGCCGACCGTGCGCTCACGGATGCGGTCGAGCATCGACCGCACGACCTTGAAGTTGACGTCGGCCTCGAGCAGAGCCACCCGGATCTCGCGCAGGACCTCGTCGACGTCCTCCTCCCGCAGCTTGCCCTTGCCGCGGAGGCGCTTGAAGATCCCGTCGAACCGGTCAGAGAGTGCGTCGAACATGCGGTCGCCGATGCTAGCGGCGCCCGGTCACCACTCACCCACCGCGAGGGTCATTCGCAGCCGGGGTAGTCCTCCGCTGGGCCTCGGGCCTCGAACTCGGCGGTGAGGCCGCCGCCCTCGAAGACCCCGAAGTCGCGGGTCTCGAGGGTGAGGACACCGACATCCGGGCCGAGGTTGGTGACCACCTCGACCGTGGACCACCAGCGGCCGTCGTGGTCGGCGATGTGGCCGCAGTGCGAGATGACCGTCACGTCATAGGGCACGCCGAGCTCCACGCTCCCCTGCGGGCTGCAGTCGGGACCGGGCTGGACGGTGTGGGTGGTGCCGCTGCCGTCGTCCTCGACGAGCACCTTGCACGGGTCGACCGGGGCGGGCTCGGTGGTGTCGGGAGGCGGGGGGACGGCGGTGTCGGGCGGCACCGGGTCGGTGGTGGACGGCTCCGGCGTGGTGGACCCGGCCAGTTCCTCGTCGGCCACGGCGGGCAGGTCGACGGTGCTGCCGTCCTCCGCGGTGAACCGGTAGGCGGGCACGAGGTAGGCGTCGGGGCTGCCGTCGTCGGCGCCCAGCAGCTGCAGCGCCGGCTCGGCGTCGACCAGGACCACCTCGAGCGGGCCGGGCCGGGCCGGGAGCACCGGATCGGGCGCGGGTTGCGTCCCGGGGTCGACACCCGGCTCGCAGACCGTGTCGAGAGGCAGGTCGACCGAGCCGGTGGTGGTG
>JBPPMN010000354.1:0-2443 GCA_051306055.1 Acidimicrobiales bacterium
GGGGTGGGTCGCAGCCGATCGTGGGTCGTGACGCTGCCGGTGGCGGCGTTGGCCGCCGCAGGGATCGCCTGGGCTGGGTGGATCGACTCCAGCGAGGGCCTGGAGCCGGTGAAGGGCCTGGTGTGGGTGGCGGCGGCGCTGGCCGCTCCGGTGGCGCTGGTCCGCGTGGTCGGTCTCCCAGGCGGCGCGTCGAAGCGCCAGAACGGCGCGTAGGGAGCGGCGCTCAGGCCGGTACCTGGGCGAGGAGCTCGCACGGCTCCTCGGCCACGATGCTGATCGTGCGGGCGGTGGCCGGCCCGCTCAGCACCACCAGCACCGGCTGGCCATCGAGCTGCGCTGTGCGGACGGTGATCGGCGCTTCGGCCAGCGAGCCGTCGAGGAGGTCGACCAGGCAGGCCGCCCCGGACCGGTAGTGGGCGGCCTCGTCGGTGGCAGTGGTGGTGGGCGGCACCCTCTCGTCGCGGGCGGCGGCCAGCAGGTCGTCGACGCTGGCAAACGCTCCCAGGTCGTCGAGCTCCTCGAGGGCGGCGAAGGGTTCGGCCGACTCGGTGGCCTGGCCACCCTCCGCGCCTGCTGCGGCTGGAGCTTCGGCGACGTCCGCACCGCCATCGCCACCGTCCCCGCTGCGGTCGGCGCTGGCGCCGGCGTCGTCGGACTCGGCGAGGGCCTCGGCCGAGCTGCTGGCCACGTCGTCCTGGTCGTCGCTCCCCAGCTGGGCGAGGAGCGGCACCAGGGCCGCCAGCAGCAGCACCGCCGCCGCGATGCCCACCAGGCGCAGCGCACGGGGGGCCGGGCCGCGGCGGGCGGCCACGGCGGCCAGCGAGGTGACCGGGGCCCGGTCGTGATCGTCGGCGTCGAAGGCGGCCAGGGCGGCGGCCACCGCAGCTTCGCGAGCGGCGGGATCGACCGGGGGTGGTGTGCGGATGGCTTGGCGGACCTGGCGCAGCTCGGCCAGGCGGGCCCGGGCAGCCGGATCGGCCTCCAGCTGCGCCGCCTCTTCGGGCGTGGTGGCGCCATCGAGGTGGGCCGACACGAGGTGGTCGAGGTCGTCGCTCGGGGGGTGGGGTTCGGAGTGGTCGGTCATGGTGTGGTGCCTGGTGGATCGAGCGGGGGTGGCTCGACGCCACCCGTAGGACGGTCGGCAGGGGGCGGGTGGTTCCCGGGGTCGAGGAGCTGGGCCAGCTGGGCCCGCCCCCGGGCGATGCGGGACCGGACGGTGCCGGGCGGGAGGCCGAGCGCCTCGGCGATCTGCGCGTAGTCGAGGTCGCACAGGTCGCGCAGCACCACCGGCTCCCGGAACTCCTCGCTCATCTGGGCGAGGGCGTCGTCGATGGCGAGGCGGTCGGGGAGGACCTCGATGCCACCGCTCGAGGCTCCTGCGGGGGCCCCGGGCGCACCCTCCTCCGGCAGGCCCGGGGTGGGTCGACGACCGCGACGGCGGAGCTCGTCGAGGCAGGCGTTGGTGGCCACGCGGTAGGCCCAGGTGGAGAAGGCGGCCCGACCGTCGAAGCGGCGGATCCCACGAGCGATGGCGATGAGTGCTTCCTGGGTGGCGTCGAGGCCGTCGGCCTCGTTGCCGGCCAGCCGGCGGCACACGGCGTGGATCCGATCGTGGTGGCGCCGGAGCAAGGCGTCGAGGGCCTGTCGGTCGCCCCCTTGGGCGGCCGCCACGAGCGCTCGGTCGTCGGTCTCGGCAGCGATGGGGGAGAGGGTAGGGCGCTCGGCGAGAAGCTGGTCTCACCGACCCTCGACGCGCACCTCCGAGATCGTGGCCGGTGCTCGGCTGGGCGCGTCGCCACGGTCGGTGATCCAGATGAGCACGGCCGCGCCGCGCTGTCCGCCGAGGTCGATGGTGGCGGTGCCGGCGGGGGTGCCCTCGGTGACCGCCACGACCTCTCCCCAGCCTGCGAGGTCGCCGGGGACGGCGTCGGCCACGTAGATCTCGGCCCGCCAGTCGTTCGTGGGGCTGTCGATCTCCAGCGTGGTGAGATCGGCCGCCGACCCGAGCTCGAGCACGAGGCCCACCCCGGGCTTCAGGAGGGTGATGTCGCGCTGGTCGTAGCTCTCGGTCACCCAGGCGGTGTCGGCCCGGCCGTCGAGCACCAGCGGGGCGTCGTCGCCGTTCTCGCTGCCGTCTCCCCCGCGCTGACCGGCCTCGCAGAGGCTGCGGTCGCAGTCGGGATCGAAGGCGGTGGCCCCGGTGATCTCGATGGCGGTGGGCGAGGGGGCCCCCGAGATCACGTCTCGGACGTCGCCCAGCAGGTCGCCCGCCCCCGACCTCCCGATCAGGAGGCTGGCCAGGCCGAGCGCGACGGCCACCACCACGAGCACGATGGTGGGGAGCAGCCAGCTCCGCTCCGTCTGCGCGAAGGAGGGGGCGGGCGACCTGCTGGGCGACGTCCGAGACGTGATCTCGGGGGCCCCCTCGCCCACCGCCATCGAG
>JBPPMN010000163.1:0-7071 GCA_051306055.1 Acidimicrobiales bacterium
TGGTGTCCCACGGCGAGGGCTGTGTGCCGCTCGCAAGGACGCAGGACGAAGGCCTGGCCGAACCCCAAGGCGAGGACGAGGACGCCGCGAGCGGTGCACAGACCCGGCGTGGGTGCCGCATGACTTGCGACTCAGGTCACTACGTGGCCCCGTTGCTCGCGGTGGGCCCGCCGCTGCCGTTGATGCCATCCCACAGCAAGGTGGTGAGGTGGTCGACCAGGCGGCTGCGCGTCATCGTCTGGTCGTCGACCCACCAGTCGCCGGCCTGGTGGACCAGGCCCACGATGCCGTAGGCCCAGGCCACCGCCGGCCCGCTGTCTCGACCGGCCTCGGTGAGCCGCCCGCCGATGATCTGCGCCACCTGCTTGGCGATGCTGTCGACGAGGTGGCTGATGCTGGTGGGCCGCCCGCCCCGCTCCGGCGCCTGCTGCACGAGGAAGCGGTAGAGGTTGGGATCGCGCTCGATGAAGGCCACGTAGGCGTCGATGGTGGAGCGCAGCAGCTCGCGAGCGGTGGCGTCGGTGGTGAGAGGAGCGACCACCTCGCCGATGAGGTCGTCGGCGTACTGGGCGGCGATGGCGGTGATCAGGCCGTCGCGGTCGCCGAAGTGGCGGTACAGGATCGGCTTGGTGACACCGCCGGAGCGGGCCAGCTGGTCCATGGTGGCGTTGGGGCCGATGGTGCGGATGGCCTCCACGGCAGCGTCGAGCAGCTCGCCTCGGCGGGCATCACGCCGGCTGGATCGATCGAGGGCGTCCCCAGCCCGTCGCCCTGTGCTGCTCATCGCCAGCCACGGTAGCGCCCCTGCTGGGCCAGCAGATTGCCAGACCCTTACCGCCCATAATCATCGTTACGTCAAGTTGGCGGTGGGATCGCCCACGAGGGGCCGGGCAGCCTCGAGCAGCCACTCCAGGGCATCTCGCAGGTCCTGCTCCGTCTCGGTGCTCTGCAGGTCTCGGTCGACGTCTTCGACGGCGGCCTCGAGGACGTAGAGCTTGTCGCGCAGGTCGTCGAGCGCCTGGCGGGTGATGATCAGCTCGGCCTCGCCGATGCCCACCTCAGCGGCTCGCTGGCGGGCGATGTAGTCCGCTTGGCGGCACCCGGGCCGGCAGAACTGCCTCGGACGGCCTGGGCCGGCCCGCACCTCCACCGAACGACCGCACCACCGGCACCGTTGGGTCGAGGGTGGTTTCGTCACGTGACGTTATTACTCGACGGAGGGCACCGCGCGGCGGGATGGTCGCCAGCGCCACGCCGGCGACGATGGCCAGCCACGTGGTGAGGCCCCTCCCCCGTCGATGCCGCCACCCACCGCGGTGCCCGACCCCTCGCACGGGAACCGATAGGGTGAGGCCGCTGACGACCCCCTGTGGGAGAGTCCCGGCGCCGGCCCCGGCCGGTGATCGGGCGCCGAAGGTGCAACCGCCCCGGAACCTCTCAGGCCACAGGACCACAGGGGTGAGGCGACGCTGGAGCGCAGGCGACAGCGGGGGCAGGACCCCCTTCCTGCACGCCCGCCCTCGAGGAGCCTCCCCTGATGACCGTGGCCCGCACACCAGCCACCCGCTTCGTCGACCGCCACATCGGGCCACGCCCCGAAGACGTGGAGGCGATGCTGTCCGTGCTCGGGGTGGCCACCCTCCACGAGCTGGTCGAGCAGGCCGTCCCGAAGACGATCCGCACCGACCAGCCGCTGCAGCTGCCCGATGCCCGCTCCGAGCCCGAGGTGCTGATCCTGCTGCGCACCCTGGCCGATCGCAACCAGGTGGTGACGTCGCTCATCGGCGCCGGCTACAGCGGCACCCACACGCCCGGCGTGATCCAGCGCAACGTGCTCGAGGACCCCTCCTGGTACACCGCGTACACCCCGTACCAGCCCGAGATCAGCCAGGGACGTCTCGAGGCGCTGCTCAACTTCCAGACCATGGTGAGCGACCTCACTGGCATGGACCTGGCCAACGCCTCGATGCTCGACGAGTCCACCGCGGCCGCCGAGGCCATGACCCTCCTGCGCCGCTCCACGAAGCACGCGGCCGAGGCCTTCTTCGTCGACGCCGAGACCCATCCGCAGACCATCGCCGTGGTGACCACCCGCGCCGAGCCCCTCGGCATCGAGATCGTGGTGGGCGACCCCGCCACCGACCTCGATCCCACCGCCGTGTACGGAGCGCTCCTGCAGCACCCCGGCACCAGCGGGGTCGTGCGCGACCTCTCCCCCACCGTCGATGCCGTCCACGCCGCCGGCGGGCTCGTGGCGGTGGCCACCGACCTGCTGGCCTGCACGCTCCTCACCCCGCCCGGGGAGCAGGGGGCCGACGTGGTGGTCGGATCATCCCAGCGGTTCGGCGTGCCGCTCGGCTACGGCGGGCCCCACGCCGGCTTCCTGGCCACCCGGGAGGGGCTGCGCCGGTCGATGCCCGGTCGCTTGGTGGGCGTGTCGGTCGACGCCGCCGGCCGCCCGGCCCACCGCCTCGCCCTGCAGACCCGGGAACAGCACATCCGTCGGGAGAAGGCCACCTCCAACATCTGCACCGCCCAGGTGCTGCTGGCCGTGATCGCGTCGATGTACGCCGTGTACCACGGGCCCGAGGGCCTCACCGCCATCGCCGAACGGGTGCACGCCCAGGCGGCCCGCTTGGCCGCCGCGCTGCGTCAGGCGGGCCTCGCTCCCGTCCACGACACCTTCTTCGACACCGTCACCGTGGCGGCCCCCGGAAGGGCCGACGAGCTGGTGGCCGCTGCCCTGGCGCAGGGGATCAACCTGCGGCGAGTCGACGCCGACACGGTGGGCATCGCCGTCGACGAGACCACCGACGACGCCGTCCTCGAGCGCCTGGCCGGAGCGTTGGGGCTCACCGTCGCCGGCGATGCCGCTGTCGCCCTACCCACAGACCTGCGGCGCACGACCGAGTTCCTCACCCACCCGGTCTTCTCCGCTCACCGGTCGGAGACGGAGATGCTGCGCTACTTGCGCTCGCTGGCCGACAAGGACGTGGCCCTCGACCGCTCGATGATCCCGCTGGGCTCCTGCACCATGAAGCTCAACGCCACCACCGAGATGGCCGCCATCACCTGGCCCGAGTTCGGGCAGCTCCACCCCTTCGCACCGCTCGACCAGGCCGAGGGCTACCGGGAGCTCATCACCTCGCTCGAGGCCTGGCTGGCCGAGGTGACCGGCTACGACGCCGTGTCCCTGCAGCCCAACGCCGGCTCGCAGGGCGAGCTGGCTGGCCTCCTGGCCATCCGCGGCTACCACGCCTCTCGAGGCGAGGCCGAACGCAACGTGTGCCTCATCCCCAGCTCGGCGCACGGCACCAACGCCGCCTCGGCCGTGATGGCCGGCATGCGGGTGGTCGTGGTGGCCTGCGACGACGACGGCAACGTCGACGTCACCGACCTGGAGGCGAAGGTGACCGAGCACAGCGCAGACCTCGCCGCCCTCATGGTCACCTACCCGTCCACCCACGGGGTGTTCGAGGAGCGCATCACCGAGATCTGCGACCTGGTGCACGAGCACGGCGGGCAGGTCTACGTCGACGGCGCCAACCTCAACGCGCTGGTGGGCGTGGCCCGCCCCGGCTGGTTCGGTGGCGACGTGAGCCACCTCAACCTCCACAAGACGTTCTGCATCCCTCACGGAGGCGGTGGACCCGGTGTCGGCCCGGTGGCGGCGCTGGCCCACCTCGCCCCCTTCCTGCCCAACCACCCGGCCCAGCCCGAGGCCGGCCCGGCCACCGGCCCTGGACCGATCTCGGGGGCGCCGTGGGGCTCGGCCTCGATCCTGCCCATCTCGTGGGCCTACATCGCGCTGATGGGCCCCGACGGGCTGCGCCAGGCCACCGAGCTGGCCATCCTCAACGCCAACTACGTGGCCGCCCGCCTCGAGCAGGCGTTCCCGGTGCTCTACACGGGCGACCACGACCGCGTGGCCCACGAGTGCATCCTCGACCTGCGTCCGATCACCGCCGCCACCGGGGTGACGGTCGACGACGTGGCCAAGCGGCTCATCGACTTCGGCTTCCACGCCCCCACCATGAGCTTCCCGGTGGCCGGCACCCTGATGGTGGAGCCCACCGAGAGCGAGAGCCGTGAGGAGCTCGACCGCTTCGTCGACGCCATGCTGGCCATCCGCGAGGAGATCGCCCAGATCGAGCGGGGCGAGGTGGCCCACGACGACAGCGCGCTGGCCCACGCCCCGCACACCGCAGAGGACCTCCTCGTCGACACGTGGGACCGCGCCTACACCCGCGAGCAGGCGGCCTACCCGCTGCCCACGCTCCGCGACGGCAAGTACTGGCCCCCCGTCAGCCGCATCGACGGCGGCTACGGCGACCGCAACCTCGTGTGCGCCTGCCCCCCACCCGAGGCCTTCGAGACCTGACCCCACCCGTTCTTTGGACGGATCTGTCCGGTATGCGGACGAATCCGTCCACAGAACCCGTAGGGTCGGCGGCCATGGGGCGTGAAGATCGGCTCGCACTGGGGTTGGCGGCGCTGATCGGGAGCGCCGGGGTGCTGCACTTCGTGCGGCCCGACGTCTTCGATGCGCTCGTGCCCGACTGGATGCCGGGAACGGCTCGCACCACGACCTACGTGAGCGGGGTGGTGGAGATCACCGGCGCGCTGCTGGTGGCCAACCCTCGCACGCGGCGCATCGGCGGCTGGCTCTGCTTCTGGACCCTGCTCGGCGTGTTCCCGGCCAACATCCAGAGCGCCCTCGACGGTGGCATGGCCGATGCGCCGCCTCCGCTCGACAGCGCCGCCGCAGCGTGGCTCCGGCTGCCCCTCCAGATCCCGCTGATCCTCTGGGCCCGACGCGTGGCGAAGGGCGCCACCCCCGTCAGCTGACGTCGAGGGTGCGCCGCAGGCCGGTGACCTCGAAGGCCTGCAACAGCACAGGGCTGCAGCCTCGGATCACCAGGCTGCGACCTTCGTCGCGCATCTGGTCACCGAGACGGGCCAGCACGCCCAGGCCGCTGGAGCCGATGAAGTGCACGCCCGCCATGTCGACCAGCACCGAGCGGTGGTTGCCCGTGCACGCGTCGGTGAGCACGGCCCGGAGCTCGCCGGCGTCGTCGAGGTCGATGTCGCCCCGGACGAGGACGGTTATGAGGCCCTCGCCCATCGGGACGACCTCGATGGGCAGCCGCAGCTCGGAGCGGTCGGGATCGTCGGTCACGACAGGCCGGTACCCCCCGCCGGTTCCCCTTAGCCCTGGACGAGCTCGGCGATCTCCTCGAGCAGGAAGGGGGGGCCGCTGACCAGCAGCTGGGTGACGCAGCTCTCGCGCCAGGCCTCGAGGTCGTCGCGGATCTTGTCCTTGGGGCCCACCAGGTAGACGTCTTCCACCATCTGGGTGGGCACGTGGCCGGCGGCCTCGTCCTTGCGGCCGGCCAGGTACGCCTCCTGGATCTTCTCGCACTCGGCCTCGTAGCCGAGCCGGGCGAAGACGTCCTTGTGGAAGTTGCGGTCCTTGGCACCCATCCCGCCCACGTAGAGGGCGAGGGTGGGGCGCAGCAGGTCGGCGCAGGCCTCGAGGTCGTCACCCACGATGGTGGGCACCACGCAGGCCACCTCGAAGTCGTCGGCGGTCCGGCGGGCCCCGGGTCGGGCGAAGCCCTCGGCCAGCGCCTCTCGGTAGAAGCCATCGGCCTTGGGCGAGAAGAACATCGGCAGCCAGCCGTCACAGATCTCCGCCGCCAGGGCGACGTTCTTCGGGCCCTCGGCGCCGAGGTAGATCGGGATGTCGTTGCGCAGCGGGCGCACGATGGACTTCAGTGGCTTGCCCAGGCCGGTGCCCCCCACCAGCGGCATCTGGTAGTGGTCGCCCACGTACTCCACCGGCTTGTCGCGCGCCACGATGGCCCGGATGATGTCGATGTACTCGCGCGTGCGGGCCAGCGGCTTGGCGTAGGTCTGGCTGTACCACCCCTCCACCACCTGCGGGCCGCTCACACCGAGGCCGAGGATGAATCGGCCGCCGGTGAGGTGGTCGAGGGTGATGGCGGTCATGGCCGTGGACGCCGGGGTGCGGGCCGAGATCTGGGTGATGGCGGTGCCCAGCTGCACCCGCTCCGTGGCGCTCCCCCACCACGCCAGTGGGGTGAAGCAGTCGGAGCCATAGGCCTCCGACATCCACACGCTCTTGAAGCCGAGCCGCTCGGCAGTGGCGATCTGCTCGGCGGCGTCCGGCGGCGGGCCCGACGACGGCCAGTACCCGATGATGAGTCCGAGGTCCATGGCGATGGACCCTAGTGCCGCCCACTCGACCAGAACTAGAACGTGTTCTAGTCTGGTGGGATGAGCTTCCCTTCCGACGTGGGCGTCATCGACCTGATGCTGGGGATCCCGGAGGGCTCCAAGAAGGAGTGGTACGGCTTCCTGCGAGCCGGCCTGATGGACGACGAGTCCAAGGAGATGGAGTTCCCGGCCCAGTACATGTTCAAGGACGTGCCCAGCGACGTCGATCCGGAGGCCGATCCCGTCGCCGTCATCCTCGGCGAGATGGACCACTACGGCATCGAGAAGGCCATGCTCGGCGTCAGCTTCGAGCGCAGCACCTCCACCCGGGCCGCCCAGGACCACCCCGACCGCTTCTTCACCTCCTACGAGGTGTACCCCAACCTCGGCATGCAGGGCGTGCGCGACCTCGTGAAGGCCCACGAGACGCTCGGCATCAAGAGCGCCACCGCCTTCCCGGCCGGCATGACCCCGCAGGTGCCGATCAACGACAAGCGCTTCTACCCGATCTACGCCAAGTGCATCGAGCTCGACATCCCCATCTGCATCACCACGGGCGTGCCCGGGCCGCGAGTCCCGATGCTGTGCCAGAAGACCGAGCTGCTCGACGAGGTGTGCTGGTTCTTCCCCGAGCTGAAGATCGTGATGCGCCATGGTGCCGAGCCCTGGGATGCGCTCGCCGTGAAGCTCATGCTCAAGTGGCCCAACCTGCACTACTCGACGTCCGCGTTCGCGCCGCGCTACTACCCGCAGACGATCATCGACTACGCGAACACCCGCGGCGCCGACAAGGTGATGTACGCCGGCTACTTCCCGATGGGGCTGTCGCTC
>JBPPMN010000165.1:0-5711 GCA_051306055.1 Acidimicrobiales bacterium
TGGTGTCCCACGGCGAGGGCTGTGTGCCGCTCGCAAGGACGCAGGACGAAGGCCTGGCCGAACCCCAAGGCGAGGACGAGGACGCCGCGAGCGGTGCACAGACCCGGCGTGGGTGCCGCATGACTTGCGACCCAGGTCACTAGGACCTCACACGTTGAAGCGGATCTCCATGACGTCGCCGTCCTGCACCACGTAGTCCTTGCCCTCCACGCGCAGCTTGCCCACGTCCTTGGCCGCGTTCCAGGAGCCGAGCTCGAGCAGCTCGTCCCAGCGGATCACCTCGGCGCGGATGAAGCCGCGCTCGAAGTCGCCGTGGATCACGCCGGCGCACTGCGGGGCCTTGTACCCGGCCCGGAAGGTCCAGGCCCGACTCTCCTTCTCGCCGGTGGTGAGGAAGGTGCGCAGCCCGAGGAGGTTGTAGGCGGCGTGGAGGAAGGTGGGCAGCGCACCCTCACCGAGGCCCAGGCCCTCGAGCATCTCGGCCCGCTCGTCGGCGTCGAGCATGGCGGCCTCGGCCTCCAGCTGCACGCACATGCCGATCACCTCGGCCCGGTCGGCCAGCTCGGCCCGCACGGGGGCGACGACGCTCTCGACGTCGTCGAGCTGGTCCTCGGCCACGTTCACCAGCGCCATCACGGGCCGGTTGGTGAGCAGGAAGTAGCCCTTCAGCAGTGCGCGGTCGTCGGCCTTCAGGTCGGAGCGGTAGATCGGCGTACCGGCCTCGAGGATGGCCTTGGCCTTCTCCAGCGCCGCCACCTCGTCGAGCAGCGACTTGTCGCCCTTGGCCGCCTTGCGGCGCTTGTCGATCTGGTTCTCGACCGTCTCGAGGTCGGCGTAGGTGAGCTCCAGCTCCACGATGCCCAGGTGCTCGAGGGGGTCGGACGGGCCGGGCACGTCGTCGTCGGCGAAGGCCCGCAGCACGAACACGATGGCGTCGACCTCGCGGATGTGGCTGAGGAACTTGTTGCCCAGGCCCTCGCCCTTGCTGGCCCCCGCCACCAGACCGCCGATGTCGACGAACTGCACGGTGGCCGGCACCACGTTCTTGCTCTTGCTCATCTCGGCCAGCGCCTCGAGGCGGGGGTCGGGCACCTTGGCCACGCCCACGTTGGGGTCGGTGGTGGCGAAGGCGTAGGGCGCGGCCAGGGCGCCACCGCCGGCCAGCGCGTTGTACAGCGACGACTTGCCTGCGTTGGGAAGACCGACGAACCCGAACCGCTCCATGGCGGAGCACGCTACGGGCCGGGCGGCGCGCTCGGCGAAGCGACGCAGGCTGGGTCAGCACAGGGGTGGTCCTGGGTAGCGTGGCGGGCGATGAGCGCCATGTCCCCTGCCGACGCCCTCGACAGGGTCGTGTACCTGAAGGACCGTGCCCTCGAGGAGAGCCGGCGGGTGATGGCCTACTCGAAGGCGCGCGACCTGGTGCTGGAGGTGGGCGACGACGAGATCGAGCGCCGCCACGCCGACGGGAGCCTGCAGGAGCTGCCCGGCATCGGGCCGTCGACGGCCAAGGTCATCTCATTGGCACTCGACGGCGAGATCGACGGCTACCTCGCCGAGCTGGAGGCCAAGACCGCCATCGACATCGGCGAGGGGGCGGCGCTGCGGGGTGTGCTCAAGGGCGACTGCCACAGCCACACCACCTGGAGCGACGGCGGCGCGTCGGTCGAGACGATGGCCCGCACCGCCATGGCGCTGGGCCACGAGTACCTCGTCGTCACCGACCACTCCCCCCGCCTCACCATCGCCCACGGCCTCAACCGCGAGCGGCTGCTGGAGCAGCTCGACGAGATCGACCGGGTGCGGGAGGCGGTGGCGCCCTTCCAGATCCTCACCGGCATGGAGGTCGACATCCTCGAGGACGGCTCCCTCGACCAGGACGATGACCTCCTCCAGCGCCTCGACGTGGTGGTGGCCAGCGTGCACTCCAAGCTCCGCATGCCCGAGCAGGAGATGACCCGGCGCATGGTGCTGGCCGTGGCCAGCCCCCACGTCGACATCCTCGGCCACTGCACCGGCCGCAAGGTGGTGGGCAGCGGCCGCCCGCAGAGCACCTTCGACGCCGACGTCGTCTTCGCCGCCTGCGCCCGCTTCGACACCGCCGTTGAGATCAACTGCCGCCCCGAGCGGCAGGACCCGCCCGAGGAGCTGCTGGCCCTGGCCCTGGAGTGGGGCTGCAAGGTCTCGATCGACACGGACGCCCACGCGCCCGGCCAGCTCGAGTGGCAGGCCTACGGCTGCGACAAGGCGGCCAAGGCCGGCATCGAGCCCGGCGAGATCGTCAACACCATGCCGGCCGGCGAGCTCCTCGCCTGGGCCGACAGCCACCCCGCCGCCTAGGCAGACCCCGGCCTCCATTCGAGGAGCTCCCGCAGTGATCGCCCGCACCCCTGCTCGTTCAGCGTCTCCTCATCACGCTCGAGGTTGCGCTCGGTCGGGGCGGCGCGCAAGAAGCCGACGGTGGTGAAGGCGCCCCCGAACGGGTACAGCCAGGCATCGCCGGTGAGGAACACCGCGACGAAGCCCAGCAGGGCCACGGCCTCCGCCATGGCGAGGCGGAGGAAGAACCTGGTGCGGTAGGTGCCGAGCAGCGAGCCGTCGCTCGTGCAATCAAGACGTGGCTCGACGACCCGCACCAGGAGCAGGCTGGCCACACCGAACGCGACGATCCCTGCGGCGGCGACGCCGGTCGAGAGCCCCCCGTCGCCGTCGTCGATGCTGTCGACCACCATCAGGGTCACCAGGCCGATGAGGAGCAGCGCGACGACGAACGAGCCCAGCACGAGGCGCAGGGATTGGAGCACGGTCCCGACGCCGCCACGTCGGGACTCACCGTCGAGGTGTCCGGCCATGGCTCCATCTTGGTCGACCGGATCGCAAGGCTGACCCTCCGCTCCTCGCCCCTGCACCTCACTCCGCTCCGCAAGGACCCGGCCGGAGCAGCCGGCCCTCGCCAGACCGAAGGTGACCAACAGCGGCAGATATGCCGCTGTGCGCTGGCGAGGAGTCGGACCGCGATCGTCTTGCCCCGAGGCGCACGCCTTCGGATCGGTGACCTTCGGCCCTGACCGCTCGGCGCGGCGGCGTGCATGATTCGAGAAGGTGCCGAGGGGGTTGGTATGTCTCTGTCTGACACGTCCGGTCGGGAGTTGACGTCAGGGGTACCTCGAATGATGGCGTGGAGCCGCCCGGTCCTCGGGCGGGTGGTGCGACGCTCGCTTGGTGGTCGGCGGATCGATCCGAACGATCCGGGCCGTGGGCGCTTTGGTCGTCATGACATCAATCGGCTGGTTGACGGGACCTTCGACGAGGTCGAGCGTCTTTGGCCTGTAGCGAGGCTTGAGCGGCTCCCGACCTCTGGGAGTCGGCTCAATGTCGCCTTGGCGGTGCTGACCGTCGCGCTGTATCGGGCGCTGGTGCGCGTCGGCGTCCCGTCTGGCCATGCTCTCGACCTCGTCTCGGACACCGGGTGGCGTCTCTACCGGCTCGGCGCACGCCCGATCGTCTTGGCTGCCCGTCTTCGGCACCGTGACCCCCACCGCCGGATGGTCACAGCGCTGCAGTTGTTCCTCAGGTTCCCGTTCTCGGCGCCCGGCCGACCCGGATACGAGGTCGAGGCGCACGACGGAACCGACGGCTACCTCACGACGTGGACGTGGTGCCCGCCGCTCGCGTTCGTCCAAGATCTGATCAAGGAGCAGGGCGACCAGGGTGAGCTCGAGGCATTCCGCCGGAGCTGGTGCAGCTACGACTGGGCCCTCAACGATGTGCTGACCGCCGGCCGAGGCGCCTACCGCCGGCCCCACACCCTCTCGGCCGGTGACGACCGATGTGACATGACCTGGGCGGTGAGTGATCACGGCCCTGATGGCACCCTGGTCCACCTGCGCCCGCAGACGGGCACTCGGACGGTCGATAGACCAGACGGCCCTACTCCGGAGGCTGAGGTCACTCGCTAGGGCGAGCGAGCAGGACGACGGATGGGGAGCCGAGTTGGGGGACGCTGGTCACGTTCGACGGCTCGGAACCCGGCGGATGGGGCTCGGGCCCGGGGATGCGCCCAATCGCCGGTACGGACCACGGACCCATCCGCCAGTGCCACACCCTGCCCGGAAATGGACACTCGTGGAAGGGAGGGATCCTGGCCTGCCAGGCTCAGACGCTGAAGGAGAAGAGCATGACCTGGGTGCCGTAGGCGACCAGGCGCGGCGTGGCGTCGGGGCCGCCTGTCGGGTCCCAGAGGGCCAGCTCGACGCTGGCGTAGCCGTCGCCGGCGTGGCGGGCCCGGTGGTGGGCCAGCAGCCAGCCCGGCGAGGCCGGGGCGAAGACGTGGAGCGTGTAGTCGACGCTCGGCGCGAACCACTGACCGGAGTCGGGGCCCAGCTTCTGGCCGACCGAGCTGGGCATGGTGTCGCACAGCACGATGGGACCGGCCACGTCGAGGGTGCCGTCGGCGACCAGGGGCGGGCGATCGAGCCGGTACCAGAAGGCGGCCTCCGCGGGTCCATCCACGAACTCCTCCCACGGGGCCCGGCCGATCACCGGGCGGCTCTGCACCACCTCCTCCCAGAAGGGCATGGGCGGACGGAGGAACTCGAACTCGACGCCCGATGGCAACGGGTCGCGGAAGCTGCGCACGCCCTCCGGGCCCGGCACGTCGGGCATCACGAGCTCGGTGAAGTCGAAGCCGCGGCGGGGTGCACCGAAGGCGGCGATGGCGGTGAGGCCGGCCTCGGTGCCGGGGTTGCGCACGGTGGCCGTGAGCTGGGAGACGGACCGGCCACGGCGCAGCACCGTCACATCGATCTCCACCGGCCCACCGGCCACCTGGCCGGCGAACACGGCCGTCATCGTGCGCAGCGACTGGCCGCCGTCGCCGAGCTCTCGCTCCATCGCCCGCACGGCCAGGGCGGCCACGATCCCGCCTTGGGGCACGATGGCCAGCTGCCAGGTGGGCGAGATCGACGTGGTGTAGGTCCCGTCGCCGCCGTCGAGCTCGAGGTCCTCCCAACCGGTGCCCATGGCCCGGACGCTACCGATGCGCTGAGAATCCCCTGTAGCGAGTTCCACCGTGCGGGGTAGACCGGCGCCATGGGACTCCGCTGGCAGTGCATCTGCATCGACTCCACCGACCCCGCTCCCCTGGCCCGCTGGTGGGCCGAGCTGCTGGGCTGGCGCATCACCGAAGAGACCGACGAGGAGGTGGTGCTCGAGCCGCCGGCCGGGAGCAAGGAGGACGGCGTCTCGCCCGACATCCTCTTCCTGAAGGTGCCCGAGGCCAAGACGGTGAAGGACCGGCTCCACATCGACCTGCGGCCCGACGATCAGGCCGCCGAGGTGGCCCGAGCCGAGGCGTTGGGCGCCACCCGCGTGGACGTCGGGCAGGGCGACCCCACCTGGGTGGTGCTGGCCGACCCCGAGGGCAACGAGTTCTGCGTACTCCGCGCCCTCACCCCCGAGGAGCTGGCGGCTCCGTAGCTGGGCGGACTGGAGCCACTCCGGCGCCGACCGGTAGCGTGGCATCCCTATGTCGAAGCGCACCAAGAAGGCCACCCTCCGGGCTCGCAAGAAGAAGGCCAACCACGGCCGCAAGCCCAACCGCGGCCGCAACTCGTAGCGCACGGCTCTGATCGAGGTCCCGCCGCCCCCCGCCACGAGGGTCGACGACATCGTCGAGACCCTGCACGGCATCGAGGTCGCCGACCCTTACC
>JBPPMN010000056.1:0-3663 GCA_051306055.1 Acidimicrobiales bacterium
GGCCGGGTGGTCGAGATGACGATGGCGCCGTCGCCGTCGGTGCGGGGGAAGGCGATGTCGTGGTAGGCGGCCGGGCGCTCGCGGTCCTCGAGCTCGGCCTGGGCGACCGCCGTCTGGAACGTCGTGTCCCAGAGGGTGGGTGCCTCCTGGGAGTAGGCCTCGCCCCGGGCGACGTTGCGCAGGAACGCCCGCTGGCTGACCTGCTGGGTCCGCGCCCCGACGGTCGTGTACTGGTGGGTCCAGTCGACCGACAGCCCGACCAGGCGGAACAGCTGCTCGAAGACCTTCTCGTCCTCGACGGTGAGCCCCTCGCACAGGGCGATGAAGTTGCGTCGGCTGATGGCGAGGAAGTCCTGGCGCTTCTCGGCCGCCTGGGCCGGGGGCCGGAAGTCGGGGTCGTAGGGGACCGAAGGGTCGCAGGTCACGCCGTAGTAGTTCTCGACCCGGCGCTCGGTCGGCAGGCCGTTGTCGTCCCACCCCATCGGGTAGAAGACCTCCTTGCCCCGCATGCGCTGGTAGCGGGCCACCAGGTCGGTGTGGGTGTAGCTGAACACGTGCCCCGGGTGCAGCGAGCCGCTCACCGTGGGCGGCGGCGTGTCGATGGAGAACACCTCGGCGCGGGTCTTGGTGCGGTCGAAGCGGTAGGTGCCGTCGGCCTCCCAGCGCTGGCGCCACGTGGCCTCCAGGCCGTCGAGCGTGGGCTTCTCCGGGATGGTCGTCACGCCGGGCAGGGTAGTGGCGCGCTCGGACGGGCCCGAAGTCCGTTGGCTGGGTTACCGTGCGTAGCCAGCCGAGGGGTTGGGGGAGCGATGGATCAGATGGACCGGGCGGGCGCCGAGCCGACGGTGGCGGAGCTGGTGCCGCCGGAGGAGTGGCCCGACCCGCACCCGCACTACCACCGGGTGCGCTCCGAGAAGCCGATCTGGTCGATCCCCGAGTTCGACGAGTTCGTGTTCACCCGCTGGGCCGACTGCGAGCGCATCCTGCGCGACCCCACGATGAGCTCGAACCCATCGAGCCGTCGCCGGGAGACGCCGTTCCTCCAGCTGGGCGACGGGATGGACCGCCCCACCTCCATGCTGCTCATCGACCCACCCGACCACACCCGGCTGCGCAAGCTGGTGAGCAAGGCCTTCACCCCGCGCACCGTCGAGCGGCTCCGGCCGCACGTCGCCGAGCTGGTCCAGGGGATGCTCGACCAGGTCGACCCCACCGGCTTCGACCTCATCGCCGGCCTCGGCTACCCGCTGCCGGTCACCGTGATCTGCGAGCTGCTCGGGATCCCGGCCGAGGACCAGCACCTGTTCGGGCCGTGGAGCTCCGACGCTTCCCGCATGCTCGACGGCAACCTCGACGACGCCACCATCCAGCGGGGGATGCTGGCCTTCATGTCGCTGGTGAACTACCTCAACGGCATCTTCGAGGAGCGGCGGGCGGCACCGCGCGACGACCTGCTCAGCGCGCTGCTGGCCGCGGAGGAGGAGGGTGAGCGGCTGTCGGAGGAGGAGCTGCGCTCCACCGTGGTGCTGCTGTTCGTGGCCGGCCACGAGACCACCACGAACCTCATCGGCAACGGCACGGTGGCGCTGCTGCGCCAGCGCGACCAGTGGGAGCGGCTCGTCGCCGACCCCACGCTGGCGGCGGGCGCGGTGGAGGAGTGCCTCCGATTCGATGGCCCGGTGCACCTCACCGCCCGCACCGCCACCGTCGACCTCGAGGTCGACGGCGTGGCCATCGAGGCGGGCCAGGGCCTCATCACCCTGCTGGCCGCCGCCAACCGGGATCCGGAGCGCTTCCCCGACCCCGACCGGCTCGACATCTCCCGGCCCGACAACCACCACCTCACGTTCAGCCACGGCATCCACTACTGCCTGGGCGCTGCGCTGGCCCGCCTCGAGGGCCAGGAGGTGTTCAAGGCCCTCACCCAGCGCTTCCCCACCCTGGACCTGGTCGAGGAGCCGGTGCACCGCGACCACTTCGTGCTCCGCGGCTACAAAGCCGTCCAGGTGGCTGCCGGCTGATCGGCCATGATCGTCGGGTGACGAACCCACCCGATCCGACCCCCGGGCTCGAGGAGCTGCAGCTCCACGACACCCGGACGCGCCAGGTGCAGCGGTTCCAGCCGCTGGCCCCGCCGAAGGTCGGCATCTACACCTGTGGGCCCACCGTCTACGCCCCGCAGCACCTCGGCAACATGCGCAGCCAGCTCTTCCCCGACCTGCTGCGCCGCGTGCTGGTGGCGGCCGGCTTCGACGTCACCTACGTCACCAACATCACCGACGTGGGCCACCTGGTGGCCGACCGCGACGACACCGACGACAAGATGGAGCTGGCGGCGGCGGCCGCGGGGAAGACGGCCGCCGAGGTGGCCGCCTTCTACACCGAGCAGTGGGCCACCGACCGCCGGCGACTCGGCTGCCTCGAGCCCGATCTGCTGCCCCGGGCCGCCGCCCACATCGTCGAGCAGATCGCCATGGTGGAGACGCTCGAGGCCCAGGGCCACACCTACACGGTCGACGACGGCGTGTACTTCGACGTGTCGACCTTCCCCCGCTACGCCGAGTTCGCCGGCCTCGACCTCGACGAGATGGAGACCAGCGGACGGGTGGAGCACATCGAGGCCAAGCGCCATCCCGCCGACTTCGCCCTCTGGAAGCTGACGCCGCCGGGCGTCGAGCGCCAGCAGGAGTGGGACTCGCCATGGGGGAGCGGCTTCCCCGGCTGGCACATCGAGTGCTCGGCCATGGCCACCAAGTACCTGGGGGAGCGCTTCGACATCCACACCGGCGGCATCGACCACGTCCGCGTGCACCACACCAACGAGGTGGCCCAGAGCGAGTGCGTGCTCGACGTGCACCCGTGGGTGGGCACCTGGATGCACAACGAGTTCCTCGACCTGAGCGGCGAGAAGCTCTCGAAGTCGAAGGGCCACGTGCTCACCGTCGACACGATGGTGGAGCGGGGGATCGATCCCCTCGCCTTCCGCTACTTCTTCCTGCAGGCCCACTACCGCCAGCAGCAGGCCTTCACCTGGGCGGCGCTCGAGGCGGCGGCCACCGCGCTGCGTCGGCTGGTGGGCAAGGCGGTGGAGGCCCGCGAGGCCGGCGGTCAGCCCGATCCCGCCGCCGCCGACCCCTACCGCCGCCGCTTCTGGGCTGCCCTGGCCGACGACCTCAATGCTCCCCAGGCCCTGGCCGTGGTGTGGGATGCGGTCCGCTCCGACGCCCTTGCGCCCGCCGACCGCTGGGCCTTCCTCGACGACGCCGACCGCGCCCTCGGGTTCGGGCTGGCCGAGGCCGTCGCCCCCGAAGCCGACGAGAGCGGGTCCGACCCGCGCGTCGACGCGCTGGTGGCCGAGCGGCAGGCGGCCCGTGAGGCCAAGGACTTCGCCACCTCCGACCGGCTCCGCGACGACCTGGCCGCCGAGGGCATCGAGATCGTCGACACGCCGGCCGGCCCCACCTGGCGGCGCCGGTAGGGGAGCGGGTGGTCTAGAGCCCGAGGGAGATGGGGGGCAGGAGCGACCCGCCGAGCTCGATGCCGGCCTCGTCGGAGCCGCAGCCGACCAGTGAGCTGCCGAGCACCGACACGTCGGTGCACTGGTCGCCCACGGTGACGCCCACCGTGTCGGGCACCACCACCGAGACCTCGAGCATCGGGGGC
>JBPPMN010000082.1:0-5602 GCA_051306055.1 Acidimicrobiales bacterium
ATCCCGCCGGTCTCGATCACCGCACCGGGCACCACGCGACCCTTCCCTCCCACCACGCAGGCGACCACGACCACCACCGAGGCCACGACCACCACCGAGACCACCACGTCGACCGACGAGTAGGGCTCGGCGCGCGTCAGGCGCTGCGCTGGCCCCCGCGGCCGCTGCGCATGGCCCGCTTCTGCTCGATGAAGTCGACCAGCACGTAGTCGCCGAGCGTCTCGGGCGTGGTGAAGAAGGCCCGGCCGCGGTTCATCTGGGTGAGCTTCTCCACGAACGCCCGCAGGTAGGGGGTGGCGTCGAGCATGAAGGTGTTGATCCGGATCTGCTCCTTCGTGCAGCGGGCCACCTCGCGCAGCGTGGCGTCGATGGTCTCCTGCACGGGCGGGTAGCTGAAGAACGGCGCCGCCATGCCCTGCTCGAAGTGGGCGGTGGGCTCGCCGTCGGTGATCATGATGATCTGCTTCGTGCCGGTCTGGCGGGCCAGCATCTGACGGCTCAGCAGGAAGGCGTGCTGCATGTTGGTGCCGTAGACGAAGTCCCAGCTCACCTCGGGCAGCTGCTCGGGCGTGATCACCCGGGCCACCTCGCTGAAGCCCACGATGCCGAGGAAGTCGCGCGGGAACTGCATGGAGATGAGCGAGTGCAGCGCCATGGCCACCTTCTTGGCGGCCAGGAAGTTGTCGCGCATGGGCATCGACAGCGACAGGTCGAGCATGAGCACGGTGGAGCTGCGCACCACCTGCTCCGTCTGCTCGATCTCGAAGTCGTCGGGGGTGAGCCGCACGGGCGTGCCGCCGCCGGTGCGCCGCACGGCGTTGCGCACGGTGCGCTCGATGTGGAGGTTGAACGGGTCGCCGAACTCGTACGGCTTGGTGTCGTAGGTGCGCTCGTGGCCGATGCCGGTGCGCTCGATCTCGTGGCGACCCAGCTTGTCGCGGGCCAGCTTGGAGAACAGGTCGGAGAGCGCGTTGCGGCCGATCTTGCGCAGGCCCTTCGGGGTGAGCTCGAGCTTCCCCTCCTTGTTGTTGATGAGGCCGGCCTCCTCGAGCTGCTGGGCCAGCTTGGCCAGCTGCTCGAGGCTGCGGGCGGCGTCGTCGCCCAGGAGGTCGCGGGCCCGGTCGATGTCGACCTCCGCCAGCGCTCCCGGTGACGAGGCGCCGCGGAGCATCTGCTCGAGCTGGTCGAGGTCACCCATCTCGTTGAGCACCTGGGCCGCCTCCGCGAATCCCAGCGGGTCCTGGCCGGAGAAGTCGTAGCGGCGCTCCCAGCCCATCTGGGGGAAGAGCTGCTGGAGGTGGCTGCCCAGCTGATCCATCTGCCAGCGCAGGTCCATGTCCTCCATGAGCGCCTCGGAGAGGCCCTCCAGCTGGGCCCGCTGCTCGGGCGTCATGGAGTTGAGCATCGCCTGCATGGCCGCCATCCGCTGGGCCATCAGCTCGAGCAGCTCGTCGAGGTCGCGGGGGTTCTCGGGGAAGAAGTCGCCGAAGCGCTCCATGAACTCCTCGAAGGCCGGCTGCGTGTCTTGGCCGGCCTCCTTCATGGCGAGGAGCTCGTTGAGGCTGTTGAGCATGTCCTTCATGCGGGCCATGGCCTCGGGGGTCATCTCCTGCATGGCGCCCGACATCTGGTTGAAGTAGCTCTGCGCCATCTCCTGGCGGAGCTCGTCCATCAGCTCGTCGAAGCGCTCGCGGGCCTCGCTGGAGGTGAACTCGTACTGCTGGAGCTGCTGCACCATGCCGGCCAGGTCGGGGGGGAGCATGTCGAGCTCGAGGTTGCGTTCGGCCACCACCTGGTCGGTGATCTCCTGCCGGCGGGCGTCACCTGAGTCGCGCGCCTCGGCGGCCAGCTCGTCGAGGCCGGCCCGCTCCATGTCGAGCACCTCGCGGAGGCTCTCGGCGATCTCCTCGTAGACCCCGCCCAGGTCGTAGCGCTCGAGCTGGTCGCGCCGACGGCGGCGGAGGCGCTCCATGAGGTCGCGCATGCCCATGACCTGCTCGTCGTTCCGGTCGCGGAAGCCCTGCTGCATCATCCGGCGCAGCGCGGCGTGGAGGTCGCCGTGGTAGAGGAGGTCGTCGGTGATCTCCTCGAGCACCGCCTCGGCGTCGAGGTCGAAGCCCACCTGCGAGCCGTCCCACTTCGAGTACCGGAACCGCGGCGCACCTGCCATCGCGCCACCGTACCCACAACCCCCGAGATCTGGCGTCAGGACCGGGCGCCAGGCGCCCGGATCCGACGCCAGATCTGGCACGGGGTCAGAGCTGGGCCAGGACCTCCAGGGGGAAGGGCGGCTGGGCCAGCGGGCGGATGGCCATGCGCACCAGCAGCAGCGGGTTGTCGTCGCCGGCGGTGCGGTTGGCGCTGAGCGCGTCGCAGCCGGTGCAGCGGTGGATGAGCACCCACTCGCCGTCGCCGCGCACGGCGATGGCCAGCGGCTCCATCCGGGCGCCGCACTCGGCGGCCCGGTCGCCGGGGCGGCGCAGGTCGACGTGGCGGCTGGTGAGGCAGCTGGGGCAGTGGTTGCGGTGCGCCGTGCCCGGCGCTCGCATCGACACGTCGAGGCGGCACTGGGCGCAGCGGAAGGACTCAGCGCGCTGGTGGGCGCGCCGGCGGTGGTCGTTGGATGACACGGGGACTCCTGCGGTTGCTCGGACGGGGTGGCGACGTGCGCCTCCGTCGGCCCGCGAGGGTCCGGGAGCGGTGCGATGAGCCCCGTGGGCTCATCGGGTCAGCGGTCGGACCCTCCGTCGGTTCGACGAGAGGCGCTCCGAGCGGTCCGGGACGTCGACATGCACGCTCCTGCCTGTGATCTCCGCCGGACGCCGATCGTCCGAGCAACGGCCATGGCTACGCCCACCTCCCCGCCGGCAGCAACGGAGTTTCGGAAGGTTCGCGGGTGGGCGCCGGTTGAGGGGACCATGCAGGTGGAGATCTGGAGCGACGTCGTGTGCCCCTGGTGCTACGTCGGCACCCGGCGCTTCGAGCGAGCCGTGGCGGAGACGGGGCTCGACGTCGAGGTCGTGTACCGGTCGTTCGAGCTCGATCCACGGGTGCCCAAGGGGGGCGACGGTCCGCTGCTGGTGGAGTACCTGGAGCGGAAGTTCGGCGACGCCAGCCGGGTGCGGGCCGCCCATGCCCGCCTCACCGACGCCGGGTCGGAGCTCGACATCGACTTCCGGTGGGCCGGCATGCGCCGAGCCAACACCTTCGACCCCCACCGCCTCCTGGCGTGGGCGCTCCACACCGCCGGCGTCGAGGCGCAGCGCTCGCTGAAGCAGGCCCTGCTGCGGGCCTACTTCACCGACAACCTCGACGTCGCCGAGCCGTCGGTCCTGGCCGACCTCGCCGCCGAGACCGGCCTCGATCGGGCGGAGGCTGAGGCGCTCCTGCGCTCCGACGACGAGGCCGAGTTCGTGCGCGCCGAGCGCGAGGAGGCCCACCGCAACGGCATCAACGCCGTCCCCACCTTCATCGTGGAGGGCGAGTGGATGCTCCAAGGCGCCCTCGAGACCGAGAAGTGGGTGCGGGCCCTCACCCACATGCACGGCGAGCTCGCCTCCCGCACCTCCTGACCGCTCACACAGCGACGGCGGGTTCTTCCACCAACGACGGCGCTCCTCGCGTCAGAGGCATCCTTCGATGAGGCCCCCGACCGTCGCACCCTGCGCCTTGTCGGCGCCGACGAAGTCGTAGGTGATGCGACCGACCACGGCGCGCGCCACGTCGTCGGTCCGGACCGCACCACCGGCTTCGTGCGCCTCCTCGGCCTTGTCTGCGGATTCGTACCAGGTGACGCTCCCGAGCCCCACGAGGTCGCCGTCGCCCATGAGGTCGAGGGCGTCCTCGATCCCGAATGCCTCGCGGAGGTCGTCGCTCAGATCGTCGTCGTCCTCCACCTCGAGGCCGGCCTCTTGCAGGCACGCCTGCACGTCCTCCACCGCGGCGGCTTCGATGGCCCCACCATCCGAGCCCCCACCGTCGTCGCCGCCACACGCTCCGGTGACCAGCCCGAGGGCGGTCACCACCCCAACCAACGCCGTGCGCATCGCTCGATCTCCTCGCTCGATCAAGGTCAGGCCCGAGCGTATGCGAGAGACTCCGCACCATGAGCGACTGGCCGGAGGGGTTCATCTGGGGGACGGGGGCCTCGTCCACGCAGGCCGAGGGGGCCGCACCCCGCAGTGACTGGTACGGCTGGGAGCAGGCGGGCAAGGTGCCCCCGTCGGGCGACGGCAACGGCTTCGCCACCCGCCACGCCGAGGACTTCCAGCTCTACGCCGAGCACGGCCTCACCCACCACCGGCTGTCGCTGGAGTGGGCCCGTCTCGAGCCGGAGCAGGGTCGCCACGACCCCGACGAGGTGACCCGCTACCGCCTGCTGCTCGAGTCGGCCCGGACCGCCGGGGTGACGATCTGGGCCTGCCTCCACCACTTCTCGCTCCCCGGCTGGTTCTCCGACGACCTCGACGGCTTCCGCGACGACCGCCAGGGGCGCCTGCTGTGGAGCCGTCACGTCGACTGGGTGGCCGAGACCTTCGGCGACCTGATCGGCGGGTGGATGCCGATCAACGAGCCCACCTGGTACGCCATGGGCTCCCACCGGCTGGGCCAGCTGCCACCGGGCCGCCGGAACGACCAGGAGGGTGACGACGTGCTGCGCACGATCCACCAGGCCGGCGCCGACGCCGCCCGCCTGCTGCGCACGCCGGCCACGCCCGTGGCCACCATCGAGAACCTGTCACCGGTGTTCCTGATCGACGACACCGAGAAGGCCCGGGCGGCTTCCGCCCGCCTGGAGGAGCGGATCTGGCGCTCGTGGGCCTCCCCCGAGCAGCTGGATCGCTACGACCTCGTCGGCTTCTCCTACTACTCAGCCATCGGCGTGCACGGCGACGGCTCGCTGGCCCAGTGGCCGGTGGACGGTCGGCCCGGTCCGATGGGCTACGTGCCGTGGGCGGAGGGCCTGGCCCACACGCTGCACCGCCTGGCTGACGAGCACCACGGGCGCAAGCTGCTGGTGTGCGAGGCGGGCATCGGCACCGACGACGAGGCCGAGCGCACCGCCTACACCGAGGACGTGCTCGGCGTCGTGGCCGACGCGCTCCGCGGCGGCGTGGACGTGGCCGGCCTCTTCTGGTGGACCGGCGTCGACAACTACGAGTGGCACCACGGCTACGACGTGCGCTTCGGCCTCTTCGACCGCGACCGCAACCCCAAGCCCGCCGCCACGATCGCCAATGCCGCCGCCACCCAGGCCTGAAACCCCCGCTTCTGTGTGCGCCCAGCTCCGGCATCCGGTGCTCAGCGCACACAGAAGCGGAGGGGTTCAGGCGGGCTAGGCCCTGGCTCGGTAGGTGCTGCGGGAGCCGACGGCGTCCTTGTTGAGTCGCTTGCTGAGGTGGAGGCCCTCGAGGAGGAGCTCCACGGCGCTGGCCACCGCGGCAGCCGACTCGTCGCCGCCGGTGAGCTCGCCCACGGCCTCGCGCAGCGCGGGCTGCTGCTCGAGCAGGCTCACGTACTCGGCGGAGGTGACGTCTTCCCCGGCGTGGATCACCGCGCCCTCCTCGAAGGCGGTGACGATGGGCCGGAAGCGCTCGGGGGT
>JBPPMN010000089.1:0-7826 GCA_051306055.1 Acidimicrobiales bacterium
GCGCTCTGCGCCCCGCTCCCGTCCCGCTGCGAGCCGATCGAAGCAGGCGCCGCGCGGCGCGGGGCGCACCCGTCGGCCGCCGACCGCGCCGGTGACCCCGCCCCGCAAGAAGGGCAAGGGCCCGCGGCGGCGCAGCATCCTGTGGCGCTGGCGGCGGGGTCTGTTCATGGTGGGCCTGATGGGGGTGGCGGCCAGCGGCGGCGCGGCTGCCGTGGTGCTCAACATCGATCTCCCCTCCACCGATCCGCTGCTGCAGACCTCGTTCGTGTGCTCGGCCGAGGTCACCGAGGCCTGCGGGCCCGACAACGCCATCGCCACCTTCCGAGCCGAGGAAGACAGGATCAACGTGCCGCTGGAAGAGCTGCCGCCGGTCCTCACCCAGGCGGTCCTGGCCACCGAAGACCGCGACTTCTACAACCACAGCGGCATCGACCCCGTCGGCATCACCCGTGCCCTCTACCGCGACCTGCGCGGCGACGTGGTGCGCCAGGGCGGCTCCACCATCACCCAGCAGTACGTGAAGAACGTCTACCTCACCTCTGAGCGCAGCGTCGTGCGCAAGGTGAAGGAGGCGGTGCTGGCGGTGAAGCTCGAGCGCGAGCTCGAGAAGGACGAGATCCTCGAGCGATACCTCAACACCATCTACTTCGGCCGCGGTGCCTACGGCGTGGGAGCCGCGTCGCGCGCCTACTTCGGCAAGGACGTGCGCCAGATCGGCCTGCCCGAGGTCACCTACCTGGCCGGCCTCATCCGGGCCCCGGAGTCGGCCGACGCCACCCGCTCGGTGGAGGAGGCCGAGCGCCGCCGCTCGACGGTGCTCACCGCCATGGTGGAGGAGGGGCACATCAGTGGCGACGAGCAGGCCGCCGCCGAGGCGATCACGCTGACCAGCATCGTGTCGGAGCGCCGCGAGCGCACCGGCCTCGGCGACGTGCGGGGCGACGACATCGGCACCAAGTACTTCGTGGAGGCCGTGCGGCGGCAGATCGCCGAGCGCTACGGCGAGGAGACGCTCTACGGCGGCGGGCTGCGCATCTACACCACCATCGACTTCGACATGCAGCGAGCCGCCTGGAACGCGGTCACGTCCACCCTCGACCGCCCGGAGGACCCCTCCGCCGCGCTCGTGGCCGTCGATCAGTACGGCTACGTGAAGGCGATGGTGGGCGGCCGCGACTTCGAGAACCAGGAGGTGAACCTGGCCCTCGGCGCGGCGGCCGGCGGCTCCGGCCGGGGAGCGGGATCGGCCTTCAAGCCGCTGGTGCTGGCCGAGGCCGTGCGCCAGGACATCTCGCTCGACTCCAAGTTCAGTGCCCCGGGCACCATGACCTTCCCCGGGGTCCAGGGGGCACGGGAGGGTGAGGACTGGAAGGTGGGCAACTACGGCGGCACCGAGCAGGGCGTGCTCGACCTCGTCGACGCCACCCGCGTGTCGTCGAACACCGCCTACGCGCAGCTGATGCTGGAGGTGGGCCCGGAGAACGTGGTGCGCTTGGCCGACCAGCTGGGCGTGAGCGCGGAGCTCCCCCCGGTCCCTGCGCTCGTGCTCGGCTCGGGCGACGTGTCGCCGCTCGACATGGCGGTGGCCTACAGCACCTTCGCCAACCGGGGCCTCCACAACGACCCCATCATGATCTCGCGCATCGAGCAGGTCGACGAGGACGGCCGCGTGCGGGTGATCGAGCAGGCCACCCCGAGCAGCGACCGCGTGCTCACCGAGGTGCAGGCCGACCTCGTCACCCACTGCCTGCGCCAGGTCGTGCTGGGCGGCACCGGGCAGTCGGCCGACATCGGCCGCCCGGCCGCCGGCAAGACCGGCACCACCCAGGACAACAAGGACGCCTGGTTCGTGGGCTACACCCCGAAGCTCACCGCCGCCGTGTGGATGGGCTTCGCCGACCCGCTGCCCGACGGCACCGTGCCCGTGATGGACGACGTGCGGGGTCGCGAGGTCACCGGCGGCAGCTACCCCGCGGAGATCTGGCGGAAGTTCATGAGCGAGGCCACCTCGGGCATGGAGGTGGAGGACTTCCGGGCCCCGCCCGAACCGTTCCCCGGTCGGATGCTCAACGAGGAGCTGCAGACCACCACCACGAGGGCCGCCCCCACCACCACGGCGGCGGAGACGACCACCACCACGGAGGCGGAGACGACCACCACCACGGAGGCGGAGACCACCACCACCGCTCCGACCACCACGACCACGTCGACCACCTCCACCACGGTGGCGCCGGTCATCCCCTGACCGGGGGCCTCCTTCGACGCGCCCGCGCGCCGGCTCAGACGAGGGCGTGGGGGTAGTGCGTGCGGCAGACGGAGCACCAGCGCTCCACCTCCTGCACCATCTCCACCTTCTCCTCCTGGTCCCACGCCTCCGGGGTGACGTAGAGGCGGTGGAGGGCGACCACCTCCACATCGTCGTCTCCGCAGCTGTCGCAGCGCTCGGTGGCGGCCATGCCGTCACGCTACCGAGGTTGGCCTGAGCCCACCCACGGGCGTACGCTGAGCCCACCGCTGGCAGCCACCTGGGCGCTGGACGGGATCAGGAGGTGCAGAGATGCGCACGAAGCTCACCGCGCCGGCCGTGCAGGCCCGCAAGGTCCGCGCCGGCGGCGAGCCGCTGGTGATGGTGACGGCCTACGACGCCCCTGGCGCCCGCATGGCCGACGAGGCCGGGGTCGACCTGATCCTCGTGGGCGACTCCGTGGCCATGGTCGTGCTCGGCTACGACGACACCCTCCAGGTGAGCGTGGCCGACCTCGCCCACCACACCGGGGCCGTGGCGCGCGGCCTGGCCACGTCCGCGCCTGACCGCCCGGAGAAGCAGCCCTTCGTGGTGGCTGACCTGCCGTGGATGAGCTATCACACCACCCCCGTCGAGACGGTGCAGAACGCCGCCCAGCTGATCCGGGCCGGCGCGCAGGGCGTCAAGCTCGAGGGCGGCCGCAAGCGCCTCCCGATGATCGAGGCCATCATCGACGCCGAGATCCCGGTGATGGGCCACCTCGGCCTCACGCCGCAGTCGGTCCACGCCATGGGCGGGTTCAAGGTGCAGGGCAAGGAGCACGGCGCCGCCATGGAGCTGGTGGCCGACGCCAAGGCACTGGCCGCCGCCGGCTGCTTCGCCATCGTGCTCGAGGGCGTGCCCGACGAGGTGGCCCGTCTGGTCACCGACGCCGTCGACGTGCCGACCATCGGCATCGGCGCTGGCCCGGGCTGCGACGGCCAGGTGCTCGTGTACCACGACGTCCTCGGCATCGAGGACCGCATCGCGCCGAAGTTCGTGCGCCGCTACGCCGACCTCAAGGCCCAGGGGGTGGCGGCGCTGGCCGCCTACGCCGCCGACGTGCGCTCGGGCGCCTTCCCGGCGGAGGCCGAGAGCTACCACCTCAGCGCCGACGTGGCCGAGACCCTCGGCCTCTACGGGGGCGCTCCGGTCGGGGCGTAGGAGCCGCCGCGCGCTGGGCCCCCGCCCGGCGTGCCACCATGCCGCCCGTGACCACCGTGGACGAGGGCCGCCTGCGCCTGCTGCTGATCGTGGCTGTGGCCCTCGTTGGCGCGGGGCTGTGGGCCTTCGTGCTCCGGGGCGCCGACGGGCCCGCGGATCCGGAGCTCGGCACCGAGGTGGGCCAGTCGCCACCGACCACCAGCGCCACGGGGGCCGGCCCCCCCGGCGATCCCGACCGCGTGCTGCTCGAGGGGTTCACCGAGATCGCCATCACCGTCGACCCGGGCGACGCCGACCTGCTGAGCTGGTGCCTCCTCGCCGCCATCGAGGCCGCCCAGCGGTCGCGCGGCCTCATGGAGGTCACCGACCTCCAGGGCTACTCCGGCATGGCCTTCCTCTATGAGGAGGACACCGCCACGTCGTTCTACATGCGCAACACGCCCACGCCGCTGAGCATCGCCTACATCGCCGCCGACGGCTCGGTGGTGTCGACCACCGACATGGAGCCCTGCGAAGACCGAGAGGGCTGCCCCACCTACCCGCCCGCCGGACCGTTCCGCACCGCCATCGAGGTCTTCCAGGGCGACCTCCCCGCCCTCGGCATCACCGACGACGCCACCGTCACCGTCGGCGGCGCCTGCGCACCGATCGGTTGACCCGTCCGCCCTGCCGCTGAGGTTCAGTCGGCGAAGACGTCGCGACTGTGCTGGATGAAGAACGTGTGGTCGTGGCCCTTGTTCGGGTCTTCCTTGTTGTACGTCGTCTTCGTCTGGCCGTCGGGGACGGCCTCCTCGGTGTAGATCGCTCCGACCGGGCACACGTCGGGCTGGTAGCAGGCCGTGCACGACGTGCACTCGTCCATGTTCACGTAGAGCGTGGTGTCGCCGAAGATGGCGATCGCATCGGGGTTCGGCTGGTGCGTGTTCTCCGTGACGCCGCTGCCGGCCTCCTCCTCGGAGAAGAGGACGTTCTTGGCAGGGTCGAACTCGTAGATGCACTGCACCGGGCAGACGTCGACGCACGCCCGGTCCTTGGTGTCGATGCACGCTTCGGTGATGACTGCGATTCCGGACATGATCGCCTCCGTGTCTGCCCCCCAGTGTCCCTCACTTCGGCCCAGCCCGCTCGGCGCGCTCCCACCGGCGCCGTCCACTGCTGGCTGGTGCCTAGGGTTGCGTTCTGGGTCCATCCCGGACCTCCGGGAGGAGGCGACCGGGTGGCAGCAGGCGGAGCGTTCTACGACGAGTCGGTGACGGCCGAGTACCTGGCCCACCGCCATGGGGGGATCCACAGCCCCAACATGGTGATGGAGGAGCCGGCGCTCCTATCGGCCGTCGGCGACATCGACGGTGCCGACTTGCTCGACCTCGGCTGCGGCGACGGCCGCTTCGCCGAGATCGCCCTGGAACGAGGCGCCCGGTCCTACACCGGCATCGACGCGTCACCATCGATGATCGACACCGCCCGGCGGTCCGTCACCGACGAGCGTGTGACCTTCGACTGCACCGCCATCGAAGACCTCGACACCGGCGGGCCCGCCTACGACGTCGTGACCGCTCGCATGGCCCTGCACTACGTCGCCGATCTGTCCGACGCACTGCGACGCGTGCACCGTTGCTTGCACGACGGCGGCCGGTTCGTGTGCACCGTGGTCCACCCCGTCGTCACCTCGCACGACAACCCGGGACCCGGCCCACGGTCCGACTGGACCGTCGACCGCTACTTCGAGGACGGGCCCCGTGAGCGCCTGTGGTTCGGGCGAGAGGTCACCTGGCACCACCGCACGATCGAGCAGCACCTCCGCGCCCTGACCGGAGCCGGGTTCCGCTTCGACGAGCTGTCCGAGTGCGCACCCGACCCAGCTCTCTTGGCCGACCACCCCGACGAGCTCCACCGACGCCGGCGAGTCCCCCTCGTCCTCCTCGTCAGCGGAACCAAGACCGGCAGAGACGCGCCCTGACCACGCGTCGTCCCGCCGCACCCGCCTCGTGTCGTGATCGGCAGCTGAGGGCGCAACGATGCGGCGGCGGAGACGAGCGCACGCTGTACGCAGCGGCGAGGAGCCGGCCGAGCGCCCGGCACCGCCCTCGTCGCACCCTTGACCTTCGTCAGCGAGAGGGATCTCTGCCCGGAGAGGGACATCGTCGCTCTCCCGCGCGCGCTCGGCGCGGGGCTGAGCTCGTGCGGCGGCCTTAGGCTGCGAGGGGGCCGGCTCGGCTGTGGAGGTTGCGGCCGTGGGGGTTGGAGATGGCGATCTCGCCATCCGCGTTGCCGGTGGCGGTCCAGCCGCCTTCGTGCAGCAGGTGATGGTGGTGCCAGCAGACGCCGAGGAGGTTGGCGGCGTTGGTGGCTCCTCCCTTGGTCCAGTGCTGCATGTGGTGGAGGTGGCGGATCGCCCGGCCGCAGCCGGGCCATCGACATCGATGGTGGTCTCGGCCGACGACGCGGCGGCGCAGCCAGGCGGGCGGGTTGCGGGTGGTGCGCCCGATGCCGATGGTGCGGCCCTCGGGCGTGTCGAAGTGGGCCTCGATCCGTGTGTCGCAGAGGAAGCGGCGCAGCGTGTCGTTGGTGATGGGCTCGCCGTTGATGGTGGCGGCGCGCTCCAGGTCGTCGCCGTCGTCGTCGAGGAGCTCGGCCGGGGCGTGGATGACCACCATGGCGGTGTCGGGTTCGGACCCACCTGCGGCGGCACGGCTGAGGTCCTCGGCACAGAGGTCGCGCAGGGCGCTGGCGGTGCGCTGCCCGTGCGGGGCCCACCGGCCGGTCTCGGGGTCGGGGCCGGCGGCTTCCGCCCGGCGGTCGAGGGCGGCTTCGACGATGGCGGCGTCCTCGTTGGGGAGGTACCCGCTGAGGCGCTTCCCGAGGCCGGAGCTCTCGGGCCGTAGCCGGAGGTGGCTGAGGCGGCGGGCGTCGTCGTGATCGGCCTTGCGGGCCCGACGGCGCTGCTTGGCCAGCACCTCGATCTCGGCACAGCTCAGCGAGGGGAGCAGGTCGGAGAGTTCGGCGTCGTCGGCGGGCTCGGCGAAGGTGAGCGCGTGGCGGACCTGTTCGAAGCTCAGCTCGCCGGCCACGAACCGGGCCCGGATGCGGGGCAGGTGCTCCAGCGCGCTGGCGGCCTGCACCCAGCGCCGCGCTGTGGTGGGCGACACCCCGTAGCGGTAGCTAAGCCAGTCAGCCATGGACAGGGCTCCGTCGGCCCGGAAGTCCTGCAGGGCATCCGCAGCCAGGATCACGCGGAGGGCTTCGTCGAGCAGGGCGTTGCGCTGGGAGAGGAGGCGATCGAGCATGACCTCACGCTCATCGGGCGTGCGCTGCTCGTAGTCGAGCTGCTGGTGGGTCATGGGTTCACCTCCGGGACGCGTCGTGGCGACGGACAGGGGACCCGCAGATCGACCCGGGTCCCGGAGGGGAAGACACCCAGATCACACCGATGCAATTTGCCCCGCAACAGGCACTTCGGCGTCGGACCCGCACCCGGCCGCGGCAGGCCCGGTGCCAGCTGGCGGGCGGGCCGAGCGTCGCTGAGCTCGACCAGCAGCTCGCCGGGGCGGTCGGACCAGCGGGAGGGCTAGGCCTTGGGGGACTCCCAGCCGGTGCTACGCAGGGGGAGGTGGCGCTGGAGGTGGGCGGCCGGGCCATGGCTGGGGACAGCCCACGGGATGACCACCGATCGGTCGGCGTCGGCGTGCACCTGTGCGCTGGGGTCCGCCATGGGGGCACGGTAGCGAAGTGGCAGGCGGCGATCGGATCGGGCTGTCACACCCTCTCCGTAGGGTCGTGGATGTGGTCCAGCGCCCAGCCCACCGCTACAGTTGCCCGGTCAATGCGACGCCCTGCCCCCACCGTGGGGGCCCCGGCTCCGCCGGGTCCAGAGGGAGGATGATGCCCCATGCGGGCTTATGAGCTCATGGTGATCTTCGAGTCGGGTCTCGATGACCTGGCCGTCGACGATCAGGTCAAGTCGGTGGCGGCCCAGATCGCCACCCGGGGCGGCACCGTCGCCTCCACGGATCGGTGGGGCCGTCGGCGCTTCGCCTACGAGATCGACCACAAGCAAGAGGGCTACTACGTCGTCTGGGAGCTCACCTCCGATGGTGGCGACCTGGAGGCCCTCGAGCGGTCCTTGCGACTCGCGGACGAGGTCGTCCGCCACAAGCTCGTCCGCCTGCCCGACCACGAGGCCACCCGCCGTGGCCTCCTGGGCGACCAGGCTCAGCCGGCCGCCTCGGCCGGATAGGAGATCCACCACCATGGCTGACAACACCGTCACCGTCATCGGCAACGTCACGCGCGACCCGGAGCTGCGGTTCACGCCGTCCGGGCAGGCGATCGCCACGTTCGGCCTGGCCGTCAACCGCCGCTGGCAGAACCGCCAGAC
>JBPPMN010000099.1:0-4519 GCA_051306055.1 Acidimicrobiales bacterium
GAGTTCGAGACGGTCGACGAGCTGCGGGGCAGCCTCGTGGAGCGGATGACCAAGGTCCGCACCGCCCAGGCCGCCATGGCCCTGCGGGAGAAGGCCGGGGAGGCCCTGGCCGCCCTCGTCACCGACGAGCTCCCCGAGGCGCTGGTGAACCACGAGATGCAGGACCGCCTGCAAGACCTCGCCATGCGGCTGCAGGCCCAGGGCATGCAGCTGGAGCAGTACCTCCAGATGACCGGTGCCGATCCCGAGCAGTTCTCCCAGGAGCTCCGCGACACCGCCACCTCCGCCGTCAAGGTCGACCTCGCGCTGCGGGCCGTGGCCGAGGCCGAGGGCATCGAGTGCACCGACGACGAGCTCGAGGACGACCTCCAAGGTGTGGCCGAGCGGGTGGGTCAGACCGTCGACGAGGTGCGCGAGCGCTTCGAGCGCGTCGGCCAGATGTCAGCGGTACGCTCGGACATACGGAAGCGCAAGGCGCTCGAGTGGCTGCTCGAGCGGGTCGAGGTCGTCGACCCCGACGGCCAGCCCATCGATCGCAGCGAGCTCGAGCTCCCCGACGACACCGACCACACCGACACCGCGACCGACGAGGTCGCCGAGGGAACGGACACCGAAGCGTGACCAGCGATCTGATCGGCCAGCACCAGAACGTCATCCAGAACTACCTGGTGCCCACGGTCGTGGAGCAGACCAACCGCGGCGAGCGGGCCTACGACCTCTACAGCCGCCTGCTCAAGGAGAACATCATCTTCCTGGGCACCCCGATCGACGACACGATCGCCAACCTGGTGTGCGCCCAGCTGCTGCACCTCGAGTCGGAGAACGCGGATCGCGACATCAACATCTACATCAACAGCCCCGGCGGCGACATCACGGCGCTGTTCGCCATCTACGACACGATGAGCTTCGTGAAGCCCGACATCTCCACCATCTGCTTCGGGCAGGCGGCTTCGGCCGCAGCGGTGCTCCTCGCGGCCGGCACCAAGGGCAAGCGCCTCGCCCTGCCCCACGCTCGGGTGCTGCTCCACCAGCCGTGGGGCCAGGCCGGTGGCCAGGCCACCGACGTCGAGCTGGCAGCCAAGGAGATCCTCCGGATGCGCATCCAGCTCGACGAGCTGCTGTCGCACCACACCGGCCAGCCGGCGGAGAAGGTCCACACCGACACGGAGCGCGATTTCGTGCTGTCCGCGGATGAGGCGCGCGAATACGGCATCATCGACGAGGTCATCACGGCCCGATCGCTGGCCGACAACACCGGTCCGATCACGCGGGCCAGCTGAGAACGCCAACGAAAGGCATCGGGGGTCGAACCACGTGGCCAAGTTCGGAGACGGGGGCGAGCTGCTCAAGTGCTCGTTCTGCGGCAAGTCGCAGAAGCAGGTCAAGAAGCTCATCGCAGGCCCAGGGGTCTACATCTGCGACGAGTGCATCGACCTGTGCAACGAGATCATCGAGGAGGAGCTCTCGGAGACCTCCGAGCTGCGCTTCGACGAGCTCCCCAAGCCGCGTGAGATCTACGAGTTCCTCAACGACTACATCATCGGACAGGAGCACGCGAAGAAGATCCTGTCGGTCGCCGTCTACAACCACTACAAGCGCGTCCAGTTCGGCGCCGCCCACCACGACGACGTGGAGCTGGCCAAGTCGAACATCATGCTGCTGGGGCCCACCGGCTGCGGGAAGACGCTGCTGGCCCAGACCCTCGCCCGCATGCTCAACGTGCCCTTCGCCATCGCGGATGCCACCGCCCTCACCGAGGCCGGCTACGTGGGCGAAGACGTCGAGAACATCCTGCTCAAGCTGATCCAGGCCGCCGACTACGACGTCAAGAAGGCCGAGACCGGCATCATCTACATCGACGAGATCGACAAGATCGCCCGCAAGAGCGAGAACCCGTCGATCACCCGCGACGTCTCCGGCGAGGGCGTGCAGCAGGCGCTGCTCAAGATCCTGGAGGGCACCACCGCCTCGGTGCCGCCACAGGGGGGCCGCAAGCACCCCCACCAGGAGTTCATCCAGATCGACACCACCAACATCCTCTTCATCTGCGGCGGCGCCTTCGCCGGGATCGAGAAGATCATCGAGGGGCGCCTCGGCGCCAACGGCGTGGGCTTCACCTCCGACATCCGCAAGTACGACGAGGCGGAGGCCGGCGCGGTCCTCACCAACGTGCTGCCCGAGGACCTCCTCAAGTTCGGCCTCATCCCCGAGTTCATCGGCCGCCTGCCGGTGCTCGGCGCCGTGGCCCCGCTCGACCAGGAGGCGCTGATCCGCATCCTCCGCGAGCCCAAGAACGCCCTCGTCAAGCAGTACCAGAAGTTCTTCGAGCTCGAAGACGTCGAGCTGGAGTTCTCCGACGACGCCCTCGAGTCCGTGGCCGACCAGGCCCTCCTGCGGGGCACCGGTGCCCGCGGGCTCCGGGCCATCCTCGAAGAGGTCCTCCTCAACGTCATGTACGACCTGCCGTCCCGCGACGACGTCGGCAAGTGCGTGATCGACCGCCAGGTCGTGCTCGAGAAGGTGAACCCCACCCTCGTGCCCAAGGGCGAGGCCCCCCGCCAGCAGCGGCCCCGCCGCGCCGCGTCCTGAACCTGCCCGACGCGCTGGCCTGGCTCGACCAGCACATCAACCTCGAGATGTCGCCGGCCGTGGCGGGCCGGGTCGAGGGCCTCAAGCTCGACCAGATGCGCGAGCTGTGCCACGTGCTCGGCGACCCGCAGCACGACCAGCCCACCATCCACCTCACCGGCACCAACGGCAAGGGATCGGTGGCCCGCCTGGCCACAGCGCTGCTCGGCGCCCACGACCTCACGGTTGGCACCTACACCAGCCCGCACCTCGAGCGGATCAACGAGCGGATCTCCCGCAACGGCGAGCCCATCGCCGACGCCGACCTGGCCCGCGTGCTCACCGACCTCGCCGCGCTCGAGCCGCTGCTCTCGCATGCGCCGTCGTTCTGGGAGCTGCTCACGGCCGCTGCCTTCCGCTGGTTCTCCGAGGAGGCCGTGCAGGCAGCCGTCGTGGAGGTGGGCCTGCTGGGCCGCCACGACTCCACCAACGTCGTCGACGGCCTCGTGGCTGTGCTCACCAACGTGGGCCGCGACCACACCGACGGCGAGGGCGACTGGCGTCGCCGCATCGCGGAGGAGAAGGCCGGCATCGTCAAGGAGGGGGCAACCTTCGTGGTGGGGGAGACCGGCCCCGACCTCGCCGACGTCCTGTCCGACACGCCCGCCGCCGCCACCTGGTGGCGCGACCGCGACTTCGGGTGCCCGGCCAACCGGCTGGCCGTGGGCGGCCGCCTGCTCGACCTGCGCACCCCGGGAGCCTCCTACGACGACGTCTTCCTCGGCCTGCACGGTGCCCACCAAGGCGACAACGCCGCCATCGCGCTCGCCGCGGTGGAGGCGTTCCTCGGCCGGCCCGTCGACGACGACCTCGTGCGGGAGGCGTTCGCCGCGGTGCGCACCCCGGGCCGCCTCGAGGTGGTGGGGCGCGACCCGCTCGTGGTGCTCGACGGAGCCCACAACCCCGACGGCGCCGCCGCCCTCGCCGCCGCCCTGGCCGAGGGCTTCGCCATCCTCGGCCAGCGCTACCTCGTGCTCGGCGTGCTGGGCGGCCGGGAGCCGGTCGAGCTGCTGTCGCACCTCGAGGCGGCCGACTGCGCGGAGGTGATCTGCTGCACCCCCGACTCGCCTCGGGCCCTGCCGGCCGCCGACCTCGCTGCGATCGTCGCCGAGCACGGTGGTCGTCCCCGCGTGGTGCCAGGGGTCGCCGACGGCGTGCGGATCGCGCTCGACCTCGCCGGACCGGGCGATGCCGTGGTGGTCACCGGTTCGCTCTACACCGTCGGCGCCGCCCGCGCCGCGGCCCGGTCCCTCGGCCTGCTGTCGCCCTGACCGGCAGCCCACCCCTTGCCACGCCTACGGGGCAGGCACCAGGCGCTCCGCCGGGTAGCGGCCGAAGAAGCGCTGCTCCGACTCCTGGTCGGCGATGATCACGAGGTCGCCGTCGGCCGGCAGCGGCGCCGCGGCATCGGGGTTGGAGTCGAGGGTCCCGTTGCGGGCCACCGCCACCACCGTGCAGCCGGTGCGCTGCCGCAGCTCGGCCTCGGCCAGCGAGCGGCCCGCCAGCTGCGCAGGCACCGGCACCCGGAACACCTCGAGTCCCTCGGCCAGCACGAGGGTGTCGTTGAGGCCGAGGGCGTTCCAGATGGCGCTGGCCCCCAGCGAGGCGTACGACAGCACGGCGTCGGCGCCGGCGCGGTGCAGTGTGGCCACGTTGCGGTCGGCGTTGGCCCGGCTGATGATCTGCAGGTCGGATCGGAGGCGGCGGCAGTACAGCGTGAGGTACACGTTCACGTCGTCGTCGTGGGTGGTGATGAGCACAGCGGACGCGCGCAGCAGTCCGGCCCGCTCGAGGACCTCGATCTCGGCGGCGTCACCGAGCACGTGGTTGAGGTCGCGGACGCGGTCGGGGCGCTGCTCCACCACCTTGTAGGACATGTCGGCCTTGGCGA
>JBPPMN010000179.1:0-6034 GCA_051306055.1 Acidimicrobiales bacterium
CCCCCCCGATGACAGCCAAGCCCACCGGTTCTGGGTGCGTCCGCCACCGCATACCGGTTCTCTGCGCACACAGAAGCGAGGGGTTGTGACCGGCCTGGGGGATCTCGGCGTGCTGCTCATCGACGGGCGGCTGGTGCCGGCCTCCGGGGGCGGCACCTTCGAGACGGTGAACCCGGCCACTGAGGAGGTGCTCGGGGTGGCGGCCGACGGCACCTCAGCCGACCTCGACGCGGCGGTCGGCGCCGCCCGCACCGCCTTCGACACCACCGACTGGGCGCGCGACCACGCATTCAGAGCGCGCTGCCTGCGCCAGCTGCGCGACGCCCTGCAAGCGCATGGCGACGAGCTCCGTGAGCTCACCATCGCCGAGGTGGGTGCGCCCCGCTTCCTCACCACGGGCGCCCAGCTCGATGCGCCGGTGGCCGACCTCGGTTGGGTGGCCGACCTGGCCGAGTCCTACGAGTGGAAGACCGATCTCGGTGCTGCCCGTCCGATGGGCGTGCCCAGCCACCGCTGGGCGCTGCGGGAGGCCGTGGGCGTGGTGGGCGCCATCACGCCGTGGAACTTCCCTCACCAGATCAACCTGGCCAAGCTCGGCCCGGCCCTGGCCAGTGGCTGCACCGTGGTGCTCAAGCCGCCGCCCGACACGCCGTGGTGTGCCAGCGCGGTGGCTCGGATCGCGGCCGAGGAGACCGACCTGCCGCCGGGCGTGCTCAACGTCGTCACCTCCAGCGACCACGAGCTCGGGGCCCTGCTGAGCACCGACCCCCGGGTCGACCTGGTGAGCTTCACCGGCTCCACCGCCACCGGCCGCAAGGTGATGGCCGGTGCCGCCGACACCCTCAAGAAGGTGTTCCTCGAGCTGGGGGGCAAGAGCGCCTTCATCGTGCTCGACGACGCGGAGGTCGCCGGCGCCTGCGGCATGGCCGCCTTCACCGCCGTCACCCACGCCGGCCAGGGCTGCGCCATCACCACCCGCCTGCTCGTGCCCCGGGCGAAGTACGACGAAGCCGTCGAGGCCACTGCCGCCACCATGGCCCTGCTCGGCGCTGGCGACCCGCAGGACCCGGGCACCGTGTGCGGCCCCGTCATCTCGGCCCGCCAGCGCGACCGCATCGAGGAGTACCTGCACCTCGCCGTCGACGAGGGCGGATCGTTCGCCACCGGCGGCGGGCGCCCCGCGGATCGAGACAAGGGCTTCTGGATCGAGCCCACCCTCATCACCGGCCTCGACAACTCCGCCCGGGTGGCCCGGGAGGAGATCTTCGGCCCCGTGCTGGTGGCCATCCCCTTCGACGACGACGACCACGCTGTGGCCATCGCCAACGACTCGCCCTACGGCCTGTCCGGCGCCGTCCACAGCGGCGACGCCGACCGGGCCTGGGCTGTGGCCGAGCGGGTGCGCACCGGCACCATGAGCGTGAACGGCGGCGTCTGGTACGGCGGCGACGTGCCCTTCGGCGGCTACAAGCAGTCGGGCATCGGCCGGGAGTCGGGCGTCCAGGGCTTCGAGGAGTACCTCGAGACCAAGACCATCGCCACGCCGGCGTGAGCCCGGCACCACAACGAGGAGCACCGTGAGCAACAGGTTCGACGACAAGATCGCCATCGTGACCGGGTCGGCCGGCGGCATCGGCGAGGCCTACGCCCGCGCGCTGCACGCCGAGGGCGCGTCGGTGGTGATCGCCGACATGGACGCCGATCGCGGCGAGGTGGTGGCCAAGGACCTCGGCGATCGCGCCCTGTTCGTGCGCACTGATGTGAGCGACCCCACCTCGGCCGCCGAGATGGCCGCCGCCACCGTCGAGCGCTTCGGCGGCATCGACCTGCTGGTGAACAACGCAGCCATCTACGGCGGCATGCAGCTCGACACGCTGCTCACCGTCGACTGGGACTACTACCGCCGCTTCATGGCCGTGAACATGGACGGCGCCCTCGTTGTCACCCGGGCCTGCTTCAAGAGCATGCGCAAGCGGGGCGGCGGCGCCATCGTGAACCAGTCGTCCACCGCCGCCTGGCTCTACGCCGGCTTCTACGGCTTGGCCAAGGTAGGGGTGAACGGCCTCACCCAGCAGCTGGCCGCCGAGCTGGGCGGCCAGAACATCCGGGTGAACGCCATCGCTCCCGGCCCCATCGACACGGAGGCCACCCGCTCCACGGTCCCCGAGGAGATGCTCGACGACATCGTCAAGGGCCTCAGCCTCAAGCGCCGCGGCACGCCGCAGGACCTGGTCGGCATGTGCCTGTTCCTGCTCTCCGACGAGGCCAGCTGGATCACCGGCCAGATCTTCAACGTCGACGGCGGCCAGATCATCCGCTCATGACCACCCGCACCGGACCGACCACCACCGTGGCCAACCACCCCTCACCCCCGCAACCTGTGTTGGATTCCGGCGGAGATCGTGGCTGCAGAACACACCTTGCGACGCTCAGGGCCCAGACCACCCAGCCTGTGTTCGATCTCGGCGGGAACCGTGGGGATCGAACACAGGCTGCGGGGGTGGCGACGTGAGCAGCGACGACGCCGAGGCCCCAGCAGTGGGCGTGGACGTGGGGGGCGTGGGGTTCATCGGGCTGGGGCAGATCGGGGCGCCGATGGCTGGGCGCCTGGTCGACTGGCCGGGCGGGCTGCACGTGTTCGACGTTCGGCCCGACGCCTGCGCGGCGGTGGTCGACCAGGGCGCCACGCGGGCCGACTCCGTGGCCGCCCTCGGCGCCGCCTGCGACGTGATCTCGGTGATGGTCCTGAACGACGAGCAGGTGCGCTCGGTGGTGGCCGACCTGCTCACCACCGCCCGTCCCGGGACGATCATCGCCGTGCACTCCACCATTCGGGCCGAGACGGCCGAGGAGCTGGCGGCGGTGGCGGCCGAGCGCGAGGTGGACCTGCTCGACGTGCCGGTGAGCGGCGGCTTCGTCGGCGCCTACGACGGCACGCTCGCTGCCATGGTGGGCGGGGAGCGCCCGGCCCACGAGCGGGCCAAGCCGGTGTTCGAGCGATGGGCCTCGGTGATCGTGCACATGGGCCCGGCCGGTGCCGGCACCCGAACCAAGCTGGCCCGCAACCTGCTCCACTTCATCGCCTTCACCGGGGTGGCTGAGGCGCAGCGCCTGGCCGAGGCGGCCGGCCTCGACCTGCGCAAGCTGGCCCGGGTGGTGCGCCACAGCGACTCCGTCACCGGCGGACCGGGCGCCATCATGCTGCGCGACACCACGGCCCCGCTCCAGCCGGGTGACGACTGGTACGACGTCCTCAGCCACACCCGCGACCTCGGCGAGAAGGACCTCACCCTGGCTCTCGAGCTGGGCGATGAGCTGGGCGTCGACCTCCCCCTCGGCCGCCAGGCCCTGGCCGACTTCGCCACCGGCCTCGGCGTCCCCCGCGCTGACCTCTGACGGCGAGGATCCGGCGCCGTTCAGCGGTGAAGACCACGGCTCAGCAGCGCAAGAGCTTCGGGGTCAGATGGCGATGACGAGGTCGAGCTCGCCGTCGACGGCGTCGGCCAGGGCGGCATCGGCGGCCATGTAGAGGCCGTCGGCGTCGGCGGCGTGCTCGGGGTAGCAGGCCAGGCCCACCGACAAGCGCACCGCGACCTCGGCGCCCCCAGGCAGGCGCATCTCGCCCAGCTCGGCCAGGGTGCGGCGCAGCACGGTGGCGGCCTCGGCGGTGTCGGTGCCTGGGAGGAGCACGGCGAGCTCCGCGCTCCGGGTGAGGCCGAGGGTGGCGTCGACCGGCAGCAGGGCCTTCACCCGGCGCACCAGCTCGCGAGCCACGTAGTCGCGGCCCTCGGCGCCGACCGTGGTGGTGATCTCGGCCAGGGAGCGGAGGCGAGCCAGGGCGAAGGCGGCGGCCCGGTCGGGGGCAGCGACGGTGAGCTCGTCGAGCAGCCGGGCCTCCACGTAGTCGTGGCCCAGCAGGCCGGTGATGGGGTCGTTGCCGGCCTCGTCGCGCAGGCGGGCGGCGCCGGCGATGCGCTCGGCGACGAGGGTGGACAGCGAGTTGACGTTGAAGGGCTTGGTGACGAAGGCGTCGACCCCGCCCACCGCCTCCAGCAGCTCCCGGGCGTCGGGACGGGCGCTCACCACGATCACCGGCAGCAGGGCGTAGCGCTCGTCGGTGCGCAGCAGCCGGTAGGCCTCGGCGCCGTTGAACCCCCGCAGGTTCAGGTCGAGCAGCACGCAGTCGGGGCTGTGCTCGTCGAGGGCGTCGAGCACCTCGAGCGGGGTGTCGGGGTCGATGTGCACCAGGTCGTAGCCCGACGCCCGGAAGTAGGCGCGCAGGAAGTCAGCGATGTCGTGCTCGTCCTCCACCACCATGACCCGCTGCGTAGCGGCCAACCGTCGAGCCACCGACCCCAGCGGACGTTCCTCAGGCATCCCCAGCGACCTCCAGAGCCCCGATCACGCCAGATCTTCGCATCCTCGCCCCAGGGGCGAGCGCCATTGTCCGAAACCTCCGCTTTCGGGTGATCGGGAGGTCAGCAGGTCTCGTTGCCGAGGAGCGACTGCGGTCCGGCCTCGCTCACCTCGACGGTGCGGTCGGGTCCGAACCAGGCATCCACGTGCAGCCGGGGGCTGCCCGCCGTGACGTTGCATGTGGGCCGGCCGCTGAGCAGGACGGCCACCGAGCCGCCGGCGGGGATCTCGAAGTCGGTGGCCGGCCCACGAGCGGCCAGGTCGACGGCGCCGGGCGCCGGTTGGTCGAGCAGCTCCACGACGGGATCGAGGAGCCCTTGGCTCGGCCAGTCGACGGCCAGGACCCGCACGGTGAGGGCGCCGTCGTTGTGGAGCTCGAGGTACTCGCCCACGCGACCGTCGGGCAGGACGCTGGCGTCGAAGCCGCTCATTCCAGGGTGGACCTGCGGCCACAGCGCACCGGTCCAGCGCAGCCCCATGAGCGCCACCGCGACGAGGACGAGGACGGCCACGAAGGAGCGGACCGGGTGCCCGACGTCGGGCGCGCTCGGCGACGGGAGCAGGTCGAGGTCGTCGGTCATCGGAGGCCTCCAGTGGGACCGAGCTCGCCGAAGGCCCGGCGGACGGCATCGAGGGCGTCGTCGAGGCCGAGGCCCCGGTGGTGAGCGGCGAGGGCGAAGGCCTGAGCGGCAGCGTCGACGGCGGCAGGGGCCCCGGAGGCGGGAGACCGTTCGAGGGCGCGCACCGCGGTGCCGTGGCGGCCCTTCGCCTCCACCAGCCCCTCTGCTTCGAGCTCGCGGTAGGCCCGGGCCACAGTGCCGGCGGCCACGCCGAGGTCGCCGGCCAGGTGGCGGATGGCGGGAAGCCGGGCGCCGGGGGAGAGCACCCCGCTGCGGATCATGGTGGTCACCTGCTCCTGCAGCTGCGCGTAGGGCGGCACGGCGCTGGCGGCGTCGATGCGGATGATCACGATGCGGCGACGCTGTGGAGCGCGGGTCGTCGCACCCGCCATGCCGCACGGGTGAACCCCCAGACCACCAGGGCCGCGATGGCGAGGACGAACGGCACGAGCATCCGCAGGCCGAAGGCGACGTCGTGCGCGTACAGGGCTCCGTAGGCCAGCTGGCTGGCCACCAGGAGCAGTGCTGCGGTGGACCCCGCGGTGACGTGGTGGAGGGCGCTGGACCGGATGGCGTCGTCGGCGGCCAGCAGCTCAGCGTGCCGGGCGGGCTGGGGCCGGGCCACGATCGCTCGGGCGGCGAGCATGGCCAGCGCAGCGGCGCCGGCGGCGCCCACCGCTGCCCCGATCAGCACGTCGGTGCGCAGCGGCAGGCCCTGTGGGATGGCTCCCGCCGGAACGGGGGCCGGATCTCCGATGGCGAGCCCCACGGCCGCGATCGCCATCACCGTGGCCGCTCCGATGGCGGGCGCAGCGATCAGCGGCCTGGGCAGGTAGTCGCCGAGCTGGCGCAGCGTGAGCGACGCCACCGGCCGGGCGCCCGCCGGGGAGCGGGTGAGCCGGAACGCCGCCCAGCACGAGCCGGTGACCCAGCCGATGGCGATCCAGGTCCAGAAGCCCGGCCCGGCGGAGGTGTCGAGGCCGGTGGCGTCGTCGAAC
>JBPPMN010000240.1:0-3269 GCA_051306055.1 Acidimicrobiales bacterium
GTGCTGCGGGCCATCGGCCCCCGCATCGCCGACCTGCTCGGCCCGGAGGAGGTGCTGGCCCGCCTGGGCGGCGACGAGTTCTGCGTGCTGATGCCCCGGGTGACCGGCGAGGAGGAGGCCCTCGAGCTGGCCCGCTGCATCACAGCGGCCCTGGAGGACCCGTTCGAGATCGACCGCATGGACCTGCTCATCGAGGCCAGCTGCGGCGTGGCCTTGGCCCCCGCCCACGGCGACACGGCCGACCTGCTCCTCCAGCGCTCCGACGTGGCCATGTACGTGGCCAAGACGGCCCACGTCGACGTCGTGGTGTACGAGGACCACCTCGATCGCAACACCCGAGACCGCCTGGCCATGGTGGGCGACCTGCGCACCGCCATCGCCAACGACCAGCTGCTGCTGCACTTCCAGCCGCAGGCCGACCTCCAGACGGGCGCCATCGAGGGCGTGGAGGCCCTCGTCCGCTGGCAGCACCCGCGCCTGGGGCTGGTGCCGCCCGACCAGTTCATCCCGATGGCCGAGGACACCGGCCTCATCCGTCCCCTCACCACCTGGGTGCTCGACGCCGCCCTGGCCCAGCTCCGCCGGTGGCAGGCCGAGGCCGCCTTCCCGGGCGCCGACCGCCTGTCGATGGCCGTGAACCTCTCCACCCAGAGCCTGCTCGACGAGTCGATCCGCGACGAGGTGCTGGTGGCCCTCGACCGGTTCGGCATCGCCCCCCACCGCCTCGTGCTCGAGATCACCGAGACCACGCTCATGGCCGACCCCGGTCGGGCCCATCGGGTGCTCACGTCGCTGGCCGCCGAGGGCGTGCGCTTCGCCATCGACGACTTCGGCACCGGCTACTCGTCGCTGGCGTCGCTCAAGACGTTGCCCGTCCACCACCTCAAGATCGACAAGTCCTTCGTGCGCTGCATGCACGAGGACAGCAACGACGCCACCATCGTCCGGTCCGTGATCGACCTGGCCCGCACGCTCGGCCTCCACACGGTGGCCGAGGGCGTGGAGCACGAGGCGGCCAGGGCGCAGCTGGCGGAGCTCGGGTGCGACGCCGCCCAGGGCTACGTGCTGGCCCGTCCACTGCCCGCCGCGCAGCTGGTCGACTGGATCGCCCACCAGCCGGTGCCCCGCCTCCGCGTCGTCGCCGGCTGAGCGGACCGGGAGCCGGTCTCGCCGTCACCACGACGGTGGCGCGCAGATGGTCTGTGTGGTCAGGCCCACCCGCCGGCGTAGGCCACGAACTGGCCGGTCGTGAACCGGCTGCTGCCGTCGATGAAGGGCATGCAGAAGGCGGCGAACTCCTCCATCGTGCCCAGCCGGCCCAGCGGCACCTGGGCCTCGAGCTTGGCCCGCACCTCGGGATCGTCGGCGCCCGACGCGGCCCGGAACTCGGGGAAGTCCATGAAGTTGGTGCCCACCACGTTCACCTGCACGCCGTGGCGGGCCACCTCACCGGCCACGTTGCGGGCCAGCATCGTGGCTCCGGCCCGCACGGCGGAGTACAGCGGCGCACCGGGGGTGGGGCGGGCGCCGGCCGCGCTGGTGATCAGCAGCACCTGGCCCTCGCCCTGGTCGATCATCGGCTCCACCACCGCCTTGAGGAAGTGGTACGGCCCCTCCAGGCAGCCCGCCACCACGGTGCGGAGGTCGTCGAGCGTGGAGCGGGTGAAGCGCCCGGTCACGATCTGGCCCGAGAAGGCGATGGCGGAGTCGACGCGACCGAACCGGGCCAGGGCGGCGGCCACCAGCGCAGGTGCCGACTCGGGTCGGCTGAGGTTGCGCACCCCGGTGACCGCCTCGACGGCCGTCCCCGCCGCCTCCAGCTCAGCCACCAGCTCGGCCGTGGGGTCGCCCAGCACGAGGTCGTGGCCGCGGGCGGCGAGCAGCCGGGCGGCGTGGGGTCCCACGTAGTGGCCGGCATCGCCCACGATGGCGATGTGTCGGGTCTCGGACATGGTGAGCTCCTCGGTTCGTGGCGGCGGGGTCAGGTGGTGGGGACGGGATGGTCCGGCGGGCCGAGCCGCTCGAGGCGGGCGGTGAAGCCGACGTAGCCCCAGAGCAGGTGCTCGCCATCGCGGCGCCGGGTGATCTCGACGGGCAGCCCGACCGGCCGCAGCACGTGCACGCCGTCTTCATAGCTGGCCACCACCACGATCGGGGTGGTGTGGTCGAGCGCGGCGACGTCGTGCACGCCGTGCTCCTCGGTGCCGTCACAGCGCATGTCGTGGACGACGCCGCCGGAGGTCACCACGAGGCGATCGCCGGCCTGCTCCACCCGCTCGACGTGCTGGTTGGCGGGGTGGTCGGGGGCCGGCTCGCCGGCCACCTCGACCGCGATGGCGCGCCACAGCCCGCGGAGATCGGGCGCCCCCGCCACGAGGGGCTCGGTGCACCCGGCCAGGACGGGCGGGGGCATCTCGTCGCCGTAGCCGCCGGCCGGGGTGTGGGCCACGGGGATATCGGAGGCGAGCACTTGCCAACCGTATGTTTTGACAGTATCAATGTCAATAGATCGAGCGAGGGGGACCGATGGAGGGCGAAGCAGCGCGTCGGGGTCCGGGCTACGGCCGCCCCAACTGGGACCTGCTCGGCCGGTGGCTCGAGCTCGATGGGGCCGACGACGGACCGTTCTGGGCCCTGAACCTCATGCGCTACAAGCAGGAGGCCGACTACGGGCACGGCGGACCCACCGGTGTGTCGGGCCGCGCCGCCGACGACGCCTACGCCCCGCTGGGCCCGCTGGCTGCCGTCGGCGCCATGGTGGCGCTGCACGCCGACGTGGCGCAGCAGCCGCTGGGCGACCCCACATGGCACCGGGTGGGGATCGTGCGCTACCCGAGCCGGGCCGCCTTCTTCGCCATGCAGCAGCGCGACGACTTCCAGCAGCAGCACGTGCACAAGGAGGCCGGCATGGACCGCACGATCGTGCTGGCCTGCCATCCTGAGGCCTCGACGACGGCCAGCGAGACGGGCTCCCTGGTGCTCACCGTGGAGCGCCGGGTCGTCGAGGGCGACCGTCGTCCCCCCGTCGGTGCCCTCCCGGTCGCCGAGCTGGCCGTCGAGGGGGTCATCGTGGGCGACGACCGCACCTGGACGCGAGCCACCTTCCATCGAGCGACGGACGCCGACGGGCTCGACGACCTGGTGCGCTCGGCCGGTGAGGCCGAGGAGGCCTTCGTGCTCGTCCTCGAACCCGGCCTCGACCACCTCGTCGACTCCATCACCGCCTCCACCACGACCGACCCCGACACCACAGGACGCCAGCCATGACC
>JBPPMN010000262.1:0-8063 GCA_051306055.1 Acidimicrobiales bacterium
GAGGCCCTGGCCGGGGCCATGGGCCACATGGATCGAATCCTCGCCGCCTCGGCCGAGGAGCTGGCGGCGGTGGAGGGGGTCGGCCCGGTCATCGCGGCTGCCTTGCACGGCTGGCTGGCCGAGCCGGCCAACCGGGCCGTCATCGAACGGCTGCGCGAGGCCGGCGTGAACCTCGAGGGGCCAGAGGTGGTCGACGTGCCCCAGACCCTCGCCGGCAAGACGGTGGTCGTCACCGGCACCCTCGAGGGCTTCAACCGCGAAGAGGTGGAGGCGGCCGTGAAGCTGCGGGGCGGCAAGGCCCCGGGCAGCGTCTCGAAGAAGACCACCGCGGTCGTGGTGGGGGAGAGCCCCGGCGCCTCCAAGCTCACCAGGGCCCAGGAGCTCGGCGTCCCCATCCTCGACGAAGCCGGCTTCGTCCTCCTCCTCGAGACCGGTGAGCTCCCCACCTGAGCGACGAGCTCAGAGGGCCTGGAAGCACCACTGGAAGGTGAGGTCGGTGACGGCGCTCCGCCCCACCATCGACTCCCACACCACAGCCGTCACGCAGTTCGGGCCGGCCTGCAGGCGATCGATCGTCTTGCCCTCGCCGGGGGTGAAGAACACCTGGTTCTGCTCGGGCACGAGGCGGAGCTCGTCCACCGGGATGGGCACGCCGTTCACCTGCAGCAGGCCTTCGTAGCCCGGCGCCAGGTCGATGCCCAGCTCGGCCTGGCGGATCACCTCGTTGCCGGCCGGGGGGATGAGCCGCTCCACCACATCGGGTCGGCCCGACACCGTCACCGGATCCCGGGAGCCGGTCTGGGTCGACTGGTAGGCGAAGAACAGCGCCGCCAGCGCCCCGCCGATGGCCAGCACCAGGAAGAGGCGGTAACGGGCGTCGGACATCTTGCGCACCGAGGGCAGCGAGCGCTCGTCGGCGACCGGCTGCGGGTCGTAGCCAGCCGCAGGTTCGGGCTGGTGGTCGTCATCGGGGGGGAGGTCGGTCATCGGTCCTCAGGTCTTCGGCAGGGTGGGCGAGGGGAAGGCGTGGAGCGAGGCGAGGAGCAGGGCCATCACGGCGGCCGCCGTGCCACCGAGGGCCAGCCGGGCGGGCAGGGCCAGGTCGACGGCCCCGAAGGCCGCCACGATGGTGGTGCCCTGGAGCATCAGCAGGCCAAGGGTGGCCCCGGCGCTGAGGTGGAGCGCCCGCCAGGCGAAGAGCCACTTGAGCGACAGGCACAGCACGAGGAACACGCGCAGGCCGAGGGTGAGCTCGGACCGCCCGCCGACGGCCAGCACCTCCACCAGCGCCTCGACCGACACGAGGCCCACGGCGGCCTGCAGGGTCCAGGGCACCGCGGGGGCGGCGACGGCGGGCTCGGTCATGGGCCCCCAGTCTGACCGGCCGAGCCCCGTGGGGTACACCGGGCGCCGCCGGGCAGCGGGTACCCTTCGCCCGTGGTCATGTCCCGCATGACGGACCAGATCGGTCGCGTCCTGAGCGGGCGGTACCGGCTGATCGCTCCCATCGGCACCGGTGCGTCGGCGCAGGTCTTCCTCGCCGACGACGTCCGGCTCCGCCGCCGGGTGGCCGTGAAGCTCCTCCATGCCGCCCTCGCCGATGATGAAGCGTTCCTCCGCCGCTTCCGGGCCGAAGCGCAGGCCGCCGCGGCCCTGAACCACCCCAACATCGTGGCCGTCTACGACTGGGGCGACGACGACGGCACCCCCTACATCGTCACCGAGTACCTGGCCGGTGGCAGCCTCCGCGGCATGCTCGACCAGGGCGTGCGCCTGAGCCAGTCGCAGGCCCTGCTGGTGGGCCTCGAGGCCACCCGGGCGCTCGACTACGCCCACCGGCGCGGGTTCGTGCACCGCGACGTGAAGCCGGCCAACATCCTCTTCGGCGACGACGCCCGCCTCCGCATCGCCGACTTCGGTCTGGCCCGGGCGCTGGCCGAGGCGGCCTGGACCGAGCCGCAGGGCGCCGTGCTGGGCACCGCCCGCTACGCCTCGCCTGAGCAGGCCCAGGGCCAGCCCGTCGACGGCAAGGCCGACGTCTACTCCCTCGGCCTCACCCTCATCGAGGCCGTCACCGGCACGGTGCCCTTCACCGCCGACACCACCATCGCCACGCTCATGGCTCGGGTCGGCAAGCCGGTCGTGGTGCCCGACGAGCTCGGCCCCCTGCAGAAGCCGCTGGCCCGGGCCGGGCTGCCCGACGCCGAAGACCGTCCCGATGCCGGGGCGCTGGCCATCGCCCTGATGGCCAGCGCGGAGGACCTGCCCCGGCCCGAGCCGCTCCCGCTGGCCACCGGTGCGCCCCTGGTCGACCTCACCCAGGCCGAGAGCGGTGTCGACGCCACCATGCTCGGGCCCACCGCCACCGCCGGATCACGGCTGGCCGGCCCCGACGACCGCCCCGACGAGCTCACCGTCGTCGACGCAGAGGCCGTGCCGGCCGCGGCGCCGGCCACCTACCTCGACGACGACCTCGCCACCGATCAGCCGGAGCGGCCTCGCCGCCGATGGGCCTGGGTGCTGGTGGCCACGCTGCTGGCCGCCCTGGTGGGTGGCGGCGCAGCGGTGGCCTGGTCGGAGCTGAGCACCACGTACCACGAGGTGCCGGTCCTCACCGACCTCACGGAGGCCGCCGCCCGCGAGGCCGTGGCCGAGCTCGGCTTCGAGGTCGAGGTGCGCGAGACGCGGGTCGACGGCAGCACCGCCGGCACGGTGGTCGACTCCGATCCGGTCGCCGGCGAGGAGCTGGCCGAGGGAGCCACGCTGGTGCTGTTCGTGTCGCTCGGCAACACCACAGCGCCGGTCCCCGCCGACCTGGTGGGCAAGACCTTCGACGAGGCCGCCACCGCCCTCGAGGCGGCCGGGCAGTTCCAGGCCGTGATCGCCGACGAGCCATTCGACGAGGAGGTCGAGGCCGGTCGTGTGCTGGCCCTCGCCGGCGACGTGCCGGCCGAGCTGGCCAAGGGCAGCGAGGTGGGTCTGGTGGTGTCCGCCGGTCCTGAGCCCCGCGCCATCCCGCAAGGCCTGGTGGGGGGCACCTACGACGATGCCGCCGCTGCCCTCGAGGCGGTGCAGCTGGTGCCGGAGCGGGTGGAGGAGTTCAGCGACGACGTCGAGGTCGGCCTGGTGATGCAGCTGCGTCCGGGCGACGGCACCGCGCCGCGCGACAGCGCCGTGCAGGTGGTGGTGTCGAAGGGCCCCGACCTCGTCACCGTCCCCCAGGTCGATGGCCTCGACCTCGACGAGGCCATCGAGGCCCTCGAGGGCGCCGGGCTGGTCGTGGGCGACGTGTCGGGTCCGGCGCGCGGCCGTCCCTTCGTCACCGATCCCGTCGCTGGCCAAGAGGTGCGGCGGGGCACCACCGTCGACATCTTCCTGCGCCGCTGACTCACCTACAGTGCGCCCGGCGCGGCCATCCGGCTGCGCTCGCACGACGGGGAGGACACCGTGGGGTCACTGGACGGTCGGGTTGCCATCATCACGGGCGCCGGGCGAGGGCTGGGGCGCGAGCACGCCCTGCTCTTCGCGGCGGAGGGGGCCAAGGTGGTGGTGAACGACCTCGGTGACGTGGCGGAGGAGACGGCGGCCGAGATCCGCGCCGCCGGTGGCGAGGCCGTGGGGTCCACCGCCTCGATCACCGAGTGGGAGGGCGGCCAGGCGCTCGTCGACACCGCCCTGGAGGCATTCGGTCGGCTCGACGTGCTGGTCAACAACGCCGGCATCCTGCGCGACCGCATGCTGGTCAGCATGTCGGAGCAGGAGTGGGACGACGTCGTCGAGGTCCACATGAAGGGCCACTTCATCCCCACCCGCTTCGCGGCCGCGCACTGGCGGGAGCAGGTGAAGGCGGGGGAGACCGTCAGCGCCTCCATCATCCACACCTCCTCCACCTCCGGGCTGCTCGGCAACCCAGGGCAGACCAACTACGGCGCCGCCAAGGCCGGCATCGGGTACTTCAGCATCATCTGCGCGCAGGAGCTCTCCCGCTACGGCGTGCGCTCCAACTGCATCGCCCCCGCCGCCCGCACCCGGCTCACCGAGGCCACCCCGGGGCTGGGCGACATGGTCGCCGCGCCGGCCGACGGCTTCGACGTTTGGGACCCGGCCAACGTGTCGCCGCTGGTCGCCTACCTGGCCACCGAGGGCTGCGACATCACCGGCCGAACCTTCTTCGTGCAGGGCGGCACCGTGCGGGTGATGGTGCCCTGGCAGATGGGCGAGAAGGTCGAGCGCGACACCCGCTGGACGGTGGCCGACCTCGCCGAATCGGTGCCCGGGCTGCTGGGCTGAACCCGATCTGAACACCCGCTGCCGCGACCGCTGCGGTTCGCTGCGGCGGGTGTATCGTGATCCTGTCCGTGCCCGGCTCGCTGGGGCGGTGTGCTGGACGTGGCGTTCCCCAGCCGCCACGATGAGGCCACCGCCCCAGCCGGCCGGGCACGCTCGCGTCCGTGGGTAGGAGCGGACCGGTTGTCGCACTTGACCCACGGGTCAATATCCTGGCCCGGTGCCCCCCTCCGACGACCACCTCGACGACCTGTCGATCGATGCGCCGGGGGCCGACGAGGTGGCGGTCGTCCCCTGGCCGATCATGCTGCGCGAGCGGGTGCAGGAGCGGGTGGCCGGCAGCCCCCGCTACCCCTGGATCGTCCTGGTGGCCGCGCTGTTCGGGCTGTTCTCCGTGGGGTTCACCATCACGATCCTGTCGGTGTCGGTGCCGCGGATCGCGGAGGAGCTGGGCAGCGATGCCAGCACCGTCACCTGGGTGGTCACCGGCCCGCTGCTGGCCTTCGCCGTGGTGGGCCCGGCCATGGGCAAGCTGGGCGACCTCTACGGGCACCGCCGTGTCTACGGGTTCTCGATGGCCTTCGTGTGCGTGTTCGCCGCTCTCACGGCCGCAGCCTGGAGCGCCGGTGCGCTGATCGCCTTCCGGGTGCTGGGTGCCGCCACGGGAGCTGCGGTGGGTCCAGCGTCGATCGCCATCATCAACCGGCTGTTCCCCCGCGACCGTCGGGTGCAGGCCATGGGCTACTGGTCGATGGTGGCGGCCGGTGGCCCCGTGATCGGCGTGGTCGCCGGCGGCCCGATCGTGGAGACGTTCGGCTGGCGCTGGATCTTCATCGCCCAGGTGCCGCTGACCCTCTCCGGGCTCCTGCTGGCCATGCTGGTGCTCCCCGAGACGCCCCGGCGCGACCGCGTGGCCTTCGACTGGGCCGGCGCCATCGTCCTCGCGGTGGGCGCCACCTCGCTGCTGTTCGCCATCAACCGCGGCCCGCTCTGGGGCTGGTCGAGCCCGGCCATCGTGGCCGGCTTCGTGATGGCGCCGGTGGCCGTCGCCACCTTCATCGCCATCGAGCGGCGGGTCGACCATCCCCTGCTCCCGCTGAAGTACGTGCGCCAGCGGAACTTCTCCCTGGCCATCGCCACCCAGTGCTTCACCAACTTCGCGTACATGGGCGGCTTCGTGATCACCCCGCTCTTCCTGGGCGAGGTGTTCGACTACCCCGAGACGCGGGTGGGCGGCCTCATGATCGCCCGACCGCTGGCCTTCGCCATCGCCGGTCCGTTGGCCGGCTACGTGGCCGTGAAGGTGGGGGAGCGCACGTCTGCCGTGGCCGGGTCGACCTTCGTGCTGGCCTCGATGCTGGCCCTGTCCACGGTGGCGCCGGGGTCGTCCGACCTCATCATCGTGGGGGCGCTGGCCCTCTCCGGCGTGGGCCTCGGCTGCTCCGCTCCCGCGCTGGCCGCCAGCGTGGCCAACTCGGTCGAGGAGCACGACCTCGGCATCGCCGGCGCCTTCCAACAGATGATGACGCAGCTCGGCGTGGTGGTGGGCATCCAGGTGATGCAGACCGTCTCGGTGGTGCGCGAACCGGCGGTCGGCGCCGTGGCGGCCTACGGCGAGGCCTACCTGGTGGGCGCCGCGATGGCCGCCCTCGGGCTGGTGTGCGCCCTGTTCGTGCAGTCGAGCCGCCGCCTCGTGCGCGACGAGGGCGCCCCGGAGGGCGCCCTCGACACGGCTGGTGCACCGATCCTGGCCCGCTGAGGCGAGCCGGGAGGCACCGATCAGTCGGCGGTGATCTCCTTGATCTTGGCCGCGATCTCCGCCTGGGTGGGATCCGGGGTGCCCTGCTGCATGGCCATCATCTTGGTCATGTCGCCCTGCACCTTGATCTTGCCGGCCATGAAGGCCTGCATCCCGGCCTGCGGGTTGCCGTCGACCAGGATCGCCTTCGCCGTGACGTAGTCGAGCGTCACGGTGAGGTCGGGGTTCTCGAGGTGGCCCATGTCCATCTGCATCTCGCCACCGGAGGTGTCCATGTGGGCGTCGATGGAGCCATCACCGAAGGGCACGTCGGTGATGATCTGGTTCATGCGCACGGCGTGCGCCGGAGCGGCCGACTTGCCGGCGTACTCCTCGCGGATCTTCTTGGCCTCTTCGAGCCACTCATCGGACAGGAACGGGTACTGCGCCACGGGGATTACCTCCAGGTCGGGGCCAAACGGCTCGAATGACCGTAGCACCGGGTTTTGCACGGTGCGTGCAGGAACCTCGGAACGTGCCCAGGGAGCAGATCTCGGGCACACTTCGGCATGGCCTCCCACCCCGAGCTCCGCTCCACCGACGGCGGCGTGCTGCTGGCCGTCCACGTCCAGCCCGGTGCGGGTCGCACCGAGGTGGTGGGCCGCCACGGCGACGCCCTCAAGGTGCGGGTGGCGGCCCCGCCGGCCGGCGGCCGAGCCAACGACGCGGTCGTGACCCTGGTCGCCGACGCCTTCGGCGTGAAGCCGGCTGCCGTCACCGTCACCTCCGGCGCCACCAACCGCCAGAAGCGCCTCCGCATCGACGGCCTCGACGAGGAGGCCGCCATCGTGGTGATCGACCGCCTCCTGACCGCTCCTGCGGCCGACAAGGGCCGCCCCGCCCGCTGACCGATCGCGATCAGGCGGGGGTGACCGCCACCGCCGGCGCCTGCATGGCCGCGGTGATCGCCTCTTCGTCGACGGCGACGGAGTGCACCACGTAGCGGGCCACGAAGTCGGCCAGCTCAGCGAGCGGCTTGTCGATGCGGCCGGTGCGGTGGAAGTGGGAGAACTGCCCGACCGCCCCCACCACGCCGATGGCGAGGAGGGTGGAGTCGTCCTCCCGGATGGTGCCGTCGGCCTGGCCGGCCTTGATGATGCGGACCATGTCGCGCACGTGCTGCTGGGTGCCCTGGCGCAGCACGTCGGTGAAGTTGCGGCCCTCCACCTCGAGCAGCGAGAAGAAGTGGGAGTGCTCGGCCATGAACAGCACCGACGCCTGAGTGCCGCGGTAGAGGTTCACCAGCGGCGGAGCCTCCGGGTCGAGCACGGCGCCCTGCTCGCGCCGCAGGCGCAGCCGGATGCTGCCGGCCAGCTCCTTGAACAGCGACTCCTTGTTGTCGAAGTACCAGTAGAAGAGGCCCTTCGCCACGCCGGCGGCCCGCACGATGTCGATCACGCGCGTCTCGGCGTAGCCCCGCTCGGCGAACAGCTCGGCGGCGTGGTCGAGCAGCTGCTGCTTGCGCTCGAGGCCTTGGGCGGTGAGCCGCCGGTCGGGTTCCATCCCCTGAAGCGTGCCCGAGGCTTGACCCGTGGGTCAATGACCAGTGGTACGGTCGCCCCCGATGGCGGCCACCACCAGGACCGAGCGCATCGCCGATCGCGAGCGCAACCCCAAGTGGCAGAACCCGCCGATGCTCATCGACATGTCGATCTGCATCAACTGCGACACCTGCATCCGGCACTGCCCGCCGCAGTTCGGCGCCATCTTCAACCACGGCATGGACGTCATCATCATCCCGGAGCTCTGCTCGGGCTGCGACAAGTGCCTCGACCCCTGCCCGGTCGACTGCATCTACCCCGACCCGGACTGGACCCCCTCTGGCGACGACTGGTGGCAGGAGCAAGCCACCGACGACCCGTACCGGTAGTTTTCGATCCCGACTGGAGTGCGTCGGGATCGAGCCAACCTATGCGCCTTCGGCGCGCTGAGTGCCTGCCGCTCAGGCACGGCAAGCCGCGTTTCGATCCCGACTGGA
>JBPPMN010000287.1:0-9237 GCA_051306055.1 Acidimicrobiales bacterium
ACCGCCCCCGGCGGGGCCACCCCGCTCCGCCCCAGCACGGTGCTCCTCACCGAGCTGGCCACCCAACCCCGCAGCCTGCGTCCCGCAGAGCTGCTGCGTGCCCTCGATCCCACCTGGGTCGAGGGCCGCACCCTGAGAACCCACCAATGGACGCTGGTCGACGGCGCCCGCTGCGAGCCGATCCCCTTCGAGGATCTCGGCACCGGCGGCGCGACGTCGACCCCGCACGCAGGGATGCGTGCGTCGTGAGAAGGGACTTCCCCCATGACCGACACTCCCACCGGCACCGCCGGAGGCACGACCCCCGACGGCGAGCCCGCCACATCGCCTGACCGCCCAGCTCCGGGCAGCCTCGACGCGGTCGGCGACCGCAACGCCCGTCGCAGCTCCGGCTCCGGCGACGACTCGCCATCCACCGACGGCGCCACCGACCGGTCCGACGACGGCGGATCGGCCCGAGCCGACGGCGACTCCGAGAGCGCGGCCGCCAAGCGCCGCCGACGGGGCTCCCGTGGTGGTCGCAACCGCAGCCGTCCCCGGGCCGAGGGCGCTGACGACCGCGCCGACGGCGAGGCCGCCGGCGACAGCAGCGGCAGCGGCGACGACGCTCGCAACCCCGAGCTGCCCGAGCTGCACCACGAGGGCCAGCCGAAGTCGGCCGAGGCCGCCGAGGCATCGCTGGTGCGCACCCCGGCCGCCGAGGCCGCCCGCAAGCCCAAGATCGGCGACTCCATGCCGGCCCGCGCCTCGGCGGAGTCGTCGTCGGCCGACGCCTCGGGGCAAGGCAACGGCGGAGAGGCTGGCAGCGGCGATGGTCCGAAGCGCAAGCGCCGCCGGGGCGGTCGCGGTCGCAGCGGCGGAGGCGGCGGAGCCGAGGGCGGCGGCAACGCCCGCGGCGGCGACGGCCGGAGCCAGCAGCAGAAGAAGGGCGGCCAGGGCGGCGGCCGCAACCGGGGGCCCAAGGGCAACCCCGTCGAAGCCGTGCTGCCCACCGGCGGCGTGGAGCTCGACGACGACGTGCTCGAGGCCCGCCGGGGCCGGGAGCGCAAGGGCCGACCGGTCGGGCGCTACCTGATGGCCGTCCACGTCGACGACAAGGCCACCCAGATCTCGGTGCTCGAGGGGCGCAACCTCATCGAGCACTACGTGTCGCGCCCCGCCGACGACGTCTCGCAGATCCACGGAAACATCTACCTGGGTCGGGTGCAGAACGTGCTGCCCGGCATGGAGGCGGCCTTCGTCGACATCGGCACGCCGAAGAACGCCGTGCTCTACCGCGGCGACGTGCACTTCGACGCCGACGACGTGGAGGGCCCCGGCGGCGGCAAGGGCAAGCAGAGCAACCTGCGCATCGAGCAGATGCTCAAGGCCAAGCAGACCATCATCTGCCAGGTCACCAAGAACCCGATCGGGGCCAAGGGGGCCCGCCTCACCCAGGAGGTGTCGCTGCCCGGGAGGTTCGTGGTGCTCATCCCCAACAGCAGCACCTACGGCATCTCGAAGCGCCTCGCCGACGACGAGCGCAAGCGGCTCCGCTCCATCCTCGACCGCGTGAAGCCGGCCCAGCACGGCGTGATCGTGCGCACCGCCGCAGAGGGCGTCACCGACGAGGAGATCGAGCGCGACGTGCGCCGCCTCCTCGACCAGTGGAACCAGATCGAGGCCCTGGCCAAGAAGTCGCAGGCCGCCACGCTGCTGTACCGCGAGCCCGACATGGCCGTCCGGGTGATCCGCGAGGAGTTCAACAACGACTACCGCAACGTCGTGATCGACGATCACGCCCTCTTCGAGTCGGTGCGCGACTACGTGAGCTCGATCAGCCCGGAGCTGGCCGACCGCGTCGAGCACTTCGACCCGTCAGCGGAGGACCTCCCGCTCTACGAGAAGTTCCACATCCACGAGCAGCTCCACAAGGCGCTCGACCGCAAGGTGTGGCTGCCCTCGGGCGGCTCGCTCATCATCGAGCACACCGAGGCCCTCACGGTCATCGACGTGAACACCGGCAAGAACGTCGGCACCTCCAGCCTCGAGGAGACGGTGTTCCGCAACAACCTCGAGGCGGCGGTGGAGATCGCCCGCCAGCTCCGGCTGCGCGACGTGGGCGGCATCATCGTGGTCGACTTCATCGACATGGAGATCCGGCCCAACCGCGACGAGGTGGTGCGGGTGTTCCGTGAGGCGCTGGCGCGCGACAAGACCCGCACCCAGGTGTTCGACATCTCCGAGCTCGGCCTCTGCGAGATGACCCGCAAGCGCATCGGCGAGGGCCTCCTCGAGAGCTTCGCCGGCCGCTGCCCCACCTGTGAGGGCACCGGTCACGTCATCGACCCCGACCTCCTCCCCCCGGATTGAGCGTCCACGACCTCCCGCGGTAGCATCGTCCGTCCCGTCAGCAGCGCGCTCGTGTGAGCGGCGCCCAAGGAAGCAGCCCCATGTACGCAGTGATCAAGAGCGGTGGCAAGCAGGAGAAGGTCGAGGCCGGTCAGGTCCTCAACGTCGAGCTCCTCGGCAAGGACATCGGCGACGAGGTCAGCCTCACCCCCGTGCTCCTCGTCGACGGCGACACCGTGCTCGCCACCCCCGCCCAGCTGGCCGGGGCCTCCGTCACCGCCAAGGTGGTGGGGGAGACCAAGGGCCCGAAGATCAACGGCTTCACCTACAAGAACAAGTCCAACCAGCGCAAGCGCTGGGGACACCGGCAGCACTACTCCGCCATCGAGATCACCGGGATCTCGAAGGGCTAGGGAAGGAACCCCATGTCGAAGACCAAGGGCGGCGGTTCCACCCGGAACGGCCGCGACTCCAACGCACAGCGCCTCGGCGTGAAGACCTTCGACGGCACCGCCGTCACCGCGGGCACGATCATCGTGCGCCAGCGCGGCACCAAGTTCCACCCCGGTGAGAACGTGGGCCGAGGCGGCGACGACACCCTCTTCGCCATGGCCGACGGCAAGGTGAAGTTCGGCATGCGCAAGGGCCGCAAGCTGGTCGACATCCTCCCCAGCGAGTAGCCCCGCCCGGCTTCGGCCGGCCCCAGAACCTCGACACGATCCCCGACCTCGGTCGGGGATCGTGCGCGTCCACACGACCGTCCGAGGCGGACCGGCCGTATCCCGACGTGCTCGTCGAGCGATGACCGAAGGAGCGGATGGGTGCGCGGCGGCACCAGGCGGGCGTCGCGGAGCCAGCAGGAACGGGCCCACCACCCTCCGTGGTTGACAAGTTTTGGTACATACCCCAAACTTGTCGCCAGACAGCGATCGAACGGTGGGCGCAATGACAGGCACGGCAGTGGGCAGGGAGGCCAGCGGCATCACGTGGTCGCCGCGCCTGGGCGCCCACCTCGAGGCCTCTCGCCTCCAGGCCGGTCTCCGTCGCCTCGACCTGGCCCACCGCCTCGGCGTGAGCGAGGAGTCGATCCGGCTCTGGGAGCGCGGCGCGGTGCAGCCTTCGGAGGACCACCTCGTGCGGCTGATCCCGATCCTGGCCATCGAGGGCTCCCTCTGGCAAGACGCGCCGGCCCCTGCTCCCGAGGAGCAGACCGAGCTGGCCCGTCGCCTGCTGCAGGAGCGTCAGGCGCTGGGCCTCACCCAGGCCGCCCTGGCCAGCCGGCTGGGCATCGCCCCCGACACCTACGTGGCGTGGGAGAGCGGGCGCTCCACGCCGGGCGACGAGCACGTCACCCGACTGGCCACCCACCTCGGGCTGCCCGACGAGCAGGCGGCGGCACTGTGCGCGTCCGGCCTCGTCGTCGACTTCTCCGGTTGGCCCGCCTTCGGGCAGCTGGTGGGCGCCCGCCGCCAGGCGCTCGGCCTCACCCGCAAGGACCTGGCCGCCACGCTTGGGGTGGCCCCGAGGGCGCTGATGACCTGGGAGCTCGGCTACCGCCGCCCGCCGTCGGTCCAGGTGCTGGCCCTGGCCGAGGCCCTGCAGGTGAGCGCCACCCACCTCACCAAGGCGCTGCCCCGTCGAGCCGCTCCCACTCGCTTGGGCGAGCTCATTCTCCAGCGCCAGCGCGACCTCGGCCTGCGCTCGGTCGACATCGCCCGCATGGTCGGCACCACCGAGCCCACCCTCAGCCGCTGGATCAACGGCCACAGCCGTCCCATCAGCTCGAACCTCGAGCGCCTGGCCCAGGCGCTCAACGTCCCCTTCACCCATCTCGAAGAAGCAGCAGGAACCCCCGCATGAACGAGACCCATCACACCCAGGCCGGTGCCGAGCGCGCCGCTGCGGCCAGCCGCTCCCAGTCGCACCGGAGCGGGCGACGACGCCGCGGCGGCGACCGTGGAGCAGCGCTGGTGGAGTTCGGCATCATCGCGCCCATCTTCTTCCTGCTTGTCTTCGGCATCATCGAGTTCGGTTGGGGCTTCTTTCAGAACCTCGATGTGCGCCACGGAGCACGAGAGGGATCTCGTCTGGTGGCCGTCAACTACAAGACGACGGCAACCCCGACGCCCGCCGACCAGGCCACCCAGATCGTCAACGAGCTGTGTGCCCGCATGGACAGCGGCGACAACATCAGCGTGCAGATCACCCGCACCGGTACGGCGGCGGTAGGCCAGAAGTTCCAGGTGACCGTCCGCAAACCCCTCGACCAGCTGACCGGCTTCCTCGGTCCCTTCCTCGACAACAAGGTGCTCACCAGCACTGTGGAGGGTCGGATCGAGCAGACGGCCACCTGGGCCGCTGACCCGGCGGCGCCTGCACCGCCGGCCACTCTCGCAAGGACGTGCCCATGAAGACAGAACGAGCGCAGCGCGACGACGGTCTGGTGATCGTCTACACCGCTCTCCTGTTGATCTTGCTGATGATCTTCGCGGCGCTGGCCATCGACCTCGGTGCCGTGTACAGCGAGCGGCGAGGCGATCAGAACGCCGCTGATACCGGCGCGCTGTCCGGCGCTCAGAGCCTGTCGGCTACTGCCGCCACCCTCGCGACCGAAGTGAAGGCGGTGGTGCACACCACCCTCGGGACCACGCTGACCGCCACCGAGTGGAACAGCTGTGGCGCCTTCACCGATCCTGATCCTGTCGACATCGCCATCCCGGGCTCGAACTGCATCACCACCAACGGTGCCCGCACCCAGGTGCAGGTGCGGGTGCCCACGCGCGAGGTCAACTCGATCTTCGGTCGGGCGGCGGGCGTCAACGGCTTCAGCCATGACGCCTTCGCCATTGCCGGCATCACCTCCGCGGGATTCGGCAACGTGCTGCCGTTCGGCATGCCGGCCAGCGCCGGCGGCGGAGATGGCTATTCCTGCATCAAGTCGGGCTCGGGTGGCACCTCGGTCGAGCCCTGCGGCGGTTCGTCGTCAGGCAACTACGGCTATGTCGACTTCGGCCAGTACGGCAACGCCGAGGTGGGGACCACTCGGGAGTGCGGCAACGGGGGTCAGCGAGACCGGGCGGCCAACAACATGGCTGTCGGCGTCGATCACGACCTCAGCGTGTTCGGTGGCATCCCCAACGGCAACACCGAGGTGATCGACACCGTCGCCTGCGCGGCCAACCCGCAGCCGTCCCGGCCCAACGCAATGGACACCCTCACGGGCAACACCGTGGTCTCGTCGCTCAGCCCGGGCATCGCCTTCGGCACGAGCTTCAGCGACGGGGGCCCTGGCCGGCTGGCGCGCACCAGCCCGCTGCTCACCTGGGGCTCCACCAAGAACGTCGCTGGCGCCCAGCTCGACAACAACCCGCTGTGGCAGTTCATCCCCGACACCTTCCCAGCGGGGGCAAGCGTGCCTGCGTCGTGCCAGAAGTCAGGCTTCACGGCCGTGTTCGGCGGAAGTCTGAGCGGCCTGCCCGGCAACGTCCAGGCCCTGCTCGGCCCGAAGACCCAACGGGAGCGGATGCTGCTGATGATCCAGCGCTGCTTCGCCCACTACAACGGGCAGGCCTGGAACGCCAACAATGCCATCGCCGGTGCCGGCGAGCCCACCTCGTGCCCGGCCAGCGGGTGCACCGACCCGGTCTTCAGTCGGAACTCGTCCACCGCTGACTCGCCCGACCTCTTCGACATCCAGTACACGGCGCGCTTCGGCTACGTCCCGCAGCTCACCACCAACTTCCCCAACGGCAACGCCACCGTTCGGATCGCCGGCTTCCGCGCCATCTTCCTGCAGCGCATGCTCGGTGCCTGCAACGCCAACAGCTGCAACACGGACTTCGAGCCCGGGTTCAGCAACAACCAGAGCGGGGTGCCCGACGACGCCGAGGCGGTCACCGCCTTCGTCTTCCCCCGCACGATGCTGCCCAACGGCCTGGCTGGGGACGATGCTGCGTTCCAGGTCGGCCTCAACAGATTCGTGAGCCTGATCCGATGATCCACCACCTGCGTTCCCGCCTCCGTCACCGCCGAAGCGACCGGGGGGCCACCCTCGTGGAGTACGCCCTGCTGGTGGCGCTCCTCGCCGTGGCCAGCATCACCGTGATCCAGATCGCCACCGACGGCGGCGAGGAGCGCCTCGACGACAGCGACGACCGGATCAGTGCCCAGGCCGACAACTCGTACTACCCCGGCGCCAGCCCCTCGTCGTCGGTGCCGCTCTCCACCACGACCACCAACGCCTCGACGGTCGCCGTGCACCTCGATCCGACCCCGCTCATCTCGGTGCAGCCCGACGGGAACAACAGATGGAGGGTGACGGTCACCTTCACCCTCCTCGATTCGGCGGGCAACGGGGTGATCGGGGCCACCATGGACGGCGACTGGGTCGACGTGGGTCAGGGGTCCAACCCCCAGTCGACCTGCACGACCAGCACCGCTGCCGGGCAGTGCACCATCCAGTACACGAACATCAAGGACAGCTCTCCCGACGTGACCTACAACCTCACGGCGATCACCGGCGGTTCGTTCGCCTGGATCCCGGAGGCACCCGGCGAGGGCACCCTGGTCGTTCCCTGTGGGAGCGTTTGCTGACCCACTGCAATCGACCGACGCCGCCGAAGGGATACGGGCGCGAACGAGAAATTCGTGACTTTCGCTAGTTTGGGCTGACCACAAAGCGTATGCTCCGAGCTGCGGCCACCACGGCGGGTGGTCACGGCGGAGTGGGGACGGCGGTCCCCGCAGAGAGTCAGCGAGGACATGGCGGGATCGAACGGCGGAACAACATCCACGACGTTGTCGTTTGTGCGCGCTCCCCAACTGGGTGAGGCAGCACCGACGGCTGACGAGCTCGTCTGGACCCCGCGCCTCGGCGCCCACCTTGAGGCCTCGCGCCAAGCCGCGGGGCTCCGACGCAAGGACCTGGCCGCCCGCCTCGGGGTCACCGAGGAGACGATCCGCCTCTGGGAGCGAGGGCGCGTGCAGCCCTCCGCCGACCGGCTGGCTCGGCTCATCGCACTCCTGTCCATCGAGGCCGCCGAGTGGAGCCCGCCGACCGATCCCGACCTGGACCGTCCGCCCCTGGCCCGTCGGCTGCGCAACGAGCGGGTGGCCCGTCGACGCACCCAGGTGGAGGCTTCGCTGATCCTCGAGGTGCCGCAGGCCACCTATGCGGCATGGGAGACGGGCCGCACCACCCCCAGCCCGGCGCTGTTCCCCAGCCTGGCCTCCTTCCTCGGCATCACGGCGAGCGACGTCGCCACCCTGTGCGCCACGCCCTTCGTGGTCGACACCACCGGCTGGCCGCCCTTCGGGCAGTTCGTCGGGGCGCGTCGCCAGCAGCTCCGCCTGAGCCGTGGCGACCTGGCGACCACCCTCGGCGTGGCCGTGGGCACGGTGGTGGCCTGGGAGCACGGGCACCGATCGCCGGGACCCAAGAAGCTGCCCCGCCTGGCCGAGGCGCTCGGCGTGCCGGTGGCGTCGCTGGTCGCCGCCATGCCGCACCCGGAAGGAGCGACACCGCTGGGCGAGGTGGTCACGACCCGTCAGCGCGAGCTCGGCCTGCCGGCCGCTGAGATCGCCCACCGGGTTGGCACCACCGAGGCCACCGTGAGCCGCTGGGTCCACGGGCACAGCCGGCCGGCCCCGGCCAACCTCGAGCGCCTCGCCGAGGTGCTCGATCTCCGCACCAGCGATCTCGCCTCTGCCCTGGAGGAGTCCTCATGAGGTTGTCTCGTCGATCTCGGGGCGACAGGGGAGCGGTGCTCGTCGAGTCGGCCATCGTGCTCCCCTTCCTGTTCCTGTTCATGTTCGGGATCATGGAGGTCGGCGGGGCGCTGAAGTCCTACTCCGGCGCCTCGAACGCGGTGCGGGCCGGCGGGCGCATGGCCAGCGTGGCCGGCAGCGACGCCATGGCTGACCAGCAGATCCTCGTCCGCATGGCGCGCGAAGCAGCCGGCCTGGGCAAGGGCGAGCTCGAGTACGTGATCATCTGGAACGCCGACGGCGTGGGCGACTCGCCGCCCGGCAACTGCATCGCGGCCGCCGGTGCTGCCCTCAGCCCCAACCTCACCTCGGTGGGCGTGTCCGACGGCGGCACCAGCCAGAAGGGTGCCTGCAACGTCTACATCCGTCCGGAGGCGCCCGGCGGAGCGTTCCAGATGGCCAGGGACGAGCTGGCCAACCCGCCCGAGTACTACTTCGGCTGCTCCGGAGCGAGCGACCCGCAGGCGGGCCAGAAGGTCGACTGCCGATGGTCGCCGCGGAACCGCAAGGTGCAGATCTCGCCGCGCGGAACGCCGGCGGACCAGCGCCTCACGCCCGACTACGTGGGCGTCCACATCCGGGCCAGCCACGAGTACTACACGGGGATCCTCGGCGACACGCTCACGATCACCGAGAGCGGCATCAACCTGATCGAGCCCGACAACTTCGGATTGGACACCCCATGATCCGGATCCGGCGGCGCCGAGGCGCCGATCGTGGCGCCACCATGCTGGAGTTCGCACTGGTCGTGCCCTTCCTCGCGCTGATGGCCTTCGGCACAGCCGAGATGGGGCTGGCCTGGACCGCCCACAACAAGATCGAGGGAGCCACCTCCACCGCCGCCCGGGTCGGTGCGAGCAGCGGGGGAGTGGCCGAAGCCGACGTCAACATCCTCGAGGCGCTGCGCACGGCGCTGCCCTCGGAGTCGCTGGCCAACCTCGACCGGGTCGTGATCTTCAACGCCACCGACGTCGACGGCGGGTTCGACCCCAGCTGCATCAAGCCGGTCGGCAGCGGCAACCAAGCCGGGATCAGCAACGTCTGCAACACCTACTCCGGCGCCACCGTGCGGAGCTTCGACGAGACCGCCGGTGACCCATTGGGCACGGCCGACAACTTCTGGCAGGGCTCCACCCGCCG
>JBPPMN010000317.1:0-11625 GCA_051306055.1 Acidimicrobiales bacterium
GATGGCGACGAGGCCGGGCCAGGTGGTGCTCCAGGCGATGTCGCCGAGGAAGCCCTGGCGGGCCATCTCGAGGATGTTGGTGACGGGGTTGACGCGGGCCACCTGCTGCACCCAGCCCGTCTGGGCGGGGAGGGGCACGTTGCCGGTGGAGAGGAACATGCTGAAGAAGATGCCGATCTGCAGGATCGGTCCGGAGCGGGTGTTGGGCACCCGGTAGACGAGCCCGAGGGCCCAGCCGGTGGAGACCACGGCCACGCCGAGGCCGGCCAGCCAGAGCATGAGCACCCCGGGAGCGCCGCCGGGGAGGTCGGCGCCCAGCGCCACGCCGAAGGCCAGCACCACGAACACGGTGAAGGTGGCGCGGGCCAGGCTGGCCAGCACCGGGCCCACCAGGAGCCCCACCCGTGAGCCGGGGGCCAGCAGGAGGCGGTCGTAGAAGCCGTCTTCGATGTCGCGGACGGTGCTGAAGCCGGTGCCGAAGCCGGCGAAGGCCGAGCCCTGCAGGATGGCGAAGGGCACCATCCAGTTGAGGATGTTGTCGGTGGGGAACCCGGGCAGGTCCACCAGCGCCGAGAACGAGCCCGAGAAGGCGATCACGAAGAAGATCGGCATGGCGATCAGCGGGATGAAGGCGGCGGGGATGCGGAGGATGCCGAGCAGGCTGCGCCGGGCCAGGGCCATGGCGACCGGCACCCAGGAGAGGTTCCGCTCGGGGTGGACGACGGTGGTCATGACGCCTGCCGGAGCCGCGACTGGAGCGCCCGGTGGGCGCCGAAGATGGCGAGGGCGGCGGCCACCGCGGTGATGGCCAGCGACGCAAGGGCCTCGCCCAGGTCGAGGCCCACGATCACCTGGTGGCGCATGCCGTCGATCATCCAGGTGATCGGGTTGGCCTCGGCCAGCGTCTGGTAGATCCCGCTCATCACCTCCGTGGGGAAGAAGGCCGAGGAGATGAACAGGCCGATGAAGGTCAGCGGGAACACGTTCTGCACGGCCTCGGCCGAGCCGGTGCGCAGGGCCAGCATGGCGGCGAAGCCGCCGATCACCAGGGCCAGCACCATGGCGTAGACGATGAGGAGGCCCGCGGCGCCGGCGCCTCCGGCCAGCCGCACGCCGAAGGCGCCGTAGACCACCATGAACACGACGGCCTGCATCGCCCCGGTGACCGATGCGCCGGCCAGGCGCCCCACCAGGATCGACGTGCGCGACACCGGCGAAGCGAGGAGCCGGTCGAAGAAGCCGGTCTGGATGTCGGTGGCGGTGTCGCTGCCGGCGGTGAGCCCGCCGAAGAGCACGGACTGGGTGATCGAGGCCACCAGGAGGAAGTCGAGGAGGGAGGCGACGTCGGGAAAGCCGGGGATGGCGTCGGGCGCCCGGCCCATCGTGGCGGTGTTCACCGCCGCGATGAACATGGGGAACACCAGGCCTGGCAACCACACCTGCGGCTGGCGCAGGGTGCCCAGGATCGAGCGACGGGCCAGTGCCCTCGCCTGGGCGACGGCCTGCCGGCGACCGATCTGCACCTCGTGCGGATCGAGCGCCACCGCTGCGGTCATGCCGGCTCCTCGAGCGCGACGTCGCCCGTCTCGGCCCCTTCGAGGCGGCGACCGGTGGCATCGGCGAACACGTCGTCGAGGCTGGGGGCGTCGAGCTCGACGTGCTCCACGGCGATGCCGGCGTCTTCCAGGGCGCGCAGCACGGGCGACATGGCGGTGGGCCCGCCGGCCAGGCCGATCACCAGCGCACCGGACTTCCCGGGCCGGGAGCCACCGAAGGCGCTGAGCACCTCTTCAGCCGCCGACTGCTGCTCGCTGGGCACCGTGACCACGAGCGTGTGGGCGCCGACGGCTGCCTTGAGGGCGGCCGGCTGTCCCTCGCGCACGATGCGGCCGCCGTCGATGATGGCCACGCGGCCGGCCAGCTCGTCGGCCTCCTCGAGGTACTGCGTGGTGAGGAACACGGTGGTGCCCTCGCCGTTGAGGCGGCGCACCTCGTCCCACAGGGCCATGCGGCTGGTGGGGTCGAGGCCGGTGGTGGGCTCGTCGAGGAACAGCACGGTGGGCTCGTGGACGAGCGAGAGGGCCAGGTCGAGCCGGCGGCGCATCCCGCCCGAGTAGGTGCCCACCCGTCGGTCGGCCGCCGCGGTGAGGCCCACCCGTTCGAGCAGCACCTCGCCCCGCGCATCGGCCTCGCCTCTGGCGATGCCGTGCAGGACGGCCTGCAGCCGCACCAGCTCGCGGCCGGTCATCAGCGGGTCGATGGCGGCGTCCTGGAGGGCCACGCCGATCGAGCGGCGCACCGAGCCGGCTTCGCTCACCACGTCGTAGCCGGCCACGCGCGCGGAGCCGCTGGTGGGGCGCAGGAGCGTGGTGAGCATGCGCACGGCCGTGCTCTTGCCGGCGCCGTTGGGGCCGAGGAAGCCGAAGATCTCGCCCTGCTCCACCACCAGGTCGATGCCGTCGACGGCCACCACGTCGCCGAAGTGGCGGACCAGGCCCTCCGCCTCGATGGGGTTGGTCATGCCTCGTCGCCCATCACGGAGCCGGGGCCGGCGGCGGCCACGTGGCCATCGGCCGGGGCCGGGTCTTCGCCGGGCTTGGGCGAGCCGTGCCCGGCGGCGGCCTGGATGGCCCGCCACACACGCTCGGGCGTGGTGGGCATGTCGACGTGGCGCACCCCGAGGTGGCTGAGGGCGTCGCACACGGCCGACTGCACGGCCGGCGTGGAGCCGATGGTGCCGGACTCGCCGATGCCCTTGGCGCCCAGCGGGTTCACGAAGGTGGGGGTCTCCATGGGCACCAGCTCGAAGCTCGGGAGCTCAGCGGCGGAGATGGCGGCGTAGTCGGCCAGGTTGGAGGTGATGGGGTTGCCGTCGGGGTCGTAGGCCACCTCCTCGAGGAGGGCCTGGGCCACCCCTTGGGCGATGCCGCCGTGGCGCTGCCCCTCGGCCAGCAGCGGGTTGAGGATGCGGCCGGCGTCGTCGACGGCGATGAGGCGGCGCAGCTCCACGCGGCCCGTCTCGGTGTCGACGTCGACCACGGCCACGTGGGCACCGAAGGGGAAGGTGGGCTGCGACGCCTCGAAGTCGGTCATCACCTGCAGGGGGTCGCCGGCTTCGGCGGCCTCACTGGAGAGCTCGGCCCAGGTGCGCCCGATGCTCGGCGTACCGGCCACGTGGAACCGACCGGCGGCCTTGTCGAGCACGAGGTCGTCGGGGTTGGCCTCCAGCGACTGGGCGGCGATCTGCTTGGCCCGCTCCACCACGCCGAGGGCCGCTTCGTGGACGGCCGAGCCGCCCAGCTGCAGCGACCGCGAGCCCATGGTGCCCTCGCCCCGCTCCACCAGGTCGGTATCGCCGTGGACCACGGTGATCTGGTCGGCGGGGATGCCGAGCTCGGCGCTGGCCAGCGTGGTGAAGGCCGTGTGGTGGCCCTGACCGTGGGCGGAGCTTCCGGTGTAGACGGTGGCCGAGCCGTCGGCCTCCACCACCACCTTGGCGTGCTCCTTGCCGGCCGAGGGACCGGCGGTGACCTCCACGTAGGTCGACACGCCGATGCCGAGCTGCACGACCTCATCGGCCTCCCGGCGGCGGGCCTGCTCGGCTCGCAGGTCTTCGTAGCCGGCGGCGTCGAGGACGAGGTCGAGGGCGGTCTCGTAGTCGCCGATGTCGTAGACGGCACCGGTGGCGGTGGTGAACGGGAAGGCATCGGCCGAGATCAGGTTCACCCGTCGCACCTCCGCCGGGTCCATGCCGATCTCGGCCGCGAACAGGTCCATGGCCCGCTCGATGGCCGCCGTGGCCTCGGGGCGACCGGCCCCGCGGTAGGCCACGGTGGAGGTGGTGTTGGTGGTGACGGAGGTGGCGTTGACCTCCACCTTGTCGATGGCGTAGGTGCCGGGCGCCATCATGCGCGTGAGGAAGGGCAGGATCGATCCCATCTCGGGGTAGGCGCCGCCGTCTTGCAGCACGGTGAGGCGGTAGGCCTCCACGGTGCCGTCGCGCCGGCCGCCGATCTCCAGGGTCTGGTGCTGGCCGCGGCCGTGGCCCAGCCCCACCATGTTCTCGCTGCGGGTCTCTGCCCAGCGGACGGGGCGGCCCACCCGGCGGGCCAGCCAGCCCAGCAGCAGCTCTTCCTGGTAGCTGCCGATCTTGGCGCCGAAGCCGCCACCGACGTCGGGGGCGATCACGCGCACCTGGGCCGGCTCGAGGCCGTAGACGGCCACCAGCTTGTCGCGCACGCCATGGGCGTGCTGCGTGCTCGACCACTGGAGCAGGCGCCCGTCGGACCAGGCGGCCGCCGCCGACCGCGACTCCAGCGGCACCGCGGCCAGGCGCTGGTTCACGACGTCTTGGGTGACGACGACCTCGCAGCCGTCGAACAGGTCGTCGGTGCGGCCGAAGGCGAGGTCGATGACCACGTTGGTGCCGGCCGCCTCGTGCACCAGCACCTCGTCGGTGCGGGCGAAGGCGGGGTCGATCACCGCGGGGAGCGGGTCGTAGTCGGGCCACACCAGCTCGGCCGCGTCGACGCCCTGCTCGGGGCGCTCGGTGACGATCACGGCCACCGGCTCCCCCACGAAGCGCACGGTGCCGTCGGCGAGGAAGGGTCGGCGCATCTCGGCGTTGAACATGGGCGAGCCCGGCGGGAGCGGGTCGAGGTCGATGTCGTCGGCCGTGAACACGCCGAGCACGCCGGGCGCATGGCGGGCCTCGTCGACCTCGATCCCGGTGAGGCGGGCGTGGGCGATGGTGGAGCGCACGTAGGTGACGTGGGCCGCGCCGTCTAGCTCGGGGACCAGCACGTCGGCCACGTAGGTGCCGCCGATCGTCAGCAGCTTCGGGTCTTCCACCCGAGGCACCCGGTTGCCGAAGATGCTCATGCGCTCAACCAACCCCCTCGATAACCGCCGTCATCCGACTTCGGCGCACCCTATCGGCGCGCAGCCGTGCCGCGGGTGGCCCTCAGTCGCCGGATCGGCAGCTCAGGCGGCCGGCTCCGCGACGGTGGGCAGGCGAACCACGAAGGAGGCGCCGCCCGACGGTGACCGCTCGTAGCCGACGTCGCCGCCATGGGCCCGGGCCACCGCCCGGACGATGGCCAGACCCAGCCCGGTGCCGCGCACCGGGCTCGGAGCCATGCGGCTGGCCCGGGTGAACTTCTCGAACAGCTCCGGCACGAACTCGTCGGGCACGCCGGGGCCGTCGTCGCTCACGCGGAGCTCCACCCAGGCGCCGTCGCGCTCCGCCCGCACCTCCACGTGGGGCCCGCCGTAGCGCTGGGCGTTGGTGAGGAGGTTGTTGACCACCTGGGCCAGGCGGTCGGGGTCGGCCTCGAGCACCAGGTCGGGGGCGACGGCGACGGTGACGTGCAGGTCGAGATCGATGTCCTCCACCAGCTCCTCCACCATGCGGGCCAGGGCCACCGGCTGCCGGCGCAGCTCGACCGATCCGCCCTCCACCACGGCCAGCGAGAGGAGGTCGCCCACCAGGCGGTCGAGCCGCCGAGCCTGGCGCCCGATCGCCGCCAGGGCGTCGGCCTGGTCCTCGGTCGTCATGCCGCGAGCGGGGCCGCTGACGAGCAGGTCGGCCAAGGCGGCGATGGAGGTGATCGGCGTGCGCATGTCGTGGGTGGCGGCGGCCAGCACGTGGTCCTTCAGGGCCACGGCCTGGGCCAGCTCCGTGTTGAGCTCGCGCAGCTGCTGCATGTGGCGGCGGCGCCCCTCGTCGCCGGCCGCCCGCGCTGTGACGTCGCGCAGCTCCACCTGGCTGGCCGCCACGCCCTCCCACTCGACGGGCGTCACGTGCACCGCCACCGTGATCTCGGTGCCGTCGTCGCGGCACAGCGGGCGGCGCAGGTCGCGCACCCGCCCACCGGCCGTCACCAGCTCCACCCGCTGGCGCAGAGCCGGCCGGTCGCGCTCCGGGACCGTGTCGTAGATCGACCGGCCGACCATCGCGGCGGGCGACGGGGCCCCGTGGAGCTCGGCCGCGGCCGAGTTGGCGAAGCGGATCTCGCCGTCGACGTGCACCAGCATGGCCATCGACGCTCCCTCCACCAGCGCTCGGTACCGGTGCTCGGAGGCGGCCAGCTCCTCGCGCACCGCCGCCACGCTGGCCTGGACCTCAGCCAGCTCCAGGCGGGCGGTCCGCTCGAGGAGCCCGGCCTGGCGCAGGTGCAGCTCCACCTCGGCTTGGCGGGCCAGCACGGTGAGCAGGTCGTGGTCGGCGTCGCTGAGCTCGCGAGGCCGCCGATCGATGATGCACAGCGTGCCCAGGGCCAGTCCCTCGGGGCTGCGGAGGGGGTGACCGGCGTAGAAGCGGATCCTGGGCTCCCCCACCACGAGCGGGTTGTCGGCGAAGCGTGGGTCGGCCTGCGCGTCGGGGATCACGAGCGTGTCCTGTCCCTCGATGGCGTGGGCACAGAAGGCCGACGAGCGCGGGGTCTCCGACACGGACAGGCCCAGACGAGCCTTGAACCACTGGCGGTGCTCGTCGACGAGCGTCACCAGTGCGATGGGCACGTCGAAGAGCCGGGCGGCCAGCTCGACCACGCGATCGAAGGCTTCCTCGGGTTCCGTGTCGAGGATCTGCAGGGCCCTCAGCCCTTCGAGTCGGGCCGCCTCATCGCTCACCGTCGCGCGCCTCCTGCCGCTCATCCGCCGTCGCCTCCACGGCGGATCGGGCACCCTACTGCTGCGTGTCAGCCTCGGTGACGTCAGGCGGGAGCATCTCGCCGAAGGGCCACAGCTCCGGGAGGTCGAGCGGCGGCAGCGGCGCGGGGAGCACGGCGTAGGCCTCCTCGCCCGGGAACACGAGGTTGTACTGCTCGCGGGCGAGGCGCTCGATCTCCTCGGGCGTGACGAGCCGCTCCAACCGGTCGTCGTAGGCCGCGTTCTGGTCGCGCAGCACGTCGAGCCGCTGCTCCGCCTCGCTGGTGGCGGCCCGCTGGTCGAGGAAGGTCTGGGTGGGCAGCACACCGAAGGCGAGCACGCCGAGCAGGGCGGCCGAGCCACCGAAGAAGCCGAGCACCTTGCCGACGCGGCGCAGTCCCGCCCGGCGGACGGCGTCGTCGACGGTGGGGTCGGGCGCGACAGGATCGTCCCATTCGGGGATGACGGGTGCGCGGCGCGACCGGCGGCGGATCATCGGGATGGGCCACCGCCCCGGGCCAGGGCACCGGCACCCCAGTAGGCGGCGGTGTCGCCCAGCTCGGCCTCGATGCGCAGCAGCTGGTTGTACTTGGCCACGCGGTCGGAGCGGGCGGGGGCGCCGGTCTTGATCTGACCGCAGTTGGTGGCCACTGCGAGGTCGGCGATGGTGACGTCCTCCGTCTCACCGGAGCGGTGCGACATCACCGAGGTGTAGGCGGCGCGGGTGGCCATGCCGACGGTCTCCAGGGTCTCGGTGAGGGTGCCGATCTGGTTGACCTTGATGAGGATGGAGTTGGCCACCCCGTCGGCGATGCCGCGCGAGAGGCGCTCCACGTTGGTGACGAAGAGGTCGTCGCCCACCAGCTGCACGGTGTCGGCCAGGCGCTGGGTGATGAGGGCCCAGCCCTCCCAGTCCTCCTCGGCCATGCCATCTTCGATCGACACGATCGGGTAGGCCGCGCTCAGGCGGGCGTACTCGTCGACCATCTCGGCCGGCGTGAGGGTGCGGCCCTCGCCGGCCAGCACGTAGGCGCCGTCGTGGAAGAACTCCGACGAGGCGGGGTCGAGGGCGATGGCGATCTGCTCGCCGGGGGTGAACCCGGCTCGCCCGATGGCCTCGACCAGCAGGCGGCAGGCGTCTTCGTTGGACGCCAGGTTGGGGGCGAAGCCGCCCTCGTCGCCCAGCGCGGTGGACAGCCCTCGGTCGTGCAGCAGCGCCTTGAGGGCGTGGTAGGTCTCGACGCCCCAGCGCAGGCCCTCGGAGAAGCTGGCCGCGCCGACCGGCATGATCATGAACTCCTGGAAGTCCACGGTGTTGTCGGCGTGGGCGCCGCCGTTGAGCACGTTCATCATCGGCACGGGCAGCACGTGGGCGTTGGCGCCGCCCACGTAGCGCCACAGGGGCAGACCTGTCTCCTGGGCGGCGGCGTGAGCCACGGCCAGCGAGGTGCCGAGCATGGCGTTGGCCCCGAGGTTGGCCTTGTTGGGAGAGCCGTCGAGGTCGATCAGGTGCAGGTCGACGCCGCGCTGGTCGAGGGCCTCGAAGCCCTCGAGGCCGTCGCAGATCTCGTCGTTGACGTGGGCGACGGCCTCGGTCACGCCCTTGCCGCCGAAGCGATCGCCGTCGTCGCGCAGCTCGACGGCCTCGAACTGACCGGTGGACGCGCCCGACGGGACGATGGCGCGGCCGGTGGCGCCAGAGGCGAGGAACACCTCCACCTCGACGGTGGGGTTGCCTCGGGAGTCGAGTACCTCTCGACCGGCGACGTGCTCGATGGATGACATGGGTGGACGTTGGCTCCCTGGTGGCCGCCCTGTTGCTCCTGTGGCTGATGGGGCGGGTGTGGCGGATGGTACTGCTGGGGAACGCCCAGCACGAGGCATGTTGGGGCCACGCCGCCGCGTGGGCAAGTCGTCGGCCTCGGCCGCACGGTGCGTGAGGCGGCGAGCGGCATGCGTAGGATCCCGGCGTGGCCATCCGGGTCGCGCCGGGCGCGGCGAACCTCCTCTGCGACTACGCCGACGGTTTCGTCGTGCAGATCACCGACGCTTCCGACGTCGACGCCGCCTGCGCCGCGCTGGCTGCTTCCCGTCTGGAGATCATCGCCTTGGCCCCGGCCGGCCACGACGATCTCGACAGCGTGGTGGTGTCGAACCCGGTGGTGGGCCCCGAGGGTCCGCTGCTGCGGGTGGCTCACCTCGACGTGTCCGACGACGTCCTGGAGGAGATCCCGCCGCTGGTCGTCCGCCACCTCCAGGCCGCCGGCGTCACCGACGCCACCGTCACCGTCCCCGAGCCCGGCGGCCGCCTCGACCGCCTCGACGCCTGCCCCAACGCAGTGGTGCTGCGCCTCTTCCCCGCCCCCGCCGGAGAGGGCAGCACGCTGCCGCCGAGCTGGATCGACATCGCCAGCGAGTGGGGCCTGGGCGACCTGTCCCCCGGCGACCACGTGCCCATGCGCCTGCTGGCGGTCGAGTTCGACGTGAAGGTGGCCGACGCCCCTGCCGTGCTCCACCAGGCCAACGCGGCCGGCGCCTGGTGCGACGTCGTGAACGGCGACCTCGACGACCGCCTGCGCAGCGCGTCGATCACCTTCGGCCGAGCGCCCCACATCGCCCTGGCCACCGGCGGCCCGGGGTGCGACAGCCAGGCGCTGCTGGCCCGCTTCGAGCTGCTCGGCGAGGTGGCCCGGGAGCTGGCCCCGGAGGTGGCCTACGCCTGCATCGACCTGGAGACCACCTTCGAGGGCGTGGGCCTGGGGCTGGCCAACACCGGCTGGCGCGCCCAGGGCGGCGCCTCCCCCAACCTCGTGGCCGGCCGGCTCTGCGACATCGCCGTCCCCGACGTCTTCCCCCTGCAGATCCTTGGGCCGGGCCACCTCGAGCGGCTGGGCGGCCCGACCGACGACGGCAGCCCGCCCGTCGGCGAGGCGCTCGCGCACGGCCGCTTCGAGGTGCTGGTCGGCGACCCCGCTGACTGGCTCCCCATCTACGACGCGCGCGACGACGTGCAGGAGGAGGGCTGGGAGCTGCTGCAGGCCCTGCTGCTCACCGACGAGCAGGCCGCCGAGCTGCTCGACGCCCGTCCCGCCACCGTCGACGGCGCGGCGACCGCCTCTGCCGCGTCGCCGGCGGGCACGCCGGACGGCGGCGTCGACGCGGGCGGCGGTGCCGGCCGGGCGGCCGCATCGGTCGGCGGGGGATCGGGCGGCGGTGCTGGCCTCGATGCCGAGGCGGTCACGGCCAGCAGCCCGAAGACGAGCCTGGCCGGCACACCCGACCTCGCCGACATCACGTTGGAGACGCTCCCCCACGGCCGCCGCGGCCTGCGGCTCACCTTCCTGGAGCTGGTCTCGTGGCTGGCCCACGAGCCCCACACCGACGCCCCGGCCAGCGTGTCGCCGGTGCTGGCCACCTATGCCCGCTGGTTCGCCTCGGCCCTCGACCACCAGCGGCGCCAGACCCTCAAGGACCGGGCGCGGAAGCTGATCGGCACCAACGGCCCGCCCGTCCCCGCCCGCTCGAGCCGTCGTCCCGGGCCGCTCGGCCCCGACGACGCCGCCCGCGCCTGGCTGGCCGTCGACTGGCTGATCCGGGTGCAAGCGGCCTCGTGGCTCCGCCTGGCCGGCCTCACCGAGGCCGCCGCCCGCCTGGAGTCGATCGGGCCCACCAGCAACCACCTCGACCTGGTGCGGGCCGTCGACGTGCTGGGCTCCGCCATCATGATCGCCGGGCGCCGGATCGACCTCACCACCCACATCGCGGCCAGCGAGCGCCAGGACGACGCCTTCCTGGTGGAGCAGGCGGCCTGGGACGCATGGGAGCGGGCGTCGGAGGCGGCCGGGTGGGTGGCGGCGTCGGAGGCGGCGTCGGTGGGTGTGCCGGCCGAGCTGGCCTACGCCACCGACCTGCGGGTGATCGAGTGCGCCCGCGACGCCGCCCGCCGCGACGAGCTCGAGGCCAGCCGTCGGTCCATCGGCGACACCGCCTGGGCCACCGCCCTGCACGCGGTGGCCGACGACGCCTGGACGGCCGGCTGGGAGGCCGCCCACCCGGCCGTCGACGCGCTGGCGGTGCTGCCGCTGCGCACCGCCCAAGACCGCGCCACCCGCGCCGCTCACGACCGGGTGGAGCTCGACGACGACGAGCGCGAGACCTCCGTCGACGCGGCCGAGTCGGCCGCCAAGGAGCGCCTCACCCGCGCCGCGCTCGGTCGCGACGCCTGGGGCCTCGACACCCACCCGTGGGACTCCGCGCTGGAGGCCGCGGCCACCGTCGAGGGCGGCCAGCTCTGGGCCAAGGCGCAGGAGCTCACCCGGGCGGCCGTCGACGAGGGGCCGTGGGAGGCCGGCATGGTCGCCGCCCGCGCCGCCGTCGACGACGTGCTCCACGACGCCCCCGACCTCGTGGCCCGCTCCGTGGGCGCGGCGGTCGCCCGCGAGGCTGCCGGTGCCGCCGCGCGCGGGGTGGCCCTGCGCGCCGCCGCCGTCTCCCGGGCCCAGGACGCCACCGAGGAGGAGGCCACCGCCGCCGCCGAGGCCGCCCTGGCCCCCACCGTGGCCGACCTCCAAGACGCCGCCTTCGCCCTCCTCGACGTCCTCACCCACCCCCCACGCTGACGTCCTGAGGTCCCGACCGGGGCTGGGGTCAGGGGTTGCGGGACTCGAAGGCGTCGCGGAGGCGGGTGGTGGCGGTGCGGAGCTCGGTCTCGGGGTCGACGTTGGCGGTGCGGGCCTCGTCGACCAGCTCGAGGAGGCGGAGCGCCAGCGAGCCGGGCTCGACGCCGGGCAGGGTGCGCCAGTCGACGTGCTGCGAGGCCGCCTTCTTCTGCACCTTGGCGGCGTAGGCCAGGGCGGGCAGCGCAGCGGGGATGCCGTCCATGACCGAGCCGCGGTCCTTCTCGAGGACCTTGCGGTTCTCCCAGTCGACGGCCAGCTGGGCCACGTCGGTGGGGCCGGCGTCGGGGCCGAACAC
>JBPPMN010000194.1:0-4866 GCA_051306055.1 Acidimicrobiales bacterium
GAAGGTCGTCGAGCAGGTCGTCGCGCAGCGCCCGCACAGCTGGGTCGTCCCACCGGTTGACCTGCTGGAGCGGATCGTCGGCCAGCGAGTAGAGCTCGCCCTCGGTGCCGTCGTGGACCGCGCCGGGCAGGGAGGTGGTGCACACCCAGCCGTCGCGGGTGATGGTGCGCAGGTGCACCGCGACGCCGAGCAGCTCGCTGTCCCACTCGGTGAGCACTCGCTCCATCCCCCGCGTCGATGCGTCGGCATCGTCGACCGGGAGGGCCTGCCCCTCCATCCACTCCTGCGCCGGGAGCCCGGCGATCTGGCAGAAGGTGGGGGCCAGGTCGACCAGGCCCACCGGCGAGGAGACGGCGGCCGGCGCCACGCCCGCCGACGGCGCCGGCCGCCACACCAGCGGCAACCGCATCAGGCCGTCCACGTGGTATGGCCCCTTGAAGAGCAGGCCGAAGTCGCCCCCCAGCTCGCCGTGGTCGGTGGTGAAGATCACGTCGACGTCGTCGTCCCACCCACGGACGGCGATGGCGGCCAGGACGCGCCCGACGGCCTCGTCGATCAGCTCCACCTCGACAGCGTTGCGGGCGTTGATCTCGCGCAGCTGGTCGGCGGTCAGGGTGGCGGGCACCCAGCTGGTGGGGGCCTCGTAGTTCGACACCAGCTCGCCGTCGTACCACTGCCGCCAGTGCCGCGGCTTGTCGTCGAGGATCCGCTCGCGCTCCGCCGCCGACTGCGGGTAGGCGGCCGGCAGCGGCACGTCTCGCCAGTCGACGCGGTCGAGCTCGGAGGCCGGAGGATCCCAGGGGTGGTGGGGGTCGGGGAAGCTCATCCAGGCGAACCAGTCGTCGTCGGCCGCGAGGCCGTCGAGCCAGGCGATCGTGCGGTCGGCCACCCAGTCGGTGTGGTACCACTCCCGCGCCACCGGGTTGTCCTTCACCTGCGGTCCGCCGTTGGCGCCGCCGCCCTCGGCGTTCACCTCGAGGTCCTTGTCGAGCACGGCGTAGAAGCCACCCAGCGCGTCGGCGTGGTGCTCCATCATCCAGCGGGCGTAGTGGAGCCCGCCCATCGGGGTGTGGGTGGCGAACTCGAGGTGGTCGAAGCCGCGGTGCGGTCCGACCGAGCCGTCGTACCAGGGCGAGTCGACGGTCGGTACCCCGCGACGGGCCAGACCGTTCTCGATGAAGCGCCCGAAGGGGTCGAGGAAGGGCTCGAAGTGCGACTTGCCGACCAGGGCGGTGCGGTAGCCCTGCTGGTGGAGCACGGCCGCCACCGACGGAGCGTCGACCGGGAGCGCCACGCCGTTCATCCACACGCCGTGGGTGCTGGGGTGCTGGCCGGTGAGCATGGTGGAGCGCGACGGCATGCACACCACCGACTGCGGCACCGCCCGCTCATAGCGGATGCCCTGGGCGGCCAGCGCATCGATCACGGGCGTGCGGCCGTAGGCGGCGCCGTTGCAGCCCAGGGTGTCGTAGCGCTGCTGGTCGGTGGTGATGAAGAGGATCTTGCGGCCCATCAGGCGGAGGCCTCCGTGGCGTCGGGGGTGGCGAGGGCATCGAGCGCAGGACCGGCACCGGCTTCGAGCTGGCGGGCCAGCTCCTCGAGGGCGCCCTGCGTGGCACCGCCGAGCACGACGGACATGGGCGCGGGGTCGACGTCGCTGGCGTAGGTGACGAGGCACCGCTCGTCGCCGAGCGGGATCACATCGATCGAGCCCAGGTGCTCCTTGAAGAAGCCACCGGAGATCCGGTACTGGAAGCGCCGCTGGAGCGGGTCGTTGGCGAGGAGGTCCTCGGCCAGCTGGAGCCCCATCCCGGTGGTGATGGTGCGGGTGGCGCCGTCGACGACGCAGGCGTCGATCCCCGGGAACCAGAGGTGCAGCAGGTCGGGACGACCGACCACAGCCCAGGCGGCGTCGGCCGACACCTCGATCACCCGCTCCCGCCGCTGGGTGCCCCGCATCAGCTCGCCTCCACCTGCAGCAGGCGGGCCGCCGAGGTCGCCATCACCCGGGCCACCGCCGCCGGTGGGAGCTCCTGGTCGTTGGTGAGCAGGTCATGGGCCTCCCAGGAGACCGCCACGTCGATGGCGGCCACCGTGACCGCTCGGTCGGTGCGGTCTCGACACCCGAGCTCCGCCTCGAACAGGTCAGCCACCTGCTGCCGCAGCTCCGTGCGGATCCGGGTGATCTCCATTGCGAGCAGCGGCTGCTCGATGGAGCGGGCCCGGGCCAGGCGGCCCACCTCCCCCATCTCCGCCAGCAGCCGGAGGCGACCGGCCACGAAGGCCTCGATGCGCTCGTGCACCGGCTGGTCGGCGCGAGCGCCGTGGTCGAACAGCGGGGCGAGGTGCTCCTGCTGCCGGGCGATGGCGGTGCGGGTCATGGCGTCGACGTCGTCGAAGTAGCGGAACAGCGACCGGGCCGAGATGCCGGCGCGCTCGGCCACCTCGTCGGTGCTCGGCGCGAGGCGACCCTCTCGGTAGAAGGCCAGCAGCGCCTCCACCACCGCCTCGCGGTTGGCTTCGCGGCGTCGGTGGCGACCGTCGACAGGCGCCTCGGCTGTGGTCATGCCCGGCACCCTACTTATTGACAGAGTTTCTGACAATACTTACGGTGCTCCCATGACGACCGAGCTGATCCTCGACTCCCTCCGCCGCCGCATGCGGGCCATGCACAGCCTCTACGAGGACGCTCGCGACTCCATGGGGCTCGAGCACGTGAACCACTTCGAGCGGGAGGGCGTGCTGCCCATCGCCTTCTGCCTGTTCCACTACACCAACATGCAGGACGTCTCAGGTGCCGTGGTGAGCGGCGACCCGGTGGTGTGGAGCGACGAGTGGCAGGCCCGGGTGCAGATGGCCATCAACGACCACGGCAAGGAGCGCCCGGTCAGCGACATGATCCACCAGCGCATCGGCGACTACGACGCCTTCAAGGAGTACCAGGCCGCCGTGTTCGCCCGCACCGAGGCCTACCTCGAGCGGCTCGACCCCGCGGAGCTCACCCGTGTGGTCATCCCCCGCCCGCTGCCCGACGTGGTCGCCAGCACCTACAGCGCCCGCGTGGCCGGCGAAGAGGGCATCACCGTGCTCGACGCCATCGAGTGCTGGATCTACCAGCACGGCCTCCGCCACATGGGCGAGATCGAGCTGGCCCGCGGCTTGGTCGGCCTCGGCGGCATGACCAGCTGAGCGCAGCGCTGCCGGCGGTACGGTCGGGGTGTGGCCAAGGACTGGCTGGCCTGGCACGGGCCCTACGACGACGACGGCTCTGCCCTCCAGCAGCGGCTGGCCGTGGTGCAGGCCCACCTCCGCCGAACCATCGACCAGCAGCCACCCGGGCCCATCCGCCTCATCAGCCTGTGTGCCGGCCAGGGACGTGACCTGATCGGCGTGCTGACGGACCACCCCCGCCGGCTCGACGTGGACGCTCGTCTCGTCGAGCTCGATCCTCGCAACGTGCTGCTCGCCCGGGTGGCGCTGGCGGAGCTCGGCCTGCCCGCCGTGGAGGTGGTCGAGGGTGACGCCGCCACCACCGGCGCCTACGCCGGGGCGGTGCCCGCGGATGTCGTGATGGTGTGCGGCGTGTTCGGCAACATCACCGACGAAGACATCGAGCGCACCGTCTCCCTCCTGCCCTCGCTCTGCGCCGACCGCGCCACCGTGCTGTGGACCCGGTACCCCCGCGACGCCGAGCTCCTGCCCCGCATCGACGGCTGGTTCCAGCAGGCCGGCTTCGAGCGGCTGGCCCTCGAGGTGGGCGCCGGTGGACGGCACTTCGGTGTCGGTGTCCATCGCCTCACCGGTCCCCCGTCGCCACTCGAGGCTGGCGTGCGGCTGTTTACCTTCCTCGACGAACCCGACCCCTCCGGAGCACGAGCGGCGGGCTGATCTCAGGTGGTCGACCGGACGTGGGCCACGATGGCGTTGGCGTGGCCATGCCCGAGGCCGTGCTCCGCCTTGAGCCACGCCACCATCTCGCCGTGCTTGGCCGGTGGATGCTGTCGCACGAGCTCGAGCCAGTGCTCGATCGGGTGAGAGTAGGTGCGCTCGATCGACGGGAAGTACGAGGCCGGCCCCTTGACCTTCGGCTCGGCGGGGGGATCTGTGGTCATGTGCTCACCTCGTGGCGTGGTGGTCTGTCACCCCGCTCGACGCTCGGCCCGGTCCGATCTCATCGCGTGCGACGACCCGGGGCCTCCCCTACTCGCCCAGGGTGGCGTAGTTGGTGGAGCGGTCCTCGAGGCGGGTGCCGCTCACCTCCGTGACGCAGGCTGCCAGGTCGGCCAGGTACTCCTCGATCACATGCGCATTGCCGGCGCTGACGGTGGAGTGGAGGGAGTCGGGCGGCGTCTGGCGGTCGTGGAACCACCCTCGCTGCTGGAGGGCGTCGCCCACGGCGAAGATGTCGAGGGCGTCCTCGTAGCCGGGTGACACGGCCATGGCCACCAGCTGGGCCTCGGGCTCTCCCAGCACGGTGAGCCCGGGGACGGCCTCGATGCCCTCCACCATGCGGGCGCGGGTGTCGAGGGTGAGCCGGGTGAGGCGCTGGTACCCCTCCAGGCCGAGGTGGCGAAGAGTGGCCCAGGCGCAGGCCATGGGCAGCGCAGAGCGCGTCCCCTGCATGCCGGGCGAGGCGTAGAAGCCGCCCAGCCAGTCGTCGAACACGAAGGTCTGCCAGCGCCGCAGCGCCTTGGTGCGGTGCATGAGCACCGACGCCCCCTTGGGCGCGTACCCCAGCTTGTGGATGTCGGCCGAGATGGTGGTGACGCCCTCCACGCGGAAGTCCCACGGCGGGACGGGCTCGCCCAGCATCTCCTTGAAGGGCAGGAAGAACCCGCCCATGCAGGCGTCGGTGTGGAAGTTGGC
>JBPPMN010000015.1:0-38355 GCA_051306055.1 Acidimicrobiales bacterium
GAGAAGTTGCCCTCGAACCAGCGCACCTGGCTGTTGCCCTCGAAGGCGAGGATGTGGGTGGCGATGCGGTCGAGGAACCACCGGTCGTGGGAGATCACCACCGCGCAGCCGGCGAAGGCCTCGAGGGCGTCCTCCAGGGCGCGGAGGGTGTCGACGTCGAGGTCGTTGGTGGGCTCGTCGAGCAGGAGCACGTTGGAGCCCTGCTTGAGCATCTTGGCCAGCAGCACGCGGTTGCGCTCGCCGCCGGAGAGGAGGCCCACCTCCTTCTGCTGGTCGGAGCCCTTGAAGTTGAAGTTGCTCACGTAGGCGCGGCCGTTGACCTCTCGGGTGCCCACCTTCATGAACTCGGTGCCGCCGGTGATCTCCTCGTACACGGTGTTCCCGGCCTCGAGGCTGTCGCGGCTCTGGTCGACGTAGGCCAGGTCGACCGTCTCGCCGACCGTGAAGGTGCCGGCGTCGGGCTCCTCCTGGCCGGTGATCATGCGGAAGAGGGTGGTCTTGCCGGCGCCGTTGGGGCCGATCACGCCCACGATGCCGGCGGGGGGCAGCTTGAAGGTGAGGTCCTCGAACAGCAGGCGGTCGCCGTAGCCCTTGGCCACGCCGTCGGCCTCGATCACCACCCCGCCGAGGCGACGCCCGGCGGGCAGCTGGATCTGGAGCTTGTCGGCGCCCCGCTCGGCCTCCTCGGCCTCCGCCCGCAGCTTGTCGTAGGCGGCGAGACGGGCTTTGCCCTTGGCCTGGCGGGCCTTCGGGGCCATGCGCACCCACTCGAGCTCGCGCTCGAGGGTGCGGCGCCGGGTGGAGTCCTGCCGCTCCTCGGCGTCCATGCGGGCCTGCTTCTGCTCCAGCCAGCTGGAGTAGTTGCCCTCGAACGGATGCCCCTTGCCCCGCTCCAGCTCCAGGATCCAGCGGGCCACGTTGTCGAGGAAGTAGCGATCGTGGGTGATGGCCACGACGGTGCCGGGGTAGTCGCGCAGCGTGCGCTCGAGCCAGGCCACCGACTCGGCGTCGAGGTGGTTGGTGGGCTCGTCGAGCAACAGCAGGTCGGGCTTGGAGAGCAGCAGCCGGCACAGCGCCACCCGGCGCTTCTCGCCGCCGGAGAGCGGGCCGACCGCGGCATCGCCGGGCGGCAGGCGCAGGGCGTCCATGGCGATCTCGATCTGACGGTCGAGGTCGTTGGCGCCGGTGGCCTCGATCTTGGCCTCGAGCTCCGCCTGCTCGGCACCGATCTTGTCGTAGTCGGCGTCGGGGTCGGCGTACTTGGCCAGCACGGCGTCGTAGCGCTCGAGCAGGGCGGCCACCTCGCCCACGCCGTCGAGCACGTTGCCCTTCACGTCCTTGCTCTCGTCGAGGTGGGGTTCCTGCTCGAGCAGGCCCACCGTGAAGCCGGGGGAGAGGCGGGCCTCGCCGGTGTAGCCGTCGTCGAGGCCGGCCATGATGCGCAGCAGCGACGACTTGCCCGACCCGTTGGAGCCGATCACGCCGATCTTGGCGCCCGGGTAGAAGGCGATCGTGATGTCCTTGAGCACCTCGCGGTCGGGCGGGTGGAACCGGCTGACCTTGTGCATGGTGTAGATGAACTGGGCGGCGTTGCTGCTCATAAGGCGCGCGACGCTATCGGCCGCCGGCCCGCCCTCCGAACCCGCCGCTCAGCGGCGGTGGATGGCGCGGAGGTGGGGGAGGGCGACGACGTGGTCGACGTCGCCGGCCACGATCCACGCCGAGCGCGTGGTGCAGGAGAGCAGCGTGCCCTCCAGCGATCCCGCGATGGTGTGGGCCGCCACCTCGGAGCCGATCAGCAGGCGCAGGTCGTGCAGCGTCACCCCCTCGCTGCCGTCGAGTGCCGCTGCTGCGTCCATGGACCGCTCCCTTGCCGGTGGGCTGGGTCCTGCCTGGTCTATCCCCGGGGCGGGGTCTCGGTGGTGGATGCCCCGCCGGTACGATCGCTCCTGTGTCTGCTGATCAGAACCCCCCGGTGAGCCTCGGCTCCAGCGCGCTGGGCCCCAACGCCTGGCTCGTCGACGAGATGCACGAGCAGTACCTGGCCGACCCGTCGTCGGTCAGCGAGAGCTGGCAGGACTTCTTCGCCGACTACAAGCGCGACGCCGAGCCCCAGGCCCGTGCGGCTGCCGCCCCGCCCGCCGCCAAGGCAGAGCAGGCTCCCGCCCCGGCCAAGCCGGCCAAGCCGGCCAAGGCGGAGAAGAAGAAGGAGAAGGAGAAGGACGAGGAGCCCGAGGTGGCGCCTCCGGGCGAGGCGATCCGCGGGGCCGCGGCCCGGATCGTGGCCAACATGGAGGCCAGCCTCGAGGTCCCCACCGCCACCAGCTTCCGGAGCGTCCCGGCCAAGCTGCTCGAGGTCAACCGGCGGGTGATCAACGGCTACCTCGGTCGCACGCGGGGCGGGAAGGTCTCCTTCACCCACCTCATCGGCTATGCCGTGGTGCGGGCCATCGCCGACACCGTGCCGGCGATGAACGCGTCGTACGCCACCGACGCCGACGGCAAGCCGCGGGTGATCCGCCACGAGCACGTCAACCTCGGCATCGCCGTCGACATGGAGAAGAGCGACGGCAGCCGCACGCTGCTCGTGCCGGTGGTGCGCGATGCCGATGCCGTCGACTTCCGCGGGTTCTGGGGCGCCTACGAGGAGCTGATCCACAAGGTTCGCTCCAACAAGCTCAGCCCCGACGACTTCGCCGGCACCACGGTCAGCCTCACCAACCCGGGCACCATCGGCACCCAGCAGTCGGTGCCGCGCCTCATGCCGGGCCAGGGCCTCATCGTGGGCGTGGGCGCCCTCGATCACCCCACCGAGTGGAAGGCGGCCGACCCCGTCACCCTCGCCGACCTCGGCGTGTCGAAGGTGATCACGATCAGCTCCACCTACGACCACCGCATCATCCAGGGCGCAGAGTCGGGCCTGTTCCTGAAGCGGGTGGAGGAGCTCCTGCTCGGCGCCGACGGCTTCTACGACGACGTGTTCCGCGCCCTCGAGGTGCCCTACGAGGCCGTGCAGTGGCGGCGCGACGTGAACCCCATCGACCGCGAAGCGGCGATGCTCGAGAAGCAGATGGCGGTGGCCAACCTCATCCGCCTCCACCGGGTGCGAGGCCACCTCATCGCCGACCTCGACCCGCTCCGGTGGAAGGAACCGGAGATGCCCATCGAGCTCGACCCCGCCACCTACGGGCTCACCATCTGGGACCTCGACCGCGAGTTCCTCACGGGTGGCCTGGGCGGTCGCGAGCGCATGGCGCTGGGCGACATCCTCCATGTGCTGCGCGACGCCTACTGCCGAACCATCGGCATCGAGTACATGCACATCCAGGACCCGGAGGAGCAGCGCTGGATCCAGGAGCAGGTGGAGGGCGTGTCGCCCGAGCTCCCCCTCGACGATCAGCGCTACATCCTCGAGCGGCTCAACGCCGCCGAGGCGCTGGAGAAGTTCCTGGCCACCAAGTACGTGGGCCAGAAGCGCTTCGGCCTCGACGGCGCAGAGTCAGCCGTCCCCATCCTCGACGCCATCCTCGAAGCGGCGGCCGACGCCGACCTCGAGGGCTCCGTGATCGGGATGCCGCACCGTGGGCGCCTCAACGTCCTCACCAACATCGTGGGCAAGAGCTACGACCAGATCTTCCGGGAGTTCGAGGGCCAGGTCGACCCCGACTCCATGCAGGGCTCGGGCGACGTGAAGTACCACCTCGGGCAGGTGGGGAAGTACGTGGCCCGCTCGGGCAAGGACATCTCGGTGGAGCTGGCCGCCAACCCCAGCCACCTCGAGGCCGTCGACCCCGTGGTGGTGGGCATGGTGCGGGCCAAGCAAGACCGCATCAACGATCCCGAGGCCTACTCCGTGCTGCCGGTGCTGATGCACGGCGACGCTGCCTTCGCCGGCCAGGGGGTGGTGGCCGAGACCCTCAACATGAGCGACATCAAGGGCTACCGCGTGGGCGGCACCGTGCACCTGGTGGTGAACAACCAGATCGGCTTCACCACCACGCCGGAGTCGGCCCGCACCGGCTACTACTCCACCGACGTGGCCAAGATCATCCAGGCCCCGATCTTCCACGTGAACGGCGACGACCCCGAAGCGTGCGTGCGGGTGGCCCGGCTGGCCTTCGCCTACCGCCAGCGCTTCCGCAAGGACGCCGTGATCGACATGGTCTGCTACCGGCGCTACGGCCACAACGAGGGCGACGACCCGAGCTACACGCAGCCGATGATGTACGCCAAGATCGACCAGCGGCGCTCGGTGCGCAAGCTGTTCACCGAGTCGCTGGTGAAGCGGGGTCAGCTGTCGCTCGAGGAGGCCGAGAGCGCCCTCGACGACTACCAGAAGCGACTGCAGACGGCGCTCGACGAGACCCGCCAGACCGCCCCGCCGTCCGACACCGTGGCCCGGCGCCCACCGGAGCCGCCCGGGGTGCTGCCCCGCATCGAGACCGGCGTCGACCGCGACGTGCTCGATCGCATCTACGGGGTGCTGTCGTCGTTCCCCGACACGTTCAACGTGCACCCAAAGCTCCTCAAGCAGTTCGAGACCCGCACGAAGATGTGGGAGGGCGGCGAGGTCGACTGGGCGCTGGCCGAGGCGCTGGCCTACGGCTCGCTGCTGCTCGAGGGCACCGATCTCCGCATCGCCGGTCAGGACACCCGCCGGGGCACGTTCAGCCACCGCCATGCGGTGCTGGTCGACCACACCAACGGCGACGAGCACGCTCCGCTGGCCCACCTCGGCTCGGAGCAGGGCAAGTTCTGGATCTACGACTCCCTGCTGTCGGAGTACGCCGCCCTCGGCTTCGAGTACGGCTACTCCGTGGTGGCGAAGGACTCCCTCGTGGTGTGGGAGGCCCAGTTCGGCGACTTCTGGAACGGCGCCTCCACCATCGTCGACCAGTTCCTGGTGTCGGCCGAGGACAAGTGGAACCAGACCTCCGGCCTGGTGATGTACCTGCCCCACGGCTACGAGGGCCAGGGCCCCGAGCACTCGTCGGCCCGGGTGGAGCGCTTCCTCACCCTGTGCGCCGAGGACAACATCCAGGTGGCCAACTGCACCCAGTCAGGGCAGATCTTCCACCTGTTGCGCCGCCAGGTGCGCCGCGAGGGCCGCAAGCCGCTGGTGATCTTCACCCCGAAGTCGCTGCTGCGGGCCAAGCCGGCGCGGTCCTCGATCGACGAGCTGCTCAGCGGATCGTTCAAGGAGACCATCGACGACCCCAGGGTCGGCGACGCCGCCGCCGTGCAGCGGGTGGTGCTGGCCACCGGCAAGGTGGGCCACGAGGCGCTGGCCGCCCGCGACGACGCCGGCAGCGCCGTGGCGGTGGTGCGGGTGGAGCAGCTCTACCCGTGGCCCTTCGACCAGCTCGACGACATCGTCGCCCGCTACCCGAGCGCCAAGCAGATCTGGTGGCTGCAGGAGGAGCCCGAGAACATGGGCGCCTGGAACTTCGTGAAGGGCCGGCTCTACGAGCGCTTCGGGGACAGCCACGAGATCCACCGGGTGTCGCGCCCGGAGTCGGGCAGTCCTGCCACCGGGTCGCACAGCATCCACCAGCAGGAGCAGTCGCTGCTCCTGGCCGAGGCCGTCACGGTCTGATCAGCGGCGGATCGCGGTAGGGGAGGGCGGCCATGGAGCTCGACCCCTACGACGTCTTCCTCGCCGCTCTCGGGCTGGCGATCCTGAGCGCGGCCGCCCTGCCCCGGCTGCTGGCCGGCCGGCCCCTGTCGATGCCCCTGATCCACCTGGTGATCGGCGCTCTGGCCTTCTGGGTGGTGAGCGACCTCCCCACCCCCGACCCGCTGGGCGACGACGCGGTGCTGGAGCGCATCAGTGAGGTGGTCGTGATCATCTCGCTCATGGGCGCCGGCCTGCGGATCGACCGGCGGGTGGGTTGGCGGAGCTGGTCGCTCACCTGGCGCCTGCTGGCCATCACCATGCCCCTCACCATCACCGCCACCGCCCTCCTCGGCTGGCTGGCGCTGGGTCTGGCGCCCGCAGGGGCGCTCCTCCTCGGTGCGGTGCTGGCGCCCACCGACCCGGTGCTGGCATCCGACGTGCAGGTGGAGGGCCCAGGTGAGGGCGACGACGAGGACGACGAGGTGCGCACCACGCTCACCGCCGAGGCCGGGCTCAACGATGCGCTGGCCTTCCCGTTCACCAACCTGGCCATCGCGGTGGCTGTCGGCGGCTCGTGGTTCGGCGGGTGGGTGCTCGACGACGTGGTGCTGAAGCTGGTCATCGGGCTGGTCGTCGGCATCGTGGGCGGCCGCGCGCTCTCCTGGATCACCTTCCGTGCGCCGGCCTCCACCTCCCTTGCCCGAGCCTCGGAGGGCATCGTGGCCCTGGGCGCCACGCTGGCCGTCTACGCCGCCGCCGAGGTGGCGCACGGCTATGGGTTCCTCTCCGTGTTCGTGGCTGCCGTGGTGCTGCGCAACACCGAGCGCGACCACGAGTTCCACGCGGTGCTCCACGAGTTCGCCGACGGCGTCGAGCGCATCGGGAGCATCGTGCTGCTCATCCTGCTCGGGGGCGCCGTGGTGCGCGGTGCGCTGGCGCCGGTCGGGCTCGCCGAGCTGGCCGTGGCCGTGGCGCTGGTGCTGGTGGTGCGGCCGCTGTGCGGTTGGCTGGGCCTGATCCGGTCGACGCCCAGCTCGCACGAGCGCTGGGCCATCGCCTTCTTCGGCATCCGCGGGATGGGCTCCGTCTACTACCTGGCCCACGCCACCGGGCAGGCCGACTTCGCGGAGGCCGACCGCCTCTGGGGCGTGGCCCTGGCCACCATCGTCGTGTCGGTGGTGGTGCACGGCGCCACCGAGGGCATCGGCCTCTGGCGGGCGGACGTCGAGCGCACCGGCGAAGCCGTCTAGCCCGGCCCGGTCAGGTGAGGGGGAAGCCCACCACGGACTCGAGCTCGGCCAGCGCGTCGGCGGGGTCGGCCACCTTGATGGTGGTCATCCCCATGGCCCGCGCTGGCTTGAGGTTCACCCCGAGGTCGTCGAGGAAGACCACGTCGGTGGGCTCGACGCCCGCCGTCGCGCAGGCCAGGTCGTAGAAGCGGGGATCGGGCTTGCGCACGCCCACCTTGCTCGACTCGATGATGTGGTGGAACAGCGACAGGGCGTCGTCGCGCCCCTCGGCCCGACCGTCGGCGGGGTAGTCGCCGAACCCCACCCAGTTGTTGGTGAGGCAGGCGGTGACCAGACCCTCCTCGCCGCAGCGGCGCACCGCCGCCACCATCTCCGGGCGGATCTCGCCGGCCAGGAGCGGCATCACCTCCCGGGCCACCACCTGGTGTCCGGCCGCCTCGCACTCCGCCTCGAAGAGGTCGCAGAACTCGTCGAAGGACACCTCGCTTCGCTCGAAGCGAGCCCAGGCGTTGGTGTCGGCGTCGGTGGCGTTGACCCCGCGGATGAAGTCCTGGGGCAGACCGTGGGCGGCCTCATAGCGGTTGAAGGCCTCGAAGGGGCTGGAGAGGATCACACCGCCGAAGTCGAAGAAGGTGGCACGAACGGACACGAGTGGATCGTAGGGTGGAGGACCCGAGAGAGGACGACATGAGCGATCAGCAGCAAGGACCTGGATGGTGGTTGGCCTCCGACGGCAAGTGGTACCCGCCCGAGCAGGCCGCCGGCGCCAGCGGTCCTCCCCCCACTGACCCCACCGCGCCCATGGCGCCGGTGCCGCCGGGCCCACCGCCCACCGACGGCTCGTCGAGCGGCAACCGCACCGGCCTGATCGTGGCCGGCGTGCTCGTCGTGATCGCGCTGATCGCGGCGGCCGTGCTGCTGCTCGGCGGCGACGACGACGACGGCGACGACATCGCGGCGTCCACGACCACCACCGCAGAGCCCGAGAGCACCACCACCACGGGTGCCGACGACACCACCACCACGACCGGCTCCGACGGGCTCGACCCGGCCGACGTGCCCGACGGGTTCACGCTCGTCGAGGGCAACGGCATCTCGCTGGTGGTGCCCGACACCTGGGAGCAGATCGACTCCGACGACGCCAGCCTCAGCGAGGAGGAGCTCGCAGAGGCCTTCCCCGGGGCAGATCAAGATCTGCTGCAGCAGGGGCTGGCCGCGTTCCAGTCGGGCGCGGTGCTCGTGGCCATCGACGTGAGCGGCAGCGACTTCGCCAACAACGTGAACGTCATCGAGAGCCCGAGCGAGTTCGAGCTCGACTTCCTCGAGGTGCAGGGTCGGCAGGAGATCGAGGCCGTCGGGGGCGTGGTCGATGAGGTCACCCGCGTCGACCTGCCGCTGGGTGAGGCGGTCCGCGTGACCTACACCCTCGACGGCGTCATGCCCGACGGCTCCAGCTTCACGGTGCAGGGCATCCAGCACTACGTGCCCTTCGACGGCAGCACCTACATCGTGACGGTCAGCGCGGTGGAGGACCTGTCCGACATCGCCGACCCGATGGCGGCGTCGCTCCGGGTCCTCTGATCGGCCCGCCCGCTCGCCGGCTCGACCGCCCCTGTGATCCGGGTGGTCAGCCGGCGAGCAGGTCGTGGGCCAGGGTGTGCCACATCTCGGTGCTGAGGCGCAGCGACTCCACGTCGATGCGCTCGTCGTCGCCGTGGAACATCGCTCCGTAGTCCTCGAACGACATCTGGGTGGAGAACAGCCCGAAGCCGTACGACGTGGTGCCGCGACGGCGGAAGAAGCGGGCGTCGGTGGCACCCACGGTCATGTACGGGACGATCTTCGACCCCTCGTAGAACCGCTGGGTGACGCGACCCAGTGCGTCCCACAGCGGCGTGTCGATCGGTGAGGCCGTGGAGGGGTCGTCGAGGGCGCTGAGCAGCTCCACCTTCGGGGCCAGGTCGCCCACGGCCTCGTCGAGCATGGCTCGCACCTCCGACGGGCCGTGGCCGGGGAGCGTGCGGATGTCGATCTGCAGGTCGACGTGGTCGGGGATCACGTTGATCTTGGCGCTGGCCTCGGCCATGGTCGGCGTGAAGGTGGTGTGGGTGCAGGCGTGGAACTGCCGCCCCATGCCCACCGGCAGGGTGTCGCAGGCGGCCATGAACTGGTCCGGATCGAGCAGGGGAGCCACCACCTCCTCGGGGTAGTCCATGCCGTCGAGGAAGCGGCGCCAGATGTCGTGGATCTCGGTGCGAGGCTCGTACTCGGCGAGGCGCTGCACCACCGCAGCTGCCGTCACCAGAGCGTTGTCGGTCTTGTAGGGCTGTGAGCCGTGTCCAGGCGTGCCGTGGACGCGCAGCGTGGCCCAGTAGCTGCCCTTCTCCGCCACGATCACGGGAAGCTTCAACCCCGACGGGCTGGGGATGGGGATGCCGCCCGACTCGGTGATCACGTAGTCGGCCTGGATGGCGTCGGCCTCGTGGTCGACGAGGTGCTCCGCTCCCATCGAGCCGAGGGCCTCCTCGTCGGCCACGGCCAGGTACACCAGCGTGCCGCGCGGCCGGAAGCCCGACGCAGCCAGCCGCTTGGTGGCCACCGCCATCGAGGCGGTGAGGTTGAGCATGTCGACGGCGCCACGACCCCACACCTGGCCGTCGATGAGCTCGCCGCCGAAGGGATCGTGGCGCCAGCGCTCGGCGTTGGCCGGCACCACGTCGGTGTGGCCCATCAGCAGGAGCGACGGCGCGTTGGGGTCGGTGCCCTCGATCCGACCCACCAGGCTGGTGCGGCCGGCCACCGGCTCGTAGCGCTCGAGGTCGATGCCCGAGCCCTCGAGGTAGGTCTCGAGCAGGTCGGCGCTGCGCACCTCCTGGCCGGATTCCGCGGTGCCGTCGTTGACGCAGGCGTTGCGAATGAGGTGCTGCAAGAGGTCGGTCACCTCGTCGCTCATGGCGCGCACACTACCGGTGTCATGCGATCATCCCCCGGTGACGCCGGTGCCTCTGGTTGACTTGCTTCCCGAATGACCGTCAACCACGTCGTCGTCGACGGCTCCAACCTGGCCACCGAAGGTCGCAACCTGCCGAGCCTCCAGCAGCTCGACGAAGCGGTGCGCGCCTACCTCGAGGAGCACCGGCCCGAAAAGGTCACGGTGATCGTCGACGCCAGCTTCCCCAACCGGATCGACGACACCGAGCGCGCCGCCTTCGAGGAGGCCCTCGAGGCAGGCGAGCTGCTCACCCCGCCGGCGGGCGTGATCGGCCGGGGCGACGCCTTCCTCCTGCAGATCGCCGACCGCGCCGATGCCGTCGTGCTCTCCAACGACTCCTTCCAGGAGTTCCACGGGCAGTACGGCTGGCTGTTCGACCAGGGCCGCCTGATCGGCGGCAAGCCGGTGCCGCACGTCGGCTGGGTGTTCATGGAGCGGTCGCCCGTCCGTGGTCCGCTCAGCCGCAAGTCGGTCAGCGATGCCAAGAAGGCCACCAAGAAGGCCGCCGCCAAGCAGACCGACAGCCCTCCCGTCGAGGACGGCGCCGGTCGTCGCCGGGGCCGCGGTGGAGCATCCGGCGGCACCGCCAAGAAGGCCGCCCCCAACGCCGAGGGCTCGGGTCGGGGCGGCCGTCGTCGCGGCCGGGGCAGCGGCGGCAGCAGCGCAGAGGCCACACCCGAGCCGGCCAAGGCGGCGGCGCTGGCTGCTCCCGAAGGCGCGGGGCGCGCCCGCAAGCGGCGCAGCGGCGGCGGCGGGGGCTCGGTGGAGCCCTACAACGATCCGCTGCCGTTCATCGAGTTCGTGGCCGCCCACCCCGTGGGCACCACCGTCACCGGCGAGGTCGAGCGCTTCGCCTCCCACGGCGCGTACGTGCTCGTGGAGGGCACTCGGTGCTACCTGCCGCTCAAGCACCTCGCCGATCCGGCTCCCCGCAGCGCCCGAGAGGTGCTCAGCTTCGGTGAGCCCTACCAGTTCGTGGTCCATGCGTTCGACACCCCCCGCCGCGGTGTCGACCTGACCATGCCAGGTGTCGTTCCGCCGTCGGAGGGAGCTCCCTCCGGCGATGGCTCGGCAAGCGATCCCGTACCAGACCCAACGACAGAGGAGGAACGGGTGGCACCTGCCAAGAAGGCTGCGGCCAAGAAGTCCGCAGCCAAGAAGAAGGCCCCGGCCAAGAAGGCTGCGGCGAAGAAGGCTCCCGCCAAGAAGACGGCAGCCAAGAAGGCTCCCGCCAGGAAGGCTCCGGCTAGGAAGACGGCAGCCAAGAAGGCTCCGGCCAAGAAGAAGGCCGCGGCCAAGAAGGCTCCGGCCAGGAAGACGGCAGCCAAGAAGGCTCCGGCCAAGAAGAAGGCCGCGGCCAAGAAGGCTCCGGCCAAGAAGGCTCCGGCCAAGAAGAAGGCTGCAGCGAAGAAGGCCCCCGCCAAGAAGGCGCCGGCCAAGAAGCGCTGAGCGGCAACCCCGGCGGCAGCTGGGGTGCCGCCAGAACCACCCGGGCTGGTCCGGGTGGTGCCCGGCTGCGGCCGTGCACCACCCGGCCGTCCAGGCACAGGTGGTGATGGACGGGCGGGCCAGCGGGCGGCGATAGCGTCCCTGCGTGCGCCTCGTCACCTGGAACGTCAACTCCCTGAAGGCCCGCCTCGAGCGGGTGGAGGAGTGGCTGGCCGAGTGCCAACCCGATGTGGTGTGCCTGCAGGAGACGAAGCTGGCCGACACAGCGTTCCCGTCGATGGCCTTCTCCTCCCTCGGCTACGAGAGCGCCCACCACGGTGAGGGCCGCTGGAACGGCGTGGCCATCCTGTCCCGCGTCGGCCTCGACGACGTCGTGGCCGGCTTCGACGACGACGACGAGCCCGACAGCGACGCTCGCCTGCTCACCGCCACGTGTGGCGGCGTGCGGGTGATGAGCGCCTACGTGCCCAACGGGCGGGGCCTCGAGGAGGACCACTACCAGTACAAGCTGCGCTGGCTGCAGCGGCTCCTCGGCCACCTCGACCGCACCGCCGACCCCGGCCACCCCACGGCCGTCTGCGGCGACTTCAACATCGCTCCCACCGACATCGACGTGTGGGACCCCGCCGAGCTGGTCGGCGCCACCCATGTGAGCGAACCCGAGCGCGCCGCCCTCGGGCGCCTGATCGACTGGGGCCTCACGGATGTGTTCCGAGACCACCACCCCGGCGTGGAGCGGCTCTACTCCTGGTGGGACTACCGGGCGGGCAACTTCCACAAGGGGATCGGCATGCGCATCGACCTGATGTTGGCCACGCCGCCGTTGGCCGAGCGCGTGGAGTGGGCGCTGATCGATCGCAACGCCCGCAAGGGCAAGCAGCCCTCTGACCACGCGCCGGTGGTCGTGGAGGTGGGGGCGTGAGCGACCCCAGCGGCGAGCTGCCCGGCAGTCCCGGCTCCGCCGGGTGGGCGGCCGCGATGCAGCGGCTGCGCGAGGTGCCACCGTCGCCGCGTCGCCTCGGGCTCTTCCGGGTGGCCGACGCGCTGCGCGACGTGCTCCACCGGATGGTGCAGACGAGCGCGCCCGACGACGTCATCGATGCCGCCGCCGACGACCTCGAGCGAGCGGCCGCCCGCTTCGGCGAGCACACCAGCGCGTCGATGTACGAGGGCTTCGCCGAAGCGGCCAACGCAGGGGTGCCCTTCGCCTTCTTCGACCACAGCCCCATGCTCGGCCGGGCCAACCCGCTGGCCCCCCCGGTCGAGCTGTGGCTCGACGGCGACCACATCGCAGGCCGGGCCAACTTCGGTGCGGCCTACGAGGGTCCGCCCGGGTGCGTCCACGGCGGCTACGTGGCGGCCGCCTTCGACGAGGTGCTCGGCTCCACCCAGTCGCTGTCGGGGTCGCCAGGGATGACGGCTCGGCTCACCGTCAACTACCGCAAGCCCACGCCGCTGCAGACCGATCTCCGCTTCGTCGGGCGCCTGGTGGGCGTGGAGGGCCGCAAGATCTTCACCACCGGAGAGCTGTGGGCCGGCGACGTGCTGTGCGCGGAGGCCGAGGGCCTGTTCGTGTCGATGGAGATGGGCAAGTTCGCGGTGATGAAGGCCGAGCGCGACGAGCGGCGAGGCGCCCTGCCGGGCGACGGCTGAGCGCGGTCAGGCGCCGGCCACGAAGGCGTCGACGATGGTCACCTCGTCGGCGAGGTGCTCCTGCAGCCCGGAGATGATGGCTCGCTCCACGGCGCCGGCCACGAAGGGCGCCCGCACCTTGAGGTCGCCGTGGCTGCGGCGCACGGTGCCGTCGCCATCGGGCTCGAACGCATAGCCGCCACGGCAGCTGAAGCGGTCGCCGTAGTGGTCGGGGACCATGGTGAAGGTGACCTGTCGCTGGGCGATGTCGTGGGTGGCCCGCTCGATCCAGGTGAGCCGGGCGGGATCGAGCACGGCGCGGGCAGCCGACGACAGCTCGCCGGTGAACCGGTAGCGCACCTCGAGCACCACCGAGTCGCCGTCGGCCTCGTGGCTGACCACCTCGGGCCGCCCGAGCTTGGGCAGTCCCTGGAGGGCGACGTAGAGGTCGGGGTCGGCGAAGGCTCGGGCCACGGCATCAGGGGCGCTGTCGAAGCGCTGCTCGAACGCGAACCTCATGCTGTGTCCCCCACGACGTCGGCGGCCGGCCCGGTGTCGGCCATGGCCTCCAGCATGGCCGCTCCGAAGCGGCCGGCGAGGATGGATCCCACGCCGCGCACGGCCCGCAGCTCGTCGAGGTCGGCGGGGGCGGCCGCCGCCACCCGCGACAGGACGTGGTCGGGCAGCACCGCGGCCGGATCGATGCGGGCCGCTCGGGCGGTGGCATCGCGCCAGCGGCGCAGGCCGACGAGGGCGCCATCGTGGTGGCCGGTGTGGCGCAGCGCGGCCCGCTGTCGGGCCAGGTCTTCCGCCCAGCCCTCCTGGGCGCTGCTCTCGCTGGCGCGCTCGGAAGGGTCGCGGTCGTCGGCTGCCCGGGCCACGAAGCGCTCGTCGGTCATCAGGGGATCGAGCAAGGGGGAGCGCCGGCGCGAGGCCACCCGCGTGGCGAAGGTGCGCTGGGCGGCCCAGGTGATGTGGAGCTCGCGCTGCGCACGGGTCATGGCCACGTAGAGCAGACGGGCCTCCTCGGCCTTGGCTGCGGCCGTGCGAGCGTGGGAGATCGGCACGTAGCCCTCCTCGACGCCGGCCAGGTGCACCACCGCCCACTCGAGGCCCTTGGCCGCGTGGAAGGTGGCCACCTCCACAGCGTCGGCCCGGCCGCTCACCGCATCGCCCTCCGACTGCACGGTGGCCACCAGCCAGGTCGAGAACGTGCCGGCCCGGCCGGTGGGGTCGAGGCGGAGGTAGTCGCGCCCCATGCGCAGGAGGGCGGCCAGCGCCTCGCGCTCATCGGTGAGGCGCTCCAGCCGACCGGGGTCGCCGGTCGCGTCGTCGTCGACCGCCGGACCGTCGGGCTCCTGCTCCATCGCCTCGAGCTGGAGCTCGAGATCAGCCAGTGCGGTCCCCAGGGGCACGGTGGCCGAGCGGAGCTCCCGCAGGGTCCGTCGCACCTCGGGGCGGTCGAGGAAGGTGGCCCCTCCCCGAACCCGGTGGGGGATGCCCGCTCCCCGGAGGGCCTCGGTGATGAGGTGGGTCTGGGCGTGCGTGCGCACCAGCACGGCCTGGTCGGCCCAGGGGCGGCCCGGCAGGTGGGCCAGGCGCAGGGCGCCGGCGATGGCCATGGCCTCGGCGCGGTCGTCGGCGTGCTCGTGCAGCCGCACGGCCACCCCGCTCGGCCGGGTGGCCTGCACCTCGCGGGCGGGCTGCCGTGCGCTGCGCAGGACGGCGGCCGCCGCTCCCAGGATCTCCGGGGTCGATCGGTAGCTGCGATCCAGCTCGACCACCTCGGCCGGGGGCCAGTGCCGGTGGATGTCGAGGAGGAAGCCTGCGTCGGCGCCGTTCCAGCCGTAGATGGCCTGCTGCGGGTCGCCCACCGCAGTGACGTCGTAGCGGTCGCCCCGCCAGGCCTCGAGCAGCCGGAACTGGAGGGGGTTGACGTCCTGCAGCTCGTCGACGAACAGGTGACGGAACCGCCATCGCTGCGCAGCGGCGAAGCGGTCGTCGTCCTCGATGGCGCGGGCGCACAGGGCCAGCAGGTCGTCGAAGTCGACCAGCCCGCCCCGCTGCTTGCGCCGCTCGTACGCCGCGTAGCCCTCCGCCACGAGCTCGGGCCGCAGCGCAGGCTTCCGCCCTGCTGCGGCCACCGCCTCCGCGTAGGCGTCGGGCGTGACCATGCGGGCCTTGGCCCACTCGATCTCGGTGGCCAGGTCGGCGGTGGTCTGGCGCTTGTCGCGGCCCGGGGCGCTCCGGGCCACCTCCGCCAGGAGCCGTCCCTTGCGGTCGAGCAGCGTGAGGGGGGTGCGGCCCTGGTCGGACCAGCGGGTGCGCAGCAGGCCCCAGGCCACGGCGTGGAAGGTGCCGGTGGAGGCGTCGCCGCGCAGGCCGAGGCGACGGAGGCGCTCATCGAGCTCGCCGGCCGCCTTCCTCGTGAAGGTGAGGGCCAGGACGTGGCGTGGGTCGATGCCCCCGGTGGCCACCCGGTGCGCGATCCGGCGGGTGAGGACGCGGGTCTTGCCGGAACCCGCCGGTGCCAGGATCACCAGCGGCAGGGCGGTGGACGTGACGGCCGCGGCCTGGGCCGGGTCGAGCCCCTCCAGCAGCGCCTCGGCGTCCATGGGCGCAGGGTAGCCAGGGCCCGGCATCCCGGCCCTACGCTCTCCTCCGTGATCGACGTGCCCCGCGACCGGTTTGAGGAGCTGGTGGCCGACGCCCTCGACGAGATCCCCGACGAGCTGTTCGCCATGATCGACAACGTCGCCGTGGTGGTGCGCGAGGGCACCGAGGGGTCAAGCCTCCTCGGCCTCTACGACGGGATCCCGCTCACCGAGCGCGACGCCGGCTACGACGGCATGGTCGTCCCCGACCGGATCAGCATCTTCCGGCGACCGATCCTGGCCATGTGCGCGGATGAGGCCGAGGTGGTGGAGCAGGTGCGCATCACGGTGATCCACGAGGTGGCCCACCACTTCGGCATCGACGACGACCGGCTCCACGCCCTGGGCTGGGACTGACAGCCGGCCCGGAGGCGCAGCGGTAACCTCCGCCCGTGGCCTTCAATCGCAAGCTCCTCAACGAGGGAGAGGACATCAGCCTCGACCTCCACCCGCACTGGTACTTCTTCATCCGCCCCCTGCTGGCGCTCATCGTGTCGGTGGTGCTCGGGGTGCTGCTCCTGGTGTGGGGCTGGGAGGGGATCACCCTGGCCGTGGTGGGCGTGCTGGTGCTGGCCAGCCTCGTGTGGTTCGGCGTCACCTACGCGCAGTGGGTCACCACCAACTTCGTGATCACCACCGACCGCCTCATCTACCGCCACGGCGTGCTGGCCAAGCGCGGGATCGAGATCCCCCTCGAGCGCGTCAACACGGTCTTCTTCAGCCAGAGCATCTTCGAGCGGATGCTCGGCTCGGGCGACCTCGTGATCGAGTCGGCCGGCGAGCAGGGCCGTCAGTCCTTCGGCAACGTGCGCAAGCCCTCCGCCGTGCAGAACGAGATCTACGTGCAGATGGAGGCCAACGAGAACCGCAAGTTCGATCGCATCGCTCGCGGTGGCGGGGCTCCGTCGGCCGAGGCGTCGATCCCGTCGCAGATCGCCGAGCTCGACCAGCTGCGCCAGCAGGGCGTGATCAGCGAGCAGGAGTTCCAGGTCAAGAAGGCCCAGCTGCTCGAGCGCATGTAGGGCCAGCGCGACGCCTCAGAGGCTGTGGGCGGCCAGCCAGGGGCGCACGACGGCGAGGAAGCGGTCGGGCTGCTCGAGGTGGGCGGCGTGACCGGCCCCCTCGATCGAGGCGAAGGTGGCGTTGCTGCCGATCTCACGGGCCAGCCGCTGCCCGAGGGCGGTGAACTTGTGGTCCTCGGCGCCGGCCAGCAGCAGCACCGGCATGTCGAGACGGTGGAGCTTGTGCCAGGTCGGGTCCTGCGACCCGGTGCCGGCCTGCTCCAGGCTCGCTCGCAGCCCGTCGACCGTGTTGATGAGACGCTCCTCCCGGAAGGCCCGTTCGGGTGGCAGTCCCGCGAACAGCGGCTGCTGGAGCCAGGCGTCGAGGAAGGCGGGCAGGCCTTCGGCCCGGAGGCGATCGGCCGTGGCCAGGTCCTGTGCTCGTCGCTCGGCCCGCTCGGTCGGGTCCTCGATGCCGGCCGTGCCTCCGAGCAGCACCAGCCCGCGCACGAGCTCGGGGTTGGCCAGGGCCAGGTGGAGGCAGAAGCGGGCGCCCATCGAGTAGCCCAGGTACGTGGCCTCGCCGCCCTGGTCGGCGATGAGGCGACCCCCCGTCCGCAGACCGGCCAGGATGCCAGCGGAGCGGCCGTGGCCCGGAGCGTCGACGCGGATCACCTCGTGGTCGCTGGCCAGCTCGTCGGCCTCGGGACCCCAGCAGCGGCTGGTCTGGGTGAACCCGTGCACCAGAACCAGCGGGGGGCCGCTGCCGGTTCGCTCGGCGTGCAGGAACATGGCTCGATCCTGGCAGAGCGGCCCACCGGTGTTGGGCGCGGGAGCGACCGATGTGCTCGGATGGCCCGGTGCCGCCGCCGCAGGACGTCCAAGCCACCTTCTGCGCCACCCTCGTCGATGAGTGGGTGCGGGCGGGGGTGCTGCACGCGGTGATCTGTCCGGGCTCGCGGTCCACTCCCTTGGCCCTGGCCCTGCTCGACCGAGCGGCCCATGGCGACCTCGCCGTGCACGTGCACCACGATGAGCGCAGCGCCGGCTTCCTCGCCCTGGGGCTGGCTCTGGCCTCGGGCGAGCCGTCGGTGGTCCTGACCACCAGCGGCACCGCGGCGGTGGAGGTGCACCCCGCGGTGGTGGAGGCGCACCTGGCCGGCGTGCCGCTGATCGTGTGCACGGCCGACCGCCCGGCCGAGCTGGTCGACGTGGGCGCGCCCCAGGCCATCGACCAGACGCACCTCTTCGGCCGCTCGGTTCGCTGGTTCCACGAGCCGGGGGTGGCCGACGACGTCACCGCACCCCGGTGGCGGACGACGGCGGCGCGGGCGGTGGCGGAGGCCACCGGAGATCGCCCCGGCCCGGTGCACCTCAACCTGGCCTTCCGGGAGCCGCTGGTGGGGAGGTCGGGCTCGCTGCCCCCCGGTCGGGCCACGGGGCCGTGGGCGTGGCGGGCCGAGCGCGTGGGCATCGGAGCGCCACCCGTGCGGCTGGCCGAGCTGGCCGGCCAGCGCGGCGTGCTGGTGGCCGGCCCAGGATCCGGTCCCGGGCACGAGGTCGACACGGTGGCCCGAGCCCTCGGCTGGCCGGTGCTGGCCGCTCCGCAGGCCGAGGTGTGGGGGTTGGTGGGCGCGTCGGTGACCGGTGCCGACGCCATCGTGCGCACCGCGCCCGACCACCTGCGGCCCGAGGTCGTGGTGCGCCTGGGGGGCTCGCTGGCGTCGCGCCTGGTGGGCGAGTGGCTGGCGAGCAGTGGGGCACCGGAGATCGTGATCGCCGGGGCGGGCCGCTGGGACGACCCGCACGCCTCGGCCACGGTGGTGGTCCCCGCCTCGCCGGCCGAGGTGCTCGAGCACTGGCGTCGCGAGGCGTCCGACGTGGCGCCCGCTGAAGCAGGCGCCTGGCGGGCGGCCTGGGAGGCCTGCAGCACGTCCGCCGCCGACGCCATCGAGTCCACGCTGGCTGCCGTCGGTGGCCTCACCGAGCCCGGCGTGGCCCGCAGCGTCGTGGAGGCGCTGCCCGACGGCGCCCACCTCGTGGTGTCGTCGTCGATGCCCATCCGCGACCTCGAGTGGTACGGCACCGGCGGGCGGTTGCTGCGGGTGCACGCCAACCGGGGGGCCAACGGGATCGACGGGGTCGTGTCGACGGCGGTCGGCGTGGCGGCCGCCACCCGGGCCCCCACCGCCCTGCTCATCGGCGACGTGGCCTTCTTGCACGACACCAACGGGCTGCTGGGGGCCGCCCAGCGGGGGATCGACCTCGTGGTGATGGTGGTCGACAACGACGGCGGCGGCATCTTCTCCTTCCTGCCCCAGGCCGAGGTGGTGGCCCCCGACCGCTTCGAGCTGGTGTACGGCACCCCCCACGGGCTCGACCTGGCCGCCGTGGCGGCCGCCCACGGTGCCGAGGCCCGGGTCGTCGACGACGTCGGCGCCGCCGTCGCCGGAGCGCTCGCCGCCGGAGGCGTGCACGTGCTGGTGGCGCGCACCGACCGAGCCGACAACGTCGGCGTGCACCGGCAGATCAACGCCGCGGTGGCCGAGGCGCTGACCCGCCCCGACAGCTGATCCCGCAACCGGGACGGAGCGGTCCGACCCGCGGCGTAGCGTTGGGGCCATGCCCGGCCGCCGCACGAAGATCGTCGCCACCATCGGTCCGGCCTCGGACCCGCCTGACATCCTGCGCGGGGTCCTCGAGGCCGGGGCCGACGTGTGCCGCATCGGGATGGCCCACGGTCCCCTCGAGGCCAGCCTCGACCGCATCAAGCGGATCCAGGCCGCCTCCCGCGACGTCGGTCGCCCGGTGGGCATCCTGGTCGACCTGCCCGGCCCGAAGGTGCGCTCCGCCCCGTTCCACGAGGACGGCGTCCTGCTCGTGCCGGGCGCCCACCTGCGGCTCACCGAGGCCCAGCCCGGCGACATCAGCACGGCGGAGGTGGTGGCCGTGGCCTTGGCCGGCGCGGTGGATGCCCTCACGCCGGGCGATCGCATCGCCCTCGGCGACGGTGGCGTCACGCTGGTGGTGTCCGACCGCGGATCCGGCGGTGTCGTGGCCACCGTCACCGGCGGGGGAGTGGTGCGGGGCCGGCCAGGGGTGTCCCTGCCCGAGGGTCGCATCACGCTGCGGTCGCCCACCGAGGACGACCTGCGGCTCCTCGAAGGCGTGCTGCACGCCGGGATCGATGCCGTCGCGGTGTCGTTCGTGCAGAACGCCGACGACGTGGCGGCCATCCGGGTGGCCTGCGGCCCCGACGGTCCGATGGTGGTGGCCAAGATCGAGACCGGGCCGGCCGTGGCCGACGTCGAGGCCATCCTCCACATGGCCGACGGTGTGATGGTGGCCCGGGGCGACCTCGGTGTGCGCCTTCCCCTCGAGGACGTCCCCCACATCCAGAAGCAGATCATCCACAGCGGTGTGGCCCACGGGAAGCCCGTGATCACCGCCACCCAGATGCTGGAGTCGATGGTGGTGGCGCCCACGCCCACCCGGGCCGAGGTGTCCGACGTCGCCAACGCCGTGTTCGACGGCACCAGCGCGGTGATGCTCTCCGGTGAGACGGCCATCGGCGCCCACCCGGTGGCCGCCGTGGCGGCCATGGCTCGCATCACGGCCCGAGCCGAGCAGGACTTCGACTACGAGGGGTGGGGTACCCGCTTGGGGCAGCGGCAGCTGGCGGGGCTCCACGACGCACCCACCACGGTGCGCATCACCTCCGCCATCACCGCGGCGGCCTGGCGGGCCTCGGCCGATGCGGAGCTGGCCGCCATCATCGCCTGCACCGACTCCGGTCGCACCGCCCGGATGATCAGCCGCTTCCGGCCCACCTGCCCCATCCTGGCCATGACGCCCTCGGAGCGCACTGCTCGGCAGCTGGCCATGGCCTGGGGCATCCGGCCCGTCGTGATGGAGCACCACGGCACCACCGACGAGATCGTGTGGCACGCGGTCGAGAAGGCCTCGACGCTGGGCTGGCTGCACTCCGGCGACCTGGTGGGCGTGCTGGTGGGCGCTCCCCACGAGTCGGAGCCCACCACCGACGTCCTGCGCCTCGTGCGCGTCCGCTGAGAGACCCCGGCGTGGCGTTGCCCCGCCTCAGGGTCCACGTCCGCGCCGAGACCAGCACGGGGCGCTGCGCTCGCCCCTATGGGAGGATCTCGAGCGTGAACGCGGCGGGCCGCCCGGTCCGCCTCTCGAAGGGCGTGGTCTGACGCCATGGTGGAACCTCCCAGCGGCACGGTCACCTTCCTGTTCACCGACATCGAGGGCAGCACGCGCCACTGGGACGAGCCCTCGATGGCGTCCGCGCTCGAGCGGCACGACGCGATCGTCGCCCACGCGATCCGGAGCCACGGGGGCTATCTCGTCAAGCACACCGGTGACGGAGCGATGGCCGCCTTCGAGAAGGCCGCGGACGCACTCGCCTCGGCCGTCGCAGCCCAGCGGGGGTTGGCCATCGAACCATGGGTCGGCCAGCCGATCCGGGCCCGCATGGCGATCCACACCGGTGAGGCAGAGGAGCGTGACGGCGACTACTTCGGTCCCACCCCGACGTTGGCGGCACGGTTGATGGACGTCGGGCACGGAGGACAGGTGCTCGCCTCACGCTCCACGGAGGAGATGGTCCGGGGACGCATCAGCGAGGGCGTGTCGCTGCTCGACCTCGGTGACCACGGCCTCAAGGACCTCGATCGACGCCAGCGGGTCTTCCAGGTGACGGTCGAGGGGCTGGAGGAGCAGTTCCCCCCGCTTCGAGCGGCGAAGGCATCAGACAACCTGCCTCGGAGCCGAACCTCGTTCGTCGGGCGGACGTCTGAGATCGAGGAGGTGCAACGCCGCTTGGAGGACAGCGCCGTGGTCACGCTCACCGGTGTCGGCGGGAGCGGCAAGACGCGCTTGGCGGTGGAAGCCGCCCGCCAGCGGCTTGGCGACCACGGAGATGGCGTCTACTTCGTCGACCTCTCACCGATCGGGGAGGCCGAGCAGGTCGCCCGGGCCGTCGGCGACGTCCTCGGTCTCCCCAGCGGGCACCAGAGCGAGTCGCTCGACGAGGTCGTCGTGGGCTTCCTCTCCGGTCGGGAGGCGCTCCTGCTGCTCGACAACTGCGAGCACGTCATCGATGCCGTGGCCGACCTCGTCGACCGGATCCTCGCTGGCGCGCCCGGGGTGCGCGTGCTCGCCACCAGTCGCGAGGCGCTCGACGTGGAGGGCGAGGTGACCCTCACCGTTGCATCGCTTGATCCCGCTGGAGATGCTCTGGTCCTGTTCGCCGATCGAGCGGTGGCCGTGCAGCCGGGCTTCGACCTCGACGGCGGTCACCGGTCGGCGGTCGAGGAGATCTGCCGTCGGCTCGACGGGATGCCGCTGGCCATCGAGCTGGCGGCGGCGCGGGTTCAGCACCTGAGCCCTGCCGACATCGCGAAGCGCCTCGATGACCGCTTCCGGCTCCTCACCGGCGGAGGCCGTCGACGGGCCCAGCGTCAGCAGACGCTCCAGGCCGTGGTCGATTGGAGCCACGACCTGCTCGACGACGAGGAGCAGATCCTGTTCCGACGTCTGGCGGCGTTCGCGGGTGGGTTCACCCTCCCCGCCGTCGAGGGCGTCTGCTCGCAGGGCTCCCTCCGTTCGACCGTGGACGTCCTGGGCAGCTTGGTGTCGAAGTCGCTGGTCACGGTCGATGTCCAGGATGTCGTCTCGCGCTATCGGCTCCTCGAGACCCTGCGCATGTACGCGCAGGACAAGCTCCTCGCGGCCGGTGAGGCGTCCGACGTGCGAGATGGGCACCGGGACTGGCTTGTCGCCCAGGTGGAGTCGTCGCCGGAGGACCCCCTCGTGCTCGTACAGATCGAGTCCGAGTTCGAGGCCGACGCCGACAACCTCTGGCTGGCGGTGGAGTGGTCAGCCGGCGAGGGCCGCTGGGATCTGGTCGTCCGCCTCCTGACGGCATCCCTTCGCGCCTGGAACCGAAAGAGCCGCGCCGCAGGAGTGCAGGAGTGCCTGGAGACCGCCGCCGCCGCGGACGGACTCGATCCGTCGCTGGCCTTCCGGGCCCATGCAGCGGCCTCCGTCCTCGCCACCTTCGCCACCGACTACGCGTCGATGGGAGACCACGCCGACCGCGCCCTCGAGCTCGAGCCGCATCCCGTCGCCGAGCACGCCTCGTGGCTGGCCTCCGCCCTGTTCAGCTCAGCGCTGGCGACCATGGCCATCGATCCCGAAGCGGCGGAGCGAGCTCTCCAGCGGGCCTTCGACCTCATCCGTGAGCACGGGCTCGAGGAGACCGAGTCTCGGTATCGGCTCGGCCTGCTCCGCGTGTCCCAGCAGCGCTACGCAGAGGCCGCCGTCGAGCTCGACGCGCTGGTGGAGCAGGTCGGGATCGATGCCGTCTGGGTCGCGGCCGAGGCGGTGATCGTTCACCACCTCCTGGGTGAGCACGACCAGGCCGCCGAGCTGGCCGACCGGCTGGGCGATCCCGGTGAGCTGTCCGACCCCACCACCGCGGTGGTGTCGCGCACGAGCCTCGCCATCGCGGAGCTGAGCCGCGACCGTCCCGACCGGGCGCGCGCCCGGCTCCTCGAGGCACTCGCCGCCGCCCGCTACGACGGAGTGCCACGCGGTCCGGAGCGATGCCTGGTGACGCTGGCCTATGTGGAGGCCCACCACGGACCCGCCGACCGTGCGGCGCTCGTGCTGGGACGCGCCACCAAGGGCGGGGTCTCGTTCCGGACCCCCGCCGACGATGCGCTGTACCGGCGCGCGGTGGACGAGCTGCGCGGCGCCCTCGACCGAGACGAACGGCATCGGCTGCGCGCCGAGGGCAGCCAGCTCACCCTGGATCAGGTCGTCTCGTTGGTGAACTCCGCGCCCTGAGGATCAGGGCCTGCGCGGCTCAGGTGGTCTTGACGACGAGGACGTGGCAGGGGGCGTGGCCCATGACGGCACTGGCGATGCTCCCGAGGACGCGAGCCGGTCCCTGCGCACCGCGGTTGCCGATCACGATGAGGTCGGCCCCCATCTCGGTGGCCACCCTCACGATCACGTCGGCGGCTCTCCCCGGGATCGCATGCTCGTGGATCGTTGCCTCCGGTCGCGGGATCCCGGTGCGGGCAGCAGTGAGGTGGTGCTCTGCTCGTTGGCGTTCTGGAGTGATCTCGACGCCGCCGCTGGGTCGGTCATCGAACGCCGTGACGAGGTGCAGCGCGGCGTCGAGTGCGGTGGCCAGCGCGACGCCGGTGTCGAGGGCTTCACGCGCTCGATCCGAGGGGTCGTAGCCGATGACGATCTTCGAGATGCCCATGTGGCCTCGTGTTCGTCGATGTCGTGGGGTGACCGCAGGCCCTGCTGAGGCGTGTCGTCCTCGGACCGTGGCCCGCAGGCACCCGACGGAGCGTACTGCTGGGGTGCCATCCGTGCTGGGCTCGACCCGCTGGCCGTCGCTCCCGAGCGTCGAGGTCAGCGCCTCACACCCGGGTGAGGGCGCTCAACATGGCTTGCAGCTTGCTCTGGGTCTCGGCCAGCTCCGAGGTGGGGTCGGAGGTGGCGACGATGCCGTTGCCGGCGCACACCCGTGCCTTGGCGCCGTCCACGTCGGCGCCCCGGATGCTCACCGCGAAGGTGCCGCTGCCCTGGGCGTCGACCCAGCCCACGGTGCCTGCGTAGCGACCGCGGTCGAACCCCTCGTGCTCGGCGATCCAGGCCTGGGCGGCATGGCGGGGCCACCCGTTCACCGCCGGGGTGGGGTGGAGAGCGGCCACCAGCTCGAGCACCGAGGGCGTGGGCTGCGACAGGCGCCCCTCCACCAGCGTGGCCAGGTGCTGCACGTTGGCCACGCCGACGACCGACGGCTCGGGCTCGTAGTCGAGGTAGGAGCACCAGGGCAGGAGCGTGTCGAACACCATGTCGATGGTGATCTGGTGCTCGTGGCGGTAGGTGGCCGACGACAGCAGCCCGGCGGCGAGGCGGGCGTCGGCGGCCGGGTCGCCGCCGCGGGCCGCAGTGCCCGCCATGGGCTGGGCCCGCACCACGTCGCCCGACCGGCCGACCAGCAGCTCGGGGCTGGCCCCGAGGAAGCCGTCGACGAGGTAGAGGTAGCAGCCGGGGAAGGTGCGTCGCAGCCGATCCAGCAGCCGGGCCCGGTCGAAGGGGCGATCGGCCTCCACCAGGATCTCCCGGGCCAGCACCACCTTGCGCAGCCCGTCGGGACCGGCGGCCGCCATGGCCTCGGTGGCCCTCCCCACCAGGTCGCACCACCATCCAGCCGAGCGCACCGGTGCGACGGTGACCCGCCCGGGCGGCCCAGCAGGCGACAGGGCCGGTGGCTCGCACAGGGCCACGAGGTCGGCCTCGGGCGCGTCGGCGGGGGTGATGCTGGTGACCCACCGGGTGCCGTCGTCGGTCCGGCCCCACACGACCTCCGGGATCGACATCGGCGTGGCCGGATCGGGCCGGAACGGCAGGGCGCCGAAGGCGATCGGGCCGGAGCCGGGACAGCCGAGCTCGTCGTCGGTCTCCATCTCGGCCAGCCGCTCGTCGACGGTGTCGACGGGGACCTGCAGGGCCACGCCCCGTCCGGCCAACCCCACCCTCGAGCGCTCGAACAGGAAGCCGTCGCCGCCGGCCAGGGCCAGCAGGTCGAGGTCGTGGTCGACCCGACGGGTGCGGGCCAGCAGCGGTGCGCTCACCCGTTCGGCGCGGGCCGGCGGGTGGCGGTGAGGAGCTGGGCGATCCCCACCGACAGCAGCTGACGGTCGACGTCGTCGAACCCGGCGCCGGCGAGCTGGTCGAGCATCCGGGCCGGCTCCGGGAGGTAGGCCACCGAGCGGGGGAGGTAGCGGTAGGCGGCCGGGTCGGAGAGGAGGCCGCCCACCAACGGAACCACCTTCCCGAAGTAGAACCCGTGGCCGGCCCGCAGCAGGCGGTTGGGCGGCTCAGCCACCTCGAGGATGGCGATGCGGCCGCCGGGCCGCACGATGCGAGCCAGCTCGGCGAAGAACGGCGGGAGCGACTCGAAGTTGCGCAGCGCGAACCCACAGGTGACGCCGTCGACGCTGGCGTCGGGCAGGGGCAGGCGCAGGGCGTCGCCGTGCACGAGAGGCGCATCCGTGCGGGCCGCGGCCAGCATCCCGAAGGACAGGTCGGCGCCCACCGGGCGCAGGCCCTGCGCGGTGAGCTCGCGGCACAGGTCACCGGTGCCGCAGGCCAGGTCGACCACGGTCGATCTCGCCGGCAGGCCGAGCGAGCGCACGGTGCGCCGACGCCAGCGCACGTCCATCCGGAAGGTCATCACCCGGTTGACGAGGTCGTAGCGGGGGGCGATGGCGTCGAACATGCTCCGCACCGCCGCCACCTTCTCCTCGCCCTCGGGGAGGGCCTCGGGCATGGAGAAGCGGCTCATCAGGGTCATGCTAGGAACCCCCCGTGCCCGCACCACAACCCTTCGTGCTCATCCCGCCCTCGGAGGGCAAGGCGGCCGGCGGCGACGGACCGGTGTGGGCCCCGGGGCAGATGGTCGACGCCGACCTCGACCGCCACCGCCAGCGCGTGCTGCGAGCGGCCCGGGCGGCCGGCGCCAGCCCGAGGCGGGCGGGGACCCGGCCGGCCATGCAGCGCTACACCGGGGTGCTCTACGGCGAGCTCGACTGGGCCAGCCTCCCGGCCGACGCTCGCCGCCTGGGGGAGCGACGGGTGCGCACGGTGTCGGGTCTGTGGGGCCTCGTGGCGCCCGCCGACCCGCTGCCGCCCTACCGGCTGAAGATGTCGGCGGCGCTGCCCGAGACCGGTCGCCTCGCCTCCTGGTGGCGGCCCCGCCTCACCGCCACGCTGGGCCCGCTGGTGGAGGGGGCGGTGGTGTGGAGCCTGCTGCCCAACGAGCACGCCGCCGCCATCGACTGGGGCCCGCTGACGCCGACCCAGCGGGTGACCGTGCGCTTCCTCGACGAGCAGGGACGCACGGTGAGCCACTGGAACAAGCTGCTGAAGGGCTCCCTGGTGCGCTGGGTGCTCACCGAACGACCCTCTGGCTACGCCGACCTCGCCTCGTTCGAGCACCCGCTCGGCTACCGCTTCGACCCCGCCGCGACCGTCGTCGAGGGTGCGACCGCTGCGGTGGTGCTGCGGGCCTCGCCGTAGGCTGCTCGTCGTGTCGGCCCCCGCCCACTTCCGCGTCGCCGGCATCCCGGTGCACGTCCAGCCCGTCTTCTTCGTGATCGCCGGCCTGTTCGGCTTCCGCTACATCGACATCGGCCTCGACGTGGTGCTGGTGTGGATCGCCACCAGCTTCGTGTCGATCCTCGTGCACGAGCTGGGCCACGGCCTGGCCCTCAAGGTGTTCGGGCACCCGTCGTCGATCGTGCTCCACGGCTTCGGCGGCGTCACCATCAGCTCCCGCCGCCAGACCATGACCCGCGCCCGCAGCGTGTTCGTGTCGGTGGCGGGCTCCGGGGCGGCGCTGCTGTTCCTCTGGCTCCCCACCCGGCAGCTCTTCGGCTCCGACGCCATCTTCGACCTGCCCCGCCTGGCCATCTGGGCCGTGTACTTCCTGTCCTTCCAGAACCTGTGGTGGTCGGTGGCCAACCTGCTGCCCATCCGCCCGCTCGACGGCGGCAACGTGACGGCCGAGCTGTTCGGGCTGCCCACGGCCCGCAAGGTGTCGATCGTGGCGGCCATCGGCGGCGCCGTGCTGGCCTTCTCGATCGGGCAGGGCTACGCCGCCTTCTTCGCCCTCTTCCTGGCCTTCAACAACTGGCAGGAGATGAAGGCAGCGCAAGGGGGCGGCTCGGCCGACGTGTTCCACGTCGACGCCCCCGACACCGGCTCAGGTCCGCCCTCCCGGCGTCGCCGCGGCCGGGGCGACCTGCGCTCGGTGCCCAGCGCCCCGCTCTCCGGCCCGGCGGGCCCTCCCACGCTGACCCCCGGCGATCCGGCCCGCGACGAGCAGCAGGCCTGGGCCGCGCTGCGGGCCGGCGACGCCGGCAGCGCCCGGCGCATGGCGGAGCGGGCCGGTCCCGCGGCCAACCCGTTCCTCCTCGCGGCCGTGGCCCTCGCCACCGGCGACCCGACCGCCTTCGAGCGCTTCGAAGCCGCCTACGTGGCGCAGCCCGGCGGCCCGCCCAGCCTGGTGGCCACCGAGCTGCTGGCCTCCGCCGGCGCGGCCCGGGCGGTGGCCGAGCGCCTCGTGGCCCGACCCGATGGAGCCGGCAAAGAGGGCGCAGCCACCCTGCAGACCCACCTGCACTACGGCGACCGCTTCGGCGAGGCAGCCGAGGTGGGGGAGGTGGTGTTCGCGGCGGGCCCGCCCAGCCCGGCCCAGACCGCCTTCGAGGTGGCCTGCAGCTGGGCTCGGGCCGACGACGTCGACCGGTCGGTCGCCTGGCTCGAGCGGGCCGCCGACTCCGGCTTCCGCGCCGCCGGCCTCGTCGACGGCGAGCCTGACCTGGCGTTGGTGCGAGCCGACGCGCGGTGGCCATCGCTGCGCCCCCGACTGGCCTGAGCGCCAATCTTGACCCGCGGGTCAAGATTCTCTGGCAGACTCCGCGCATGGCCATCGACTTCACGTTTCCGCCCGAGATCGAGGAGATCCGCCACCGTGTGCGGACCTTCATCAGCGACGTCGTCACGCCCATCGAGGAGAAGGCCGAGGCCGACGGCTGGAGCCGCGACGACTGGATCAAGGGCATCATCGAGATGCGGGGTCAGGCCAAGGAGCGAGGCCTGTGGTTGCCCCACATGCCCGAGGAGTGGGGCGGCATGGGTCTCGGCCACGTGGCCATGGCCAGCGTGTCGGCCGAGGCCGCCCGCTCCCGCATGGGGCCCTTCGCCCTCAACGCCCAGGCCCCCGACGAGGGCAACATGCACACCCTCCTCCACTGGGGCACCGACGAGCAGAAGGAGAAGTACCTCCGGCCGCTGTGCGACGGGCGGGCCCGCTCCTGCTTCGCCATGACCGAGCCCGAGGTGGCTGGGTCCGACCCCACCCTCATCCAGACCCACGCCGAGCCCGATGGCGACGAGTGGGTCATCAACGGCCACAAGTGGTTCATCTCCGGGGCCCGTGGCGCCCAGTTCGCCCTGCTCATCGCCCGCACCGAGGACGATCCCGACCTGCCCCAGGCGGCCAACTCCTGCTTCATCATCGACCTCCCCTCGGAGGGCTGGGAGATCGTCCGCGACGTGGAGACCATGAGCGGCGGCCACAACCACTGCGAGATCCGGATCACCGATCTCCGGGTGCACAAGGACCAGATGCTGGGCGGGCGCGGGCAGGGCCACCTGCTGGGCCAGTATCGCCTGGGACCGGCCCGGCTGGCCCACTGCATGCGCTGGCTGGGCCAGTGCGAGACCGCCCTCGAGATGATGGTCGACCGCTCCATCAGCCGCTACAGCCACGGCTCCTACCTGGCCGAGAAGCAGGGCATCCAGTGGATGATCTCCGACTCCGCCATGGAGCTCTACCAGTCGAAGCTGATGGTGCTGCACGCCGCCTACCTCATCGACACCAAGCAGGACTTCATCGCCGAGGTGTCGATGGCCAAGCACTTCGTGGCCAACAGCCTGAACCGCATCATCGACCGCGCCATCCAGGTGCACGGCGCCCTCGGCTACTCCACCGACACGCCGCTGGCCGACATGGCCAAGCAGGCCCGCTGGGCCCGCTTCGCCGACGGGGCCGACGAGATCCACCAGATGCGCATCGCCCAGCGCACCATCGCGGACTGGAAGGACCACGGCACGGTGCGCAACGCCACCGGGAAGCTTCCCCTGTGAGCGCCGTCCAGTAGAACGGGGCCATGACGAAGCCGTTCCTGCTTGGGGTGGCCGGCGGCAGCGGCTCCGGCAAGACCACCGTCGCCGAGCGGCTGGCCGGCCTCATCGGGGGCACCGACCTCGCTCTCGTGCGGCTCGACGCCTACTACCGCGACCGCAACCACCTGCCCTTCGAGGAGCGCGCGGCCATCAACTACGACCACCCCGACGCCTTCGACTGGCCGCTCCTGCTCGACCACGTGCAGGCGCTCCTCGACGGCCTCGAGGTGCAGGTGCCCGTCTACGACTTCGCCACCTACGAGCGCCTGGCCGAGCGGGTCACGCTGCGCCCGGCCCGGGTGGTCGTGGTGGAGGGCATCCTCGTGCTCTACGAGCCCGAGCTGCGCGAGCGCTTCGACCTTCGGGTCTTCGTCGACACCGACGCGGATGTGCGCTTCATCCGCCGGCTGGAGCGCGACGTGGCCGAGCGGGAGCGGTCGCCGGAGAGCGTGATCGAGCAGTACCTGGCCACGGTGCGGCCCAGCCACGAGCAGTTCATCGAGCCGTCGAAGCGCTACGCGGATGTGATCGTGCCCCACGGCGGCATGAACGCCCCGGCCCTCGACGTGCTCCTGGCCCGGGTCCGCGAGCTCCTGTAGGTCACGCGGGGACGGCCCGCACCACGATGTTGTCCTCGTAGCTGCGCTCGCTGCCGTCGAAGGCACCGCCGCAGGTGATGAGGGTGAGCCCCGGCGGGCCGTCGGCCACGAAGATCTGCTCGATCGGCAGCTCGTCCTTGGCGACCTGGTACCGCTCGGTCACCACGTAGCGGTGCACGGCGCCGGCCTGGTCGGCCACGCTGACCTCGCTGCCCACCTCGATGCTGCGCAGGTCGTAGAACACGCCGCGCTCGCCGTTGAAGTCGACGTGGGCGGCGATGACGGCGGTGCCGTCGACCTCGCCCGGGCGGGGCCCGTAGTGGTACCACCCGGCCTGGGCGGCCGGCGGCACCTCCATCTCCCCGTTGGGCTCGAGCCCCACGGGGATGACCGACGCGTCGACGCCCAGGGAGGGGACGACCAGCGTGACGGGCACCTCCGGCAGCGGCAGCGTCGTGCTGGTGGTCGGCGGCGCCGTGGTGCTGGTGGTCGTGCTCGTGGAGGTCGTGGTCACCGCCGTGCCCACCAGGTCGGCCCGCTCGTCGCCCGAGGCCTGCGCCACCCAGAGGCCGATGGCGGCGACGAGCACCACGGCTGACACGGCCATCACGGTGCGGGCAGCGCGGCGGGACACGGGGGCTCCAGGGATCGGCGGGGCGACGGGGACGCGTGACGGGGAAGGGCCGGAGCCCTTCCCCGTCAGGACGCTGTGTGCGGGTTCGTCAGTCCTGGCGGCGGGCTCGGGCCAGAGCGTACGACGAGGAGCCCAGGCCCAGCACGGCGAGGCCGGCGAGCAGGGCGATGGGCAGGACGGCCACGTTGGCGGAGGCCGCCAGGCCGGAGTCGCCGGTGTTCACGGCGGTCGGCATGGGCATCTCCTCCTCGGGCTCCTGCTCGGGGGCCGGGGCCGGGGTCTCGGCCGCAGCCGGCTCGGTGATCACGGCGCCGAGGACGTGCACGATGCCGTTGCAGGCCTCGATGTCGGTGTCGATGACCGGGGCGCCGCCCACGGTCAGGGTCTCACCCTCGAGGGCGACGGCCACGGGGCCGCCGAGCGTCTCGACGTTGGTGCCGGCGGCGGCGATGGCAGCCTCGGAGTCGACTGCACCGTCGATCACGTGCAGGAGGAGGATGTCGGTCAGCGCACCCTCCGGGTCGGCCAGCAGGGCCTCGAGGGTGCCCTCGGGCAGGGCGTCGAAGGCGTCGTTGGTCGGGGCGAACACCGTGAAGGGACCGTCGCCGTTCAGGGTGTCGACCAGGCCGGCCTCGGTCACCGCGGTGACCAGGGTGGAGAAGTCCTCGTTGCCGGCCGCGATCTCGACGATCGTCTGGCACTCGGGGTCCTGGGCGCTGGCCGCCGGGCTGACGGCGATGCCTCCCAGTGCCAACGCGGCCATCGACAGGGCTGCAACCATGGGCTTTCGCATGTTTCCTCCGTGGGGATGGAGCTGGCGGACCGGTCGGCACGCAACGCTCGTGGGGTATCGAGACGCCCTATGCGCTGCACGCCTCGGTTGGATGCAGCTCCGTGCAGATGATCGGAGGCCGTTCGGGGAGAAGATGTGGCTGCGTGCATCCAGGTGGGCCCGGTGGGGCGTAGATCAGGCAAGATGATCGTGATGGAACGCCCCGTCGAGACAGCTGCGCCCGTGGACGGCGCGCGCCTGCACGACGACGTGACCGTCCGATGGGCGGCCGGCGACCCCGAGGCGCTCCGAGGGGCCTACGACGCATGGGGAGCGGCCATCCACACGTACTGCGCTCGGCGACTGTCGGCCGACGATGCCGCGGATGCCACGCAGGAGGTGTTCGTGTCGGCATGGCGGGCCCGCCAGCAGTTCGACCCGACTCGGGGCTCGCTGCCGCAGTGGCTGTTCGGCATCGCTCGCAACGCCTGCTACGGCATCCACCGCAAGCGAGCCAGCCGCATCGTCTCCGGTGGCGACGATGGCCTCGATGGGATGCCGGCCACCGTCGAGCCGGATGTGCTGCCCGACCGCCTGCTCTTGGCCGAGGCGCTCCAGCGCCTGCCCGAGCGCCAGCGAGCCGTGCTGCTCGCCAGCTTCGTCGACGACCAGACCAACCACGAGGTCGCCGAGCGGCTCTCCCTGCCCCTCGGCACCGTCAAGAGCGACATCCGTCGTGGCTTGCGCACCCTCAGGTCCCATCTTGGAGGCTCCCGATGACCGAGGAGCGAGATCTCCACCCGAACCTCGCCGCTGCCCTCGAGGGTGGCGAGGCCGACGCCGCCGAGCTCGAGGCCGTGGCCCGCCTTCTGGCCAACCTCCCCACCCTGCAGGCGCCCCCCGCTGGTCTCTTCGACGCCATCGCCGCCGAGGCGTTCGCCGACTCGGGCGCTGCCACCCCTGCCGAGCCCGCCGCCCCGACGTCCGTGGCCGACGGGGCGCGCTCGCTGCGGCCCGTCGAGGGAACCGGCGAGCCGGCGCCGCGATCACGGTCGGCGGCGCGTCGTTGGCCGTTGCTCGCCGCTGCGGCGGCGCTCGCCGTGATCCTCGGCATCGCCGGGGTGGTCGCGCTCGGCGGCTCGACCGACGATCCCACCGAGCAGCAGGTCGAGCTGGCGGCGCTGCCCGGGTTCGAGGGTGCGGAGGGCACTGCCCTGCTCGTCGAGCGCGACGGCGATCGCGAGGTGGAGGTCGACCTGGCCGGCGTCGACCTGCCGGAGGGCAGCCACCTCGAGATCTGGCTGCTCGACCCCGCTGTCTCCCAGACGATCTCGCTGGGGGTGCTCGACGACGCTGGCCCCTTCACGGTGCCCGCCGACGTCGATCTCGTCGCCACGCCGATCCTCGATGTCTCCGTCGAGCCCGACGACGGCGACCCCGCCCACTCCGGCGTCAGCGTGGTCCGCGGAGAGATCGAACCCGCCTGACGACGCCCGCTGTGGCCCGCCGCACCAGGGGGACCGGTTGGTGCATACCGGGCTGGGTCGAACGCACCATTGCTGCTGAGCCACCGTCACGGCACCATCTACTTCACGTTGCGTGCATTCTTCAGCACGTTGAGTGGGTAGCGGTCGCAGCGTGCGGCCGCCGAGGACGAGCAAGGCGGAGCGGGCGTGACGAGGAGGAGGGAACCGATGGCTGGAGACGCGCACGGTGTGGTGGGCGTCCTGCCGATGGCCCTCGCGCCGTCGCCTCGCACCCTTCGGACGGCCTGGCTCACCAGTGCCTGCTACCTGGCGGCGGTGGGGTTGCTGGCCGGGGTGACCGCCAGCGGGCCCCCAGCCGGGTTGCAGTCCGACCAGCTGCTCACCGTGACGGGCACCTTCTCCTTCGTGGCCCTGTTGGCGGCGTCGGTCCGGTTCCGCGCCGCCGGTCGGCGCATCACCGATGAACGGCGCCACGACCCGTACCCGGCGTTCGCCCTGGCGCTCGCCGCGATGGTCTTGGCCACGGCGTCCGTCGACCAGGCGTGGCCTCCCGACCTGCCGCAGCTCCGGCTGTGGCTGATCGGGTCCGCGGTGGCCCTGTTCGCCGCCACCGGCTTCGTCCTCATGATCGCCGACCTCGATCGGAGCCGGGTCTTCGACGCCATCAGCCTGTCGGCCATCGCCGTCACGACGTTGGGGCTGCTCGGCTGGGTCGGCGCCGGGTGGCTGGCCGACGACGGGACGCTGGTCGCCCGCCCGGAGCTGGAGCTCTTCGCCCCGGTGGTGGCCGGGGTGTTCGTGATCAGCCTCGGCCTCCAGGCGCTGCAGGTCCGGGGCAGCGGTCGGGCGGTCGTCTGGCTGTTCCTGCTCGCCTGGACTGCGGTGCTCGTCGCCGACAGCAGCCTCTTGGTCGGGGCCGTGACCGACGATGGCCCCACGGGCCGATTGGTCGACGCGACCCGCATGATGGGCTTCGCGCTCCTCGGCGCGGCCGCCCTCCATCCGGCGGCGGGGGCGGCCGCAGAGCCCGTGCAGCGCCGCACGCAGGGCCTGCCCCGCTCCCAGGTGCTGGTGCTGGCCGCCGCCGTGCTGGTGGGCCCTGCGGTGCTGACGCCAGGCCTGGGCACCTCGGGTGCCACCTCGATCCTGGCCGTCTCGGCTGTCTTGTCGTTGCTGGTCATCGTGTACCTCGTGCGCCTCGTGCAGGGCCGGGCCGCCTTCGAGCACCGGGCGCACCACGACGAGCTGACCGGGCTGGCCAACCGCCGACTGCTCGAGGAGCGGGCCTCGCTGGCCATCGCCCACGCCCGCCGCACGGGCACCCACGCGGCGGTGCTCTTCCTCGACCTCGACCGCTTCAAGAACGTGAACGACAGCCTCGGGCACGCCACCGGGAACGTGCTCCTGCAGGAGGTGGCCGGCCGATTGCTGGCGGCGACCCGGAAGGACGACACCGTGGCCCGCCTCGGCGGCGACGAGTTCGTGGTCGTCTTCCAGGACCTCGACGGCCCGGCCGCGGCCGCTTCGCTGGCCGAGGTGATCCTCCAGCGCTTCAACGACCCGTTCACCGTCAACGGCCACCGGATCTTCGCCAGCCCCAGCATCGGCGTCGCCTCCTACCCGACCGACGGCGACGACGCCCACGAGCTGCTGGAGAACGCCGATCGGGCGATGTACCGGGCCAAGGGGCAGGGCCGCCGGCGATCCTGCACCTACCAGCACGAGATCGACCACCACTCGCAGGACCGGCTGGCCCTCGAGAGCCTCCTGCACACGGCGATCGAGCGGGAGGAGCTCCGGCTCCACTACCAGCCCAAGGTGCAGCTTCCGAGCGGCACCGTGACGGGCATGGAAGCGCTCCTGCGCTGGCAGCACCCCACGCTCGGGCTGCTCGAGCCCAGCAGCTTCATCACCATCGCCGAGGAGAGCGGGCTGATCGTGCCCATCGGCGAGTGGGCGCTCGAGGAGGCGTGCCGGCAGAACCAGGTCTGGGCGCGGGCGGGGCTCCAGCCGCTCGTGGTGGCCGTCAACCTGTCCCTGCAGCAGTTCCAGCAGCAGCACATCGAGGACGTCGTGGCCCGGGTGCTCCGCTCGACCGGGCTCGACCCGCACCGGCTCGAGCTGGAGGTGACCGAGAGCCTGGCCCTGCACGACCTTCGCGGAGTGCAGAGCGCCCTGCAGGACCTGCGCGACATGGGGGTGACCTGCTCGATCGACGACTTCGGCACGGGGTACTCGGGGCTCAGCCACCTCACCCAGATGCCGGTGGACAAGCTGAAGATCGACAAGTCCTTCGTGGCCACCATCGATGCTGAGCGGGAGGCGCCCATCGTGGTGGCGGTGGTGGCGCTGGCCCACGGCCTCGGGCTCGAGGTGGTGGCCGAGGGCGTGGAGACCTCAACCCAGCTGAGCCGTCTCGTCGAGCTCGGCTGCGACGAGATGCAGGGCTATCTCTTCAGCCGCCCCCTCGAGCCGGACCGCTTCGAGGAGCTCCTGCTGCAGGAGTCGCGCCGGCCTCGCGCGGACGGGCCGCTGCGCCTCGTGGCGCCGCCACCAGATCAGCCGTTCTCGGCGGCCTGCTCCTTGGCCCAGCGGTAGTCGGCCTTCCCGGCCGGCGACCGCACGATGTGGTCGACGAAGCGGAAGGCCTTCGGGAGCTTATAGCGGGCCACGTGGGTGGCGGCCTCGGCGAGGAGGTCGTCCTGCGCCACCGTGGCGCCCTCCCGGAGCTGCACCATCGCCACCACCTCCTGGCCCCAGCGCTCCGACGGGCGCCCGGCGCACACCACGTCGTACACGTCGGGATGGTGGGCGATGGCCTGCTCCACCTCTTCGGCGAAGATCTTCTCGCCACCGGAGTTGATGGTGACGGAGTCGCGCCCGTAGAGCTCGATGATCCCCTCTGCGGTGAGTCGGGCCCGGTCCCCGGGCACCGAGTAGCGCACGCCGTCGAGCACGGGGAAGGTGCGGGCCGTCTTCTCGGCGTCGCCGAGGTAGCCCAGGGGCACTCGCCCCTTCTGGGCCAACCACCCCACCTCGGCGTGACCGGCCTCGAGCACGGTGGAGAGGTCCTCGCTCACGATGGCCGCGCCGGGGCCGGGGGTGAAGGTGCCGGTGCTGGCCGACTGCCCTGCTGCGCTCATGTGCGACATCTGGCTGCCGGTCTCCGAGGCGCCCACGGCGTCCATCACCATCACGGTGGGCAGGGCGGCCAGGAAGCGGTCCTTGATGGTGGAGTTCAGCGGTGCCCCGCCCGACACGACCATCAGCATCGAGCCGAGGTCGTAGGGCTCGCCCTTCTCCGCACGGGCCTCGAGCTGGTCGACCAGCGGTCGGCCGAAGGCATCACCGACGATCAGGAGGATGTTCACCTGCTCGCGCTCGATGGTGCGCCAGACGTCGTCGGCATCGAGGCCCACGGTGTCGTCCTGGATGCAGATGGTGCTCCCACCGGTGAAGGCGTTGAAGGCCAGCCAGTGGCCGGCGCCGTGCATGAAGGGAGGCGCTGGGAGGAGGCGGGCGCCGCCGTTGGCCGCCGCCTCGGCCACCTGGTCGAGGTCGTCCCACTCCTCACCGGTGGCCAGGTTCCGGCCGCCCATCGCTCCCACGAAGATGTCGGCCTGCCGCCACAGCACGCCCTTGGGCATGCCGGTGGTGCCACCGGTGTAGAGGATGTAGAGGTCGTCGGGGCTGTGCTCGACGCTCGGCGGCTCGGCCGGGGCGGCGGCCAGTGCCTCCTCGTACCACTGGGCTCCGGGCAGCAGCGCCCCGCCTGTGCCGTCGTCGACCTGGAGCAGCACGCTGAGCTGCGGGAGGTCGGGGAGGACCTCGGCGAGACGGTCGGCGAAGGCCGAGTGGAACACGATGGCCTCGGCGGCCGCGTCGTTGAGGAGGTAGCGCAGCTCCTCGGCCACGTAGCGGTAGTTCACGTTGAACGGCGCCACCCGAGCCTTGTACGAGCCGAGCATCGCCTCGAGGTACTCGTTGCCGTTGTGGAGGTAGCAGGCGAGGTGCGACTGGCCCGACTCGTGGCCGGCCAGCGCCGAGCGCTCGGTGCGGGCCCCCACGCCGGCCGCCACCAGGTGGTTGGCGAGGCGGTTGGTGCGCTCGGCCACCTGGCCGTAGGTGAGGCGACGATCGCGCCACACGATGCACTCACGATCGGGCACCACCGCGCTCACGGCGTCGTGCACCTGGGCGAGGTTGAACTCCATGCGACCGGTTCCCCCCTGGGCTCGGCTCAACGAGACGCCCGGACAGTAGGTGGCCGCCGCCGAGCGGTCGAACCGACGGAGACGAGAGCTCAGCAGCGCTGCTCAGGTGAGGGCAGCGCGAGGTCGATCAGGTAGCGGGTGACGACCTCCGCGGCGCAGTCGGAGTCGCCCAAGGCCACGTGGCCCTCGATCTCCACCGTGAGCAGGTGGCCCGACGCCAGGGTGTCGGCCACCCGCACGGCCTGCTCGTAGGGCGTGGCCGCGTCGCCGGTGCTGCCCACCACGAGGATCGGCGGCGCTCCCTCGGCCCGCACCTCGGTGGGGCGGGCGGCCCCGTTGGGCCAGAACGCGCACGGCAGGAGCTCGTTGGCGATGGTGCGCCCCAGGCGCGACCCATCGTCGACGAGGCGGTCGGCGCTGGCCTTCCAGGCTCGGTAGCCGACCGGGTGCGGGTCGTCGAGGCAGCTCACGATGGCGAACGAGGCGTAGTCGACCAGGCCGGTGAACGAAGCTGCCATCGACGCCACCCCGGCGAAGTCACCCCCGACGGCGTCCGCGAGGGCCGACCACAGCCGGGGCCACAGGTCCTCGCCGTAGGTGGCGTAGATGAGGGCATGGGCCAGCTGGGTCGGACCGACGCCGGCTCCAGCTCCGTCGCCGGCCTCCACCCGTTCGGCCAGCGCGTCGTAGGCGGCCAGCACGCCACCGGCGCCGGTGAGGGGACACCCGGGATCGGCCGCGCAGGCGTCGTCGATGGCCACGGTGACGGCCTCCACGGCGTCGGCCTGGGCAGTCGAACCGCCCAGGCCGCCCGAGCCGGGGTCGACCACGCCGTCGAGCACCAGCGCGCGGACCGAGCCCGGATGGGCATCCGCCCACAGCTGGGCGATGAACGTGCCGTAGGAGAGGCCCACGAAGCTGACGCGCTCCTCGCCCAGCGCCCGTCGGATCACCTCGACGTCTCGTGACACGTCGAGCGTCCCGAGGTGGGCCAGCCGATCGCCCTCGGTGGTGGTGCACTCGTCGGCCACCGCCTCGGCCGCGGCGACCATGGCGGCCTCCTCCTCGGGGGAGTCGGGGTCGAGGTCGCTGGCTCGGAAGGCCACCACCGCGCTCCCGCACGTGATCGGGGTGCTGCCACCGATGCCCCGAGGGTCGAAGCCCACGATGTCGAAGCGGGCGGCCACCTCGTCGCTCACCCGGAAGCCACGCTGGACCCGCCGCACCCCCGACGCCCCCGGCCCACCGGG
>JBPPMN010000085.1:0-15348 GCA_051306055.1 Acidimicrobiales bacterium
GTGGGCCACCGGGCCGTGCACCTCGGCCAGGGGCCGGCCCAGCTTGTCGGCCAGGCGCCAGTACGACGGGAAGCACAGCGAGGCGGCGTCGAGGTGGGGGGCGCCGTCGCGCAGCACCAGGAGGCACAGGTCTTCCTGCACCAGGCGACCGGCGGCGTCGAGGGGGTGCCCCGCCGGGTCACCCGTGCTGCCGGTGGCCGCCTCGACCAGCCGCAGCGTCTCGAGGGAGGCGGCGTCGACCGCGGGGGTGGGGAGCGCCGCGAAGACGTCGTCGTGGCGGAGGCGGAGGAGCTCGGCCTTGTGGGCCAGGTCGCGCTCGCGGTCGTGATCGGGCGCCAGCCAGTCGCCCTCGGCGATGCCCCGCGTGCCCATCGCCACCCACGGGGGGCCGGCGGAGGTGTCGAGCTCGTCGAGCCAGTCGGGGGCGGTCACGGGCGGCTGGGGGGCCGACGGCGGGCACCAGCGGCGACGAGCTCCCCGAGGTCGAACAGGCGCGGTGCCGTGCCGAACCGGCTGCCCCCGGCCACGTCGAGGTGGAGGGTGGCCAGCTGGGCCCGGCGCTGCAGCGGCGATGCCGAGGTGCGGGCGCTCTGGAGCCGCTCACCCGGGATGAGGTCGAGGTGGTGCACCACGGCGCCGGCGGCCAAGGCCAGCACCTCGCCGTCGAGGGCGGAGCCGGCTCGCCGGTGGGCCAGCCGCCCCCACGGGACACCGAGGAGGGCCAGCGGCAGCATGCCGGCACCGGCCGGCCAGCCCACCACGGCCAGGGGCACGACGAGGGCGGCGAGCAAGCCGGTGCGTCGCACCACGGCTCGACGGCGGGCGACGTGAGGGCGGGGTGCCAGCTCCGGAGGTCGCCACCGGTCGGCTCCCATGGCATCGGCGAGCAGGTCGGCCAGGACCGCGCGGCGCACGAGCGGGATGGTGACGTGGCCCTGCTGCTGGCCGCCCCCACCGGGGGAGGCGGCGCTGTGGAGGTCGAGGGAGACGAAGCCGAGGGCCCGTCGCAGCGGGTTGTCCGTGACCCGGGCGTGCTGCAGCCGGTGGCGCGGCATGGTGTGCTGCCGGCGATCGAGCAGGCCGTGGGACAGGTGGAGGTCGTCGCCCGACACCACCAGCTCGTAGTCCCACCAGTGCACCATCGACGACAGCGCGCTGGAGACCGCCAGCGCCACGCTGGCCCCTATGGCCACCGCGCCGAAGAGCGCGAACGTGAGGAGAGGGTTCCAGTCGCGGGCGACCCCCACGATCGTGGCCAGCACCGCGCTGCCGCCCACGACCGCGGTGGTGGCGCCGACGGCACCGCTGCCGGTGGCGCCGGCGGCCAGGAGCTGCAGCGGGGTGAGCTGCACCAGCGAGCGGCGGGGCGCGGTGAGCCGGTCGGCCTCCCAGGCCGTGCCCGGGTCGGTGGGACGGTGGGCCTCGCCTCGGCGGACCCGACGCTGCTCGGCGAGGAGGTGGTCGCGCAGGGCCTCGGCCTGCGTGACCTCGAGCGATCGCAGGCTGACCGCGGTGGAGCCCGACTCGGCGGCGGTCTCGATCTGGACGACCGTGATGCCGAAGAGGCGCGCGAACAGCTGCTGGCGGAGCTCCACCTGCTGGATGCGGCTGAAGGGCACCACGCGGTGCCGCTTCTGCAGCACGCCCTCATCGAGCACCAGCTCGCCCTCGGTCACCGTGTAGGTGCGGAACCACCAGCCGACCACCCGCGCGCCGATGGCCAGGGCGCCCAGCGCCAGCTGCGCCACCTCGAGCCCGGCGCCGGCCACCACGGCCAGCGCAACCGCGGCCCCCAGGGTGACGAGGCCGGCCAGCTCGAGGGCCACGGTGAGCGGGCTCGTGCGCGACGGCTGGTGCAGGGCGACCGGGGCCCGGGTGGGCGGCGGCGCCCCCATCGCCCACTGCGGTGGAGGCGGCAGCGGCGATCCCGGAGGCGGGGGACCACCGGAGGATGGCGTCGAGGTCGGCTCAGACGGCATCGTCGACCCCGGCCACCTCGAGCAGGTGCTGCCGGATGCGGGTGGCGTCGTGGGGGGCCAGGCCGTAGAGGGTGCCGTCGGTGGTGGCCGCGGCGGTGCGCACGACGAGCTGCGACAGCCCGATGAGCCGCTCGACGGGGCCGCGCTCCACGTCGATCTGCTGGATCCGGGTGTAGGGGATCGACGACGCGCGCTGGATCACCACGCCGCGGCGCAGCTCGAGCGACGACACGCCCAGCGACCAGCTGCGGCGACGCCAGGCGGCGCGACCGAACAGGGCGCCGCCAGCGGCTGCCGCGAGGGCCAGCACCGGTGCCGCGGGCCAGATCCCGCCGACCACCAGCAGGGCGCCGATCGGCGCGCTGAGGAGCGCGAAGCCCGCCGCCGCGGCCACCGTCCACAGCGTGCGGGCCCGAGGGTCGGGCCGGTGGGGCCGGTCGTCGGCGGGCAGCGGTGCCGACGAGTCGGCGGGCTCGGACACGACCGTCACCGTACCGGGCGTCAGGCCAGCCGCATGGGGGTGTGGGGGATGCCGTCCTCGAGGAACTCGGGGCCGTCCACCAGGAAGCCGTGGCGTGCGTAGAGGCCCACCAGGTGCGACTGGGCCGCCAGCACGACGGGTCGCTCGGCGGTCACCAGCGCCTGGTCGAGCAACCGCGCCGACAGGTGGTGGCCGCGGTGGGCGGGGGCCGTCACCACCCGACCGATGCGGCTGCCACCGTCGGGCTCGGCCAGCACCCGCACGTAGGCCGCGATCTCGGTGCCGTCGGCCAGCCACAGGTGCACGGTCGACGGCTCCAGGTCTCGGCCGTCGATGTCGAGGTACGGGCAGTCCTGCTCCACCACGAACACGGCGCAGCGCAGGGTGAGGATCTCGTAGAGCGCGGTGAGCGCCAGCTCCGGCCCGTTGGCGCGATGGCTGGTGAGCTCGGGCACGTCAGGCCAGGGACCGGTCGATGGCGGCCAGCAGCTCGTCGTAGCTGTCGAGGGCGGCGAAGTCGGGGAACTCCGCGATCACGTTGGCGGGGGCGTGGAACAGGAACCCGACGTCGGCGGCGGCCAGCATGGTGGTGTCGTTGTAGGAGTCGCCGGCCGCGATCACCCGGTAGTTGAGCGACTGGAACGCCTGCACGGCCTTCTGCTTCTGGTCGGGCTGGCGCAGCTGGTAGCCCACGATGCGGTCGTCGGTCACGAGGAGGCGGTGGCACAGGACCGTGGGCCGACCGAGCTGGGCGAGCAGGGGGGCGGCGAACTGCTCGAAGGTGTCGGATAGGATCACCACCTGGGTGCGGTTCCGGAGCGCATCGAGGAACTGGGCCGCTCCCGGCAGCGGGGCGAGGCCGGCGATCACCTCGGCGATGGTCGACATGGTGAGGTCGTGGGAGGCCAGCAGGTCGAGCCGGTAGCGCATCAGCACGTCGTAGTCGGGCTCGTCGCGCGTGGTGCGGCGCAGCTCGTCGATGCCGGTCCGCTCCGCCACCGCGATCCAGATCTCAGGCACGAGCACGCCCTCGAGGTCGAGGGTGACGAGCGTCTGCTGGGGGGAGGTCACCCCTGCATCATGCTGCCTGCGGCCCAGCGCCTGCGGATCAGGTCACGATCGGTGGGCGTAGAGGTCGCGCAGGAGGGCGACCTCGGCCAGGTGGTGGATGGCCTCGCGGTGGATGTGCAGCACCAGCGTGGCGTAGGGGTGCTCGGCGAAGGGGCCCTCGGCGGGGCCCACGGGGCGGCCCAGCCCGTCGGCGCCGAGGAGGCGGACACCGGCCACCCACCGGTCGTGCTCGGCGTCGAGCTGGGCGAGGGCGTCGGCGGCGGTGGCCGGCCACACCCGGGTGGCGTAGTCGACCGGCGGTCCACCGAAGTGGGACGCGTTGCGCTCGCCGAACACGCCGACCAGCAGGTGGGCGAGGCGCCAGGCGATGGTGGTCACCGGTGCCGGGGACGGCTCGGGGTGGTCGAAGTCGGCCACCCAGTCGCCGCCGCCGGCCGCCATCGTGGTGATCTCCTCGTCGCGTGGCCGGAGGCTCCACGAGCCGGGGACGGGCTCCCACAGGTACTCCTCGTCGGTGAGGCCGTCGAGGCGGGGCCGGGCGTGGACGTCCCAGTGCCAGGTGAGCTGCTCGAGGAGGAGATCGGTCCAGTCGAGGTCGGTGGTGGGCATGGGATCGACCGTACGGGACCATGCCTGACACCGACTGTCAGCGTCGGGCCGTCACAGCGCGTGCGTAGCCTGCTCCCCATGCCCGCTCCTGGTCCGTCCGCGCTCGGTCGCGCCGTGATCGTGGCCGGCGGGGATCCCGTACCCGCCGCCTGGGCCGGGGCCGAGCGGGTGGTGGTCGACGACGCCGCGCTGGGCGAGCCCGCCGGCGTAGTGAGCGCGCTGCACGCCGCGTGGAGCACCCGCACCCCGGTGGTGATCGACCTCGTCGCCGACCCCGCCCGGTTCCGGGTGCCGGTCTCGTCGACCGAGCCGCTGTGGGGCCTGGGCGCGGGCTTCGAGGCGTGGAGCGACCGCCTGCACTTCCTGGTGTGGGCCAACAGCTACGACGCCCGAGCCGGCGGGGACCCGATCTGGTGGTGGGCCCGGAAGGCGGCCCGGCTCGGGGGCGAGGAGGGAGGCGAGGCCGACCTCGTGCTGCCCGACGGTGCGTCGGCCTGGATCGATGGCGGGCCGCGTGGCCCGCTCGATCCTGCGGCGCTCGGGGGGTTCGCCGTGGTCCACAGGGAGTCGGTGGAGCTGGGCTCGCTGCGCCCCGTGCCGCCTCCGGTGGCCCCGACGGCCACCCTCGCTCCCGACCAGCTGGCCGCGGTGGCCCACGGCGCGGGGCCCGCCCGCATCATCGCCCCGGCCGGCTCCGGGAAGACCCGCGTCCTCACCGAGCGCTACCGGCACCTGCTGGCCGATCGGGGCTACGAGCGCGACACCACGGTGGCCCTGGCCTACAACAAGAAGGCCCAGGAGGAGATGGCTGCCCGGCTGCCCGGCCTGGGTGCCCGCATCCAGACCCTCAACGCCTGGGGCTACGGCATCCTCACCGAGGCGCTGGGCCGCCGCCCCCAGCTGCTCGACGAGCGCGAGGTGCGCAGCATCGTGGAGCAGCTGGTGCCGTCGAAGCAGCGCCGGGTCAACACCGACCCGCTGGCCCCCTACCTCGACGGCCTCTCGCTCATCCGGCTCGGCCTGCGCCGCCCGGAGGAGGTGGAGGACAGCCTCGACGACGTCACCGGCCTGGCCGCCGCCTACGAGCCCTACCGCGAGGCGCTGCGCAAGCGGGGCGCCATCGACTTCGACGAGCAGGTCTTCGGCGCCGCTGAGGCGCTGCTGGCCGACGGCGAGCTGCGGCGGAGGATCCAGGCCGCCCACCGCCACGTGCTGGTCGACGAGCTGCAGGACCTCACGCCGGCCCACGTGCTGCTGGTTCGTCTGGCCGCCGGTCCTCCGGCCGACGTCTATGGGGTCGGGGACGATGACCAGACCATCTATGGGCACGTGGGGGCCGACCCTCGCTTCTTGGTGGACTTCGCCCGGTACTTCCCTGGGGCGGCCGAGCACGCCCTCGAGGTGAACTACCGGTGCCCGGCGCCGGTCACCGTCGCGGCATCCACGCTGCTCGGCTACAACGACGTGCGGGTGGCCAAGGAGATCCGTCCCGGCCCCGACGTCGTCACCGACGCTGCTGCCCTCACCGTCGCCACGCACGCCTCCGACACCGGTGCCCGCGCCCTCGTCGACGCCGTCACCGGCTGGCTGGCCGAGCCGGGGGCGGCGCCCGAGGAGGTGGCGGTGCTCACCCGTGTGCAGTCGCTGCTGCTGGCCCCCCACGTGGCCCTCGCCGAGGCCGGCGTGGCCGTCGACTCCATCCTCGACGAGAGCGTCCTCAACCGCCTCGGCGTGCGGGCGGCGCTGGCCTACCTGCGCATCGCCGTGTCGCCCGACCACGTGGCCGGTGCCGACCTGGCCGAGGTGCACCGCCGTCCGAGCCGCGGCTTGCCGCAGTGGGCCACCAAGTGGCTCGACAAGTGCCGCTCCGTGGCCGACGTGCGCAAGGCGGCCGCCCGCATCGACGACGCCAAGGTGGCCGCCAAGCTCGACGACCTGGCCATGGACCTCGACCGTCTGGCCACCATGGCCCGCGCCGGGGCCAGCTCGCGCGATCTCCTCACCGCCGTGCGCGACGACATCGGCCTCGGCTCCGCCATGACGCTGCTCGACAGCAGCGGCGGCGCCAGCGGCTCCCACCTCGACGACCTGGAGGGCCTGCTCCAGGTGGCCGACCTCCACCCCGACGCCGGCTCCTTCGAGGCCTGGCTGCGCCGCGCCTTCCACCGGGAGCGGGCCGAGGGCGGCGTCACCCTGTCCACCATCCACCGGGTCAAGGGCCGTGAGTGGGACCGGGTGGTGGTGTTCGGTGCCTCCGAAGGGCTCATGCCCCACCGCCTGGCCAGCGACATCGAGGAGGAGCGCCGCGTGCTCCACGTCGGCATCACCCGTGGCCGCCAGCGCGTGCTGGTGCTGGGCGACCGCACACGGCGGTCGCCCTTCCTGGGGGAGCTCGACGGCTCGGCTGAGCACGGCCACCTGCGGGCTGCAGCGGCCGCGTCCCGGGCTCCCGTCGGTGTGCCGGCCCGTGGCGTGCCCGAGCCCCGCAGCACCCTGCCTGCCGAAGAGGGCCAGCACCTGAAGGTCCTGGGTGGCTACGAGGGCGCCGTGGAGGCGGTCGAGGCCGAGGGCGTGCGCCTGCGCCTCGACGACGGCGGCTCCTTCTTCGTGCGCTTCGGTGAGCGGGTCACCTTCGACGGCAGCCCCCGCACGCTGTCGCCGCCCCCGTCGCCGCAGGCCGAGGCGGCCGGCGTTGCCCTTCGGGCGTGGCGGCTCGAGCGCTCCAAGGCCGACAGCGTGCCGGCCTTCGTGGTGCTCAGCGACAAGCACCTCGATGGCATCGCCGAGCGCCACCCCACCACGCTCGAGCAGCTGCGGGCCTGCCCTGGCATCGGCCCGGCCAAGCTCGACAGCTACGGCGACGAGATCCTCGAGGTCCTCGCCACGCTTCCCTGATCCCTGCGCGCGAGGTCAGATGCCGAACGGCGGGCCGTAGGTGCTGCAGAGCCCGGCCGCGTTGATCAGCAGGAAGGCGGCGACGACCACGATGGCCACCCGCCGCCGCCACCCCGCCTGCGCACCGACCCCGCCGGCGGGGGAGGGCATGTACCACGACGGCAGCAGCGGGTCGCCGGTCGCCTCGGTGGGCTCGAACGGCACGGCGTCGTCGGGCAGCGGCTGGTCGGGATCGCCGGCCAGCGCCAACGCAGCGAGCTCGTCGTCGTCGTCGTCGATGCGCTCGAGCCCGTCCACCCGTTCGACGGTACTCACCCACGCATCCGCCGGGGTCGCGGCGGTCCGCTCGCCCGGTTGCACCCCCGCAACTTGTGTTCTCTAGCCACGATCCGGGCGGATTTCGAACACAGGCTGGAACTTGGAAGCGCCGAGGTCCGCTCACCGGGCTGCACCCCAGCAGCCTGTGTTCTCCAGCCTCGATTCGAGCGGATTTCGAACACAGGTTGCGGGGGGTTCGACCGGGGTGGTTGCGGGCGCAAGTACCGGTAGGCTCGTGGCATGGCTGATTCGGTGCTGCAGACCGTGCCGCTGGGGTTCCAGTGGCCCACCATCGACCCGTTCCTGTTCTGCGTCCACCACGACGACGCCTATCCGGAAGGCGACGGCTCGTTTGCCCCCAAGGCCTCCCTCGAGGGCCGCGACCTGGGCCAGGACTTCGAGGGCGTCGACGGCTGGCGGATGTACCACGGCCGCACCGTGCCCGGCTTCCCCGGTCACCCGCACCGAGGCTTCGAGACGGTCACCTACGTGCGCAAGGGCCTGATCGACCACAGCGACTCGCTCGGCGCCGCCGCCCGCTTCGGGCGCGGCGACACGCAGTGGCTCACCGCCGGCGGCGGCATCGTGCACTCGGAGATGTTCCCGCTGCTCGACACCGAGGGCCCCAACCCGCTGGAGCTGTTCCAGATCTGGTTGAACCTGCCGGCCGACGACAAGATGGTCGAGCCGCACTTCGCCATGCTGTGGGACGGCGACACGCCCCGGCTGCGCCACGTCGACGACGACGGCCACGTCACCGAGGTGACGGTCATCGCCGGTCGCCTCGGCGACCTGGAGCCCGCCTCACCGCCGCCGCACTCCTGGGCCAACCGCCCGGAAGCCGACGTCGCCATCTGGCACATCCGCCTCGATCCCGGGGCCCGGTGGACGATGCCGGCCGCCCAGGGCGCGGACACCGTCCGCACCCTCTACGCCTTCGACGGCGAGGGCCTGGTGATCGACGGCGTCGACGTGGGCGTGCAGACCGGCTCGGTCGTGCGCAGCGACGCCGACCTCGAGCTGTCCAGCCCCGGGGGCGTCGACGTCCTCCTCCTGCAGGGGCGCCCGATCGGTGAGCCCGTGGCCCGCTACGGGCCGTTCGTGATGAACGAGGAGCACGAGATCGAGCAGGCCTTCGCTGACTACCGGGAGACCCAGTTCGGCGGATGGCCCTGGCCCGACGACGACCCCGTCCACGGCGCCGACCCGCAGCGCTTCGCCCGCCGCCCCGACGGCGTGGTCGAGCGCCCGTGACCCAGGCTCCCATCGAGGGGCTCCGCCTGGCCCTCGAGGTGGTGGCCTACGAGCTCGAGCGTCGACCGGCCGACTACCGCTGCGCCGACCCCATCGAGGCGCTCGAGCGACTCCGAGAGACGCCCGCCCCTCCGGGCGAGGGAGCTCCCCTGAAGGAGAGCTACCCCGCGGTGGTGACCCTGGCGGCGCGGGCTCTGGTGGCGCTGGCGTCGCTCCCCGAGCCCGACGAAGTCGACGGCCTGTCGGACCTGGCCGGCTTCGAGGAGTGGCGCCGCCACCGGTGATCCTCGGCGCCGCCGTCCGTCGGTTGTTCACCTGATCGTCAGGACCGGTGTCATCCCCTGTCAGGGTCTGCCTCGTAGCCTCAGGGGTAGCAACCGCCTCGCCTGACACCGTCACAAGGGGGACGCATGGCCGAGCTCGACACCACGGTGTGGACCGCACCGGTCCGCAATCTCACCTGGGTCGCCGCCCGGTTCGGACACCGATAAGCGGATGTCCGACACCATCACCGCCCTCACGCGCCGCAGCGTCCTCGAGCACCTGAGGACCCACGACTGCGCTCCCTCCACCGGTCACACCAAGCTGGGGGTGGAGCAGGAGTGGCACACGTACCGCCTGGCCGATCCCGGCCGGCACCTCCACCCCGCCGAGGTCCTCGATGCGGCCACCGCCGCCGGACCGCTCCCGTGCGGCAGCAGCGTCACGGTCGAGCCCGGTGGGCAGGTGGAGCTGGCCACCGCCGCCGCCGACCCGTGGTGGTCGGCGCTCGATGCCCTGCGGATCGACGGTGCCCACCTGCGGCGGCGTCTGGCCGACGCCGGCATCGTGGCCCTCGGCATCGCCATCGACCCGTTCCGCGAGCCGGCCCGCACGCTCACCCGGCCGCGCTACGACGCCATGCAGGCCTACTTCGACACCTGGGGTCCCGAGGGGCGCCGGATGATGTCGAGCTGCGCCGCCCTCCAGGTGAACATCGACGCCGGCGACGCCGCCACCCTGGCTCGCCGCTGGGACGTGGCCCACCGCATCGGGCCGGCGCTGGCCTCCGCCTTCGCCTGCTCGCCCGACCCCGTCCACCGCTCCGAGCGCCTGGCCAACTGGAACGCCATCGACCCCAGCCGCACCAAGCCGGTGCTGGCCTCGGGCGACCTGGCCGAGGACTGGAGCGACTACGTGCTGGGCGCCCGCCTCATGCTGCTGTGCGGCCCCGACGGCGACTGCCAGCCCGTCGAGGTGCCCGTCACCTTCGGGGAGTGGGTCGACGAAGGGATCGGGGGCCGCCGCCCCACCCTCGCCGACCTCGCCTACCACTGCACCACCCTGTTCCCGCCGGTGCGCCCCCGCGGCTGGTTGGAGCTCCGCTTCCTCGACAGCCTGCCCGCCGGCGTGGCCGAGGTGGCCGCAGCGGCCGCCACCGCGCTGCTGATCGACGATGCGGCCGGCGAAGCGGCGGTGGAGGCCTGCGCCGCGGTCGACAAGGTGGCGTCGTGGAGCACCACGGCTCGGCTCGGCCCACGGGATCCGGAGATGGCGGCCGCCGGGACGGCCGCACTCCTGGCCGCGGCGGAGGCGCTCGACCGCAGCGAGGCTCCACCACGGTGGGCCGAGGCGGTGGCCGATGCCGGCCAGCGCTGGCCGGCCAAGGGCCGGTGCCCGGCCGACGACATCGAAGACCGCCTGGCCGCCGGCGCCCCGCTGGTGGACCTGGTCGATCCGCCCGAGGAGGTCGCCCTGTGGTCGTGACCGCCGACCTCGTCGCTGCCCTCGTCGCCTCCCGCCGTCGGTTCCTCGACCTCACCGGCGCCTTCGAGGAGCCGGTGCTGCGCCGCCAGCACGACCCGCTGATGTCGCCGCTGCTGTGGGACCTGGCCCATGTGGCCAACTACGAAGACCTGTGGCTGGTGCGGGCCCTCGGCCAGCCGGCCACCCGCGACGGGCTCGACGACCTCTACGACGCCTTCAAGCAGCCCCGCGCCGTTCGGGACGCGCTGCCGCTGCTCACGCTCTCCCAGGCCCACGCCTACGGCGAGGCGGTGCGGGGCCGGGCCGTGGAGCTCCTGGACCGGGCCGATGTGGGTCCCGATGCCCCCGAGCGCCTCCTGCGCGACGGGTTCGTGCACGCCATGGTGAGCCAGCACGAGCACCAGCACGCCGAGACCATGCTGGCTGCCATCCAGCTCCTCCCCACCGCGGAGGGTCCCGCGTTCGACGGCACCCTGCCGCCCGCTCCGCGCTCGGTGCCGGCGGCCGAGGTGCTGGTGCCGGCCGGCCCCTTCGAGCTCGGGACCGACCACCCCTGGGCGCTCGACAACGAACGGCCGCGCCACACCGTGGACCTGCCGCCCTGCTGGATCGACGCTGCGCCCGTCACCAACGCCCAGTACCAGGCCTTCGTGGAGGCCGGCGGCTACGACGAGCCCCGCTGGTGGGGAGCCGCCGGGTGGACCTGGCGGCTCGACTCCGGCGCCCTGTCCCCCCAGTTCTGGCACCGATCGGGTGGGGAGTGGTTCCGCTGGCGGTTCGGTCGGCTGGAGCCGCTGGCCGACGACGAGCCGGTGCAGCACGTGTGCTGGCACGAAGCCGACGCCTACGCACGCTGGGCGGGCCGGCGCCTGCCCACGGAGGCCGAGTGGGAGAAGGCGGCCGCCTTCGACCCAGCCACCGGCACCACCCGCCCCTGGCCCTGGGGCGACGAGGACCCTTCGGAGCGGCACGCCAACCTCGGCCAGCGCCACCTCGGCCCGGCGCCGGTGGGCGCCTTCCCCGACGGAGCGAGCGCCCTGGGCTGCCATCAGATGGTCGGCGACGTGTGGGAGTGGACGGCCAGCGACTTCGGGCCCTACCCGGGCTTCGAGGCCTACCCGTACCCCGAGTACTCCGAGGTGTTCTTCAGCGACGCCCACAAGGTGCTCCGAGGGAGCTCCTGGGCCACCGACCCGAGCGTCGGCCGCACCACCTTCCGCAACTGGGACCTCCCCATCCGGCGTCAGATCTTCGCCGGCTTCCGCACCGCTCGAGACGCCTGATGTGCCGCCACCTCGCCTACCTCGGCCCCGACCGGTCGCTGGCGTCGCTGCTCTTCGAGCCGCCCCACTCGCTCGAGGTGCAGAGCTACCGCCCGATGCACCAGCCCGACGTCACCCTCAACGCCGACGGCTGGGGGGTCGGTTGGTGGGACCACGCCCTGCGGCCCGAGCCGGCCCGCTACCGAACCGCCACCCAGATGTGGGCCGACCGCGCCTTCCGGAGCCCGGCGGAGATCGTGCACGCCCCGGCGTTCCTGGCCGCCACGCGCGCCGCCACCCCACCCTCGCCGGTGGTCGACACCGGCAACGCTCCCTTCACCTCCGGGCCATGGCTGTTCTCGCTCAACGGCTATGTCGTCGGCCACACCGGGCCGGTGGGGGAGCAGCTGCGTCGGGCGGTCTCGCCGGACCGGGCGCAAGACCTCGAGGGCACGTCCGATGCCGAGGTGATCTTCGCGCTCCTCCTCGACCGCCTCGACGCCGACGTCGGGCCCGCCGAGGCGGTGCGAGCCCTCGTCGCCGACGTGGGCGCCCGCGGTCCGGCCCGGCTCAACCTGCTGCTCGGCGATGGTCGCTCGATCGTGGCCAGCACCTGCGGCAACACCCTGTTCGTGCTCACCGACGCCGGACTGGCCGCCGGCGGCGTGCTGGTCGCCAGCGAGCCGCTCGACGACCACCCCGCCTGGCTGGCGGTGCCCGATGCCTCCCTGGTGGAGGCTCGGGGCACCTCGGTCGAGATCTCACCCCTTGCACCCGGAGGTGCCCCGTGACCCCCGTCCCCCTCTCCGACCGCTGCACCATCGAGGTGCTCCTCGGCCCCGACGACCTCACCGACGGGCTCCGACGTGATGCCCGCGAGGGTCTCACCGCCAGCCCCAAGCACCTGCCGCCGAAGTGGTTCTACGACGAGCGTGGCTCGCTGCTGTTCGACGACATCACCCGGCTCGACGAGTACTACCCGACGCGTCGCGAGACCGAGATCCTCGACCGGGAGGCCGCAGCCATCGCCGCCCGCACCGGCGCCACCACCCTGCTCGAGCTCGGGTCGGGTACGTCCACCAAGACCCACCTGCTGCTGCACGGGCTGGCCCAGGCGGGGTCCTTGGAGCGGATCGTGCCCTTCGACGTGTGCGAACCGATCCTGCGCACCGCCGCCCCAGAGCTGGCCGACCAGTACCCGGGCGTTCGGGTCGATGTGGTGGTGGGCGACTTCGAGCGCCACCTCGGCCGTCTCCCGATGGAGGGGACCACGCTGGTGGCCTTCCTGGGCGGCACCATCGGCAACCTTCGCCCCACCGAGCGAGCCAAGTTCCTCACCGAGCTCAGCGACCAGATGGCGCCCGGCGACTGGCTGCTCCTGGGCACCGACCTGGTGAAGGAGCCCGATCGCCTCGTGGCGGCCTACGACGACGCGGCTGGGGTCACGGCCGAGTTCAACCGCAACGTGCTGCACGTGCTCAACCGGGAGCTCCAGGGCGACCTCGTGCCGGAGTGCTTCCACCACGTGGCCATCTGGGACCCCGACGAGCAGTGGATCGAGATGCACCTCCGCTCCGACGGCGCTCAGCGGGCTCGCCTCGAAGCCCTCGACCTCGACCTGGCCTTCGCCGACGGCGAGCTGCTCCACACGGAGATCAGTGCCAAGTTCACCCAGGGCCGCCTCGAGGGTGAGCTGGCCGGTGCCGGGCTCGACCTGGCGGACATCCTCACCGACGAGGCCGGCGACTTCGCCCTGTCGCTGGCCCAGAAGCCTCGCTGATCCGGCGCCCCCAACGGGCGCGGGTGAGATGACGTGAGCCTGCGCTGCGCTGCACGTCGTGTCCCAAAACGGGCAGACACCACCGCTTCTGTGTGCGCTGTGAACCGGTATCCGGTTCTCAGCGCACGCAGAACCTGGGATCTCCGAGTGACCCTCCTCTGCCGCTGTGACGCATCGGGTGGGCGCTCTGGAACGGGGCGACCCTGATGGCGTTGGCATCCCAGCGACACGGGGTGTGCCTGTCGCTAGGACGCCAACGCGACCAAGGCCCCATCTGTCGGCGCGGAGGCGAGGCACAGCGCTAGGACATCTCACCCTCACCACAAGGGCCCGTCGATGAGGAGCAGCGCAGAGCATGTGTGGCCAGGCCAAGATCGCCCTGATCGTCACCGGTTGACGGCGGGCCGTGACGGGCGTCGGATGTTCTGCAGATCCCTGTCACGCGATCGAGGTGCTGCGCGCTCTTGGAGACGATGGATGACGACCCGTCGGCGAGCTTCGCCTCGTTCTTTGCCCAGGCCGAACCGCGCCTGCGCTCGGCCCTGAGCGGTGCCTTCGGCGCCGAGCTCGGCCGGGACGCCGCCGCGGACGCCCTGGCCTGGGCGTGGCAGAACCGGGAGCGCCTCGACGGCATGCACAACCCGATCGGCTACCTGTACCGGGTGGGTCGATCCCGGGCCCTGCGCGACGTTCGGCGCCGAGAGGTGCCCTGCCTGCGCGATGGCGACCGTGGCATGGAGGAGGCACGAGAGGATCCCGATCCGGAGCTCACCCTCCTCGCACTGCTGGCCGACCTGCCCGAGCGACAGCGCGTGGCCGTCTGGATGGTCCACGGCCTGGGCTACCGCCACAGCGAGGTGGCGTCTCTGCTCGGGTGCTCGTCGCCGACGGTGGCCACCCACGTGCGGCGGGGGCTGTCCCGGCTGCGGAGGCAACTGGAGGAGTCCCGTGTCTGAGCCTCACGACGACCTGATCGCCCAGACCATCCGGCGTGCCGCCGACGGTGTCGCACCCATCACGCTCGCCGAGGTGACGGCTCGGGGTCGCATCCCCGACGCCGTCGACGGCGAGCCCACGACGAACGGCTCTGCGCCGCAGAGCCCATCGACAGGAGGACCAGTGATGGTGATCGACCTGGAGCGAGAGCAAGCAGCGAGGGCGACGGGCACGGCGTCGCCGCCACGGCGACGGTGGCCCGTCGTCGCGGCGGCCGCGGCGCTGCTGGTCGTGGCGGCCGCGGTGGGCTGGGCCATCACCGACCGCGACGAGACGGTCGACGTGGCTCCGGCGGAGAGCCCGTCGGTCGCCGACCCTGTCGACCAGGGCACGGGCCGGGTCGACGAGTTCATCGACGTCTACAACTCCGGCGACCAGGCCGCGGTGGCCGATCGGTTCGCCGACCTGCCGAACCCGCTGGAGCACAAGCACGTCGATCCGGCGTACCAGCTGGCCGACGACCAGTGGACCAGGACTGGCCCCTGCCGCATCGAGGGCACCAGCGTGGTGTGCCCCGTCCTGCGGGAGGACGACTTCCACGGCGCCGCGGGCCTGTCGCTCGAGGAGGACTACGCCTTCCGCTTCGACGACGACGGCCTGCTGGTCCGGCTCGTCCTGTTCGAGGGGGATCCGTGGGCCGAGCTCCACGCGTTCCGCGCTGACTTCCGGACCTGGGCCGAGGAGCAGCACCCCGGGGTGGTCAGCAGCTGGTTCGCGGCGCAGGCCTCCTACAGCGCCGAGCTGGCCGACATGCCGACGGCCGAGGGCATGCCCGCCGCCCTGGGGCTGCTGGACGAGTTCATCGCCCAGTCCGACCGCTGGGGTCCTTGACCCATCGGCCGAACCGGCTGCTCCTCCGAGCGTGCCGCCCCGCCTCGCCGACCCCGGCCGGCGGGGCGGCGCCTACCCTGGGGGGATGGCCGAGTACACCGCACCCCTGCGCGACATGCGCTTCGC
>JBPPMN010000094.1:0-11744 GCA_051306055.1 Acidimicrobiales bacterium
CAGGCGCCGGCGCAGCCGGAGCGGCGGGCTCCTCGGCCGCAGGGGCGGGCGCGGGCGCCTCCTCGGCAGGAGCGGACTTGGCGGCCTTCGAGGCCTTGCTGGCCTTCGCGGCCTTGGCCGGCTCCTCGGGCTGGACGTCGCGGATGAGACCCTCGCGCTCGGCCTTCCGGCGGACGCGGTCGGCTTGTGCGTCCTCGATGCTCGAGGAGTGGGTCTTGACCCCGATCCCCAGCGACTCGCAGAGGTCGAGCGTCTCTTTGTTCGTCATGCCGAGCTCTTTGGCCAGCTCGTGCACACGCTTCTTGGGAGGCAAGTGTCTTTCTCAGCCCTTCACGATCGAATTCTCGGGGCGCGCTACGGCCACCAGGCCGCACCACGGCCGTCCATCCTCGCACGAACCGGGGGGTCCGCACGATTCCGAACGGGCAGGGGTCCCGGCGGTCAACCGGCCGACCCAGGCTGGAGCGCCTGGACCGCCTCGGGTGACACGGGTGCTCGCAGCGCCTTCGAGAAGGCGTTGCGCTGGCTTGCTCGCTGCACGCAGCGGGGGGACCCAGCGCACAGCCAGGCACCCCGTCCAGCGAGTGTACGACCGATCTGGAGCGATCCGTCGGGGTCGCGCACCACCCGCACCAGCTCGCCGGCCGGGGCGCGCCGCCGACAGCCGATGCAGGTGCGGACGGGCGCTACGGCGTCTCCTCGGCGGCGGGCTCGGTCGACTCGGCGTCGGTGTCGGCGTCGGTGTCGGGGGCCTCGTCGGGCTCCTCCGCCACGGGCGCTGCCTCGGCCTCGACCGGCTCATCGGCATCCGGCGCCTCGCCGGCATCCGCGTCAGCAGCGTCCTCGGTCGCCGCAGCAGCGTCGCCGGTCGCCTCGGAAGCAGCGTCGTCGCCACCCTCTGGCGCGTCGCCATCGGCATCGTCGTCGCCGGCATGGGCCCACTCGTCGGCCGACAGGGCCGGCCCACCCTCGGCGGGCACCCACACCTGCTCACCGCTCTCCGGGTCGACCACCCACTCGCCCTGGGCCCACTCCTCGCCGGCGTAGGCCTCCTCGTCGGCCAGCTGCGTCTCGCTCTTGATGTCGACGCGCCAGCCGGTGAGGCGGGCGGCGAGGCGGGCGTTCTGGCCCTCCTTGCCGATGGCCAGCGAGAGCTGGAAGTCGGGGACGATCACCGTGGCGGTGCCGGTCTCGGTGTCGATCCGCACCTCCTTCACCTTGGCCGGCGACAGGGCCTTCATCACGAAGTCGTAGGGATCGTCGGAGAAGGGGACGATGTCGATCTTCTCGCCGTTGAGCTCGTTGACGACCTGGCGCACGCGGGCGCCCCGGGCGCCCACGCAGGCTCCGACGGGGTCGACGTTGGCGTCGTTGGACCACACGGCGATCTTGGTGCGGTGCCCGGGCTCGCGGGCACAGGCCCGCAGCTCGACCACACCGTCGGCGATCTCGGGCACCTCGAGCTTGAACAGCTCGAGGATGAGGCCAGGGTGGGTGCGCGACACCACGATCTGCGGGCCCTTGGCGGTGCGGCGCACCTCCACGATGTAGGCCTTGAGGCGGGTGTTGGGCGCCGGCCGCTCGTAGGGCACCTGCTCCGCCTGCGGGAGCAGCGCCTCCACCCGACCGAGGTCGAGCAGGGTGTAGCGGCTGTCGGTCTGCTGGATGATCCCGGTGACGATGTCGCCCTCGCGGCCGGCGTACTCCTCGTACTTGAGCTCGCGCTCGGCCTCCCGGATGCGCTGGGTCATGACCTGGCGAGCGGTCATGGCGGCGATGCGCCCGAAGTCGTCGGGCGTCACGTCGAGCTCGGGACCGTAGGGCTCGCCGTCCTCGTCGATCTCCTGGGCGAACACCCGGATGTCGAAGGAGTCGGGGTCGATGGTGACCCAGGCGTACTCGTTGGCGCCCGGCGTGCGCTTGTACGCCGACTCCAGCGCGTCGGCCAGGGCACCCAGCAGCGTCTCGACCGAGATGCCGCGGTCCTGCGCCAGTGCCGCCAGGGCCTCGCCCATGTCGAGGTTGGTCATCGCTTGGTCCTCTCGTTCTTCTTCGGGGTGGGGCCCCACTCGAAGGTGGTGCGGGCCCGCTCGACGTCGTCGATGCGCACAGAGCGCTCGACGCCATCAGGGGTGTGGATGGTGACGGTGGTGTCGTCGGCGGCCGTGAGCACGCCCTCGAGGCGGCGATCGCCCTCGGTGCCGGGGCGGGTCTTGACCTTCACCTCGGTGCCGACGGCGCCGGCGAAGTGGGCCGGCGTGCGCAGCTTGCGCTCGAGGCCGGGGGTGCTGACCTCCAGCGCGTAGTTGCTGTCGATGGGATCGTGCTCGTCGAGAGCCCGGGAGATGCTTCGGGCCAGGCGGCTCACGGCGTCGATGTCGGCACCGCCCGGACGGTCGACCAGCACCTGGAGGACGCCGCCCTCCAGCTCGAGGTCGTAGAGGTCGAGCTCAGCAGCTTCGAGGAGGGGCGTCACGATGGCGCGCACGCGCTCGACGGTGCTCATGGCAACGCTTCACCTCCTCCTGACAGAGCGAACGGCGTGGGCCGGAGCCCACGCCGCTTCCAAGGAACCTAGAAACGATCAATCGGTTGCGGAGGATAGCAGCACTTGACCGTTGCGGCCCATCGGTCAAGAGCCCTGCGAACTCGTCGCGGAGTGGTCGCATTCCTGCGACCGTTTCGCGACGGGTTGCGACGGCGGTTGGTTCCGTTGGGGAGGATCAGTAGGAGCGGGCGACGTAGGCGACGAGATCGGAGTCGTCCTCGCTGGTGGGGAGGCCGCCGTCGGCGGTCTGGAGCACCCGCACGGTGATGGCGTCCTTGGCCAGGCGCGCCTCCCCGCCGTCGCGCAGCAGGTCCCAGGGGATCTTGGCGAAGCCGACCTTGGCGGCCTCCACGGCCTCCTCCACCGAGGCCGCCTCGACCGTGCGGTCGTCGCGCCGGCGGGTGGCTCCGGCCAGCAGGTCGGCCTGGATCTCGGCGAGCAGGCTCGGGACCCGTGGCGCCACCTCCCCCACGGCCACCTGCACCTTCTCGCTGGTGTCGCGGCGCACGACGGTGACGAGGCCCTCCGCGAGGTCGCGCGGACCGACCTCGATGCGCACGGGTACGCCCTTCAGCTCCCAGTCGGTGGCGCGCCGGCCGAAGCTGGTGGCCACCTGGGCATCGAGGCGCACCCGGAGCCCAGCCGCCTTGAGCTCGGCCACGAGCGCGGACGCGGCATCACCCGCACCGTCCTCGTCGCGCACCAGCAGCACCACGGCCTGGATGGGCGCCAGGTTCGGCGGGACCACCAGGCCCTGGTCGTCGCCGTGGGCCATGATCAGACCGCCCACCATGCGCGTCGACGTGCCCCAGGACGTGGTCCAGCAGAGCTCGGTCTCACCCTGGTCGGACAGGTACGTGATGTCGAACACCTTGGCGAAGTTCTGGCCGAGGTCGTGGCTGGTGCCCATCTGCAGGGCCTTGCCGTCGCCCATCATGGCCTCCACCGCCAGGGTGTTGATGGCGCCGGGGAATCGCTCGGCGGCGGTCTTGCGGCCGGGGATGACCGGGATGGCCAGCACGTTGACCATGAAGTCCGCGTAGACGTCGCGCAGGATCTGCTCCGCGTAGGCGTTGGAGTCCTCGGCGCTGGCGTGGGCGGTGTGGCCCTCCTGCCAGAGGAACTCGCTGGTGCGCAGGAACAGGCGGGTGCGCAGCTCGTAGCGGCACACGTTGTTCCAGAGGTTCAGCAGCAGCGGCAGGTCGCGGTAGCTCTGGATCCACTTCCCCATGTACTCGCCGATGACCGTCTCGCTGGTGGGCCGCACGATGAGCGGCTCCTCGAGCTCCTTGCCGCCGCCGTGGGTGACGGTCCAGAACTCGTGGCTGAAGCCCTCGACGTGGTCGGCTTCGCGGGTGAGGTAGCTCTCGGGGATGAACAGCGGGAACGCGCAGTTGTCGGCCCCGGCATCTTTGATGCGGAGGTCTTCCTCGGCCTGCATCCGCTCCCAGATGGCGTAGCCGTAGGGCCGGATCACCATCGTGCCCTTGGCCGGACCGTTCTCCGCCATCTCGGCCTTGGCCACGACGTCTTGGTACCAGCGCGGGAAGTCGTCGGCCTGCGGGGTGAGGATCGGTTGCTTCGCCATGGTGGGCCGATGGTAGGTCAGCGCCCCACCCAGCCCGGCGAGGGTTCGCTCAGCCCTCGGCGCGCTTTCGGATCAGCTCCACCTTCTGCTCCGACGCGTGGGCGTCGGCGCCCTGCTCCACCAGCAGCGCCTGGCGGTCCTTCTCCGCTTCGCGCTCGGCCTTGGCGGTGTCGACCCGGGCCACGGCCGCCTCCACCCCGTGCTCGTGGATGAACTCGGCCCACTCCACCAGCGACGACACCATCTTGTCCTCGGGCACGACGGCGACGTTGCGCCCCTTCACGAAGAGGTGGCCGCGCTTGTTGCCGGCGGCGATGCCGATGTCGGCGTCGCGGGCCTCACCGGGCCCGTTGACGACGCAGCCCATCACCGCTACCTGCAGCGGGATCTCCCGATCTCCGAAGGCGGCCATGGCGTCGTTGGCCACCTGGATCACGTCGATCTCGGCCCGGCCGCAGCTGGGGCAGGCGATGAGGTCGATGTTCTTGCGCTCCCGCAGGCCCAGTGCCTCGAGCAGCTGGCGCCCGGCACGGGCCTCCTCCACCGGATCGGCGGTGAGGCTGTAGCGGATGGTGTCGCCGATGCCCTCCGCCAGCAGCGTGGCGATGCCGGCCGTGGCCTTCAGCAGGCCCCCCGGGGGCGGCCCCGCCTCGGTGACGCCGAGGTGCAGCGGGAAGTCGACGGTGTCGGCGAGCAGGCGGTAGGCCTCGATCATCAGCGGCACCGACGACGCCTTGACGGAGATCTTCACGTCGTCGAAGCCGACCTCGGCGAAGTGGGCCAGCTCGATCTGGGCCGACTCCACCATCGCCTCGGGGGTGACCCGACCGCCGTGCTTCTCGTAGAGCTTCGGGTCGAGGCTGCCGCCGTTGACCCCGATCCGGATCGGGACGCCGCGGTCCTTGCACTCCGAGGCGACCGCCTTGATGTGCTCGGGCTTGCGGATGTTGCCCGGGTTGAGCCGCAGGCACTGCACGCCGGCGTCGAGGGCGGCCAGCGCCATCTTGTACTGGTGGTGGATGTCGGCCACGATCGGCACCGGCGAGCGGGGCACGATCTGGGCCAGCCCCTCGGCGGCCTCGATCTCGTTGCAGGTGCAGCGCACGATGTCGGCGCCGGCGGCGGCCAGCGCGTAGATCTGCTGGAGGGTGCCCTCCACGTCGGCGGTCTTCGTGATCGTCATCGACTGCACGGTGATCGGCGCGCCGCCACCCACCGGCACGTCGCCCACCATCACCTGGCGGGTCTGGCGGCGCGGGTAGGAGGACTCGCCGATCTCCATGGGGCTACCCGACGCCGATGGGGTCGACGATGTCGAGGTAGAGGCTCGACACCCCGAGCAGGAGCAGGAAGAACACGAAGGCGTAGGTGAGCGGCAGGAGCCGGGACACGTCGGCCATGTGGCGGCGCCCGCCGACCGAGCGGATCCGCTCGTAGATGGCGATCACCACGTGGCCACCGTCGAGGGGCAGCAGCGGCACCAGGTTGAACACGCCGATGAAGATGTTGATGCTCACCATGAACAGGAGCAGGTCCTCGATGCCGCGGTCGGTGAGGTTCACACCGATGCGGGCGGCGCCGTAGATCGACAGCAGCCGGTCTTCGTCGCCCTCGGCGACGGCTCGGCCGCCGCTCCCGCTGCCCTCTCCCCCGCCGATGGCGGGTCCGGTGGCGTTGCCCCCGCTGGCCACCTGGTCGGCGAAGCCGCCGATGCCGCCGGTGAAGAAGCTGCCGAGCGCCGTACCCGCCTGCTTGAGCCCCGAGCCCAGCTCCCACGCCGACTGCGTGGTGGCCTCGATGGGGCCCAGCCGCTCGCTGGGGATGGGCGGGTAGGTGGGCGAGATCCCGAGGAACCCGCGGGAGGGGTCCTCCTCGTTGGTGCCGAGGGTGAGCGTGCGCTCGATGCGCTCGCCGTCGCGCTCGATCACGGCGGTGACGGTGTCGCCCGGGCGGGGGCCCACGGCATCGCCGACGTCGTCGAAGGTGGTGGTGGTGATGCCACCCAGGCTCACCAGGCGGTCGCCCGCCACGAACCCGGCCTCCTCGGCGGCGGAGTCCTCGATGACGAGACCGATCGACCACGCCTCCTCATCGACCTCGAAGTCGCGCTCGCCGAAGATGGTGCCGCCGGGCACGCCGAACACGCCGAGCAGCAGCACCAGGAGCACGAAGGCCTGCAGGAAGTGCATGAGCGAGCCGGCCGACACCACCAGGAGCCGCTTCGGGAACGACTGCTGGCGGAAGGCCCGGGGCTCGTCGGCCGGGTCGCACTCATCGAGGTTGTTCATGCCGATGATGCGCACGTAGGCGCCGGCGGGGATGGCCTTGAGGCCGTACTCGGTCTCACCGCGGCGGAACGACCACAGCTTGGGGCCGAACCCGATGAAGAACTCGGTGACCTTCATGCCCGACCACTTCGCGGTGAGGAAGTGACCGAGCTCGTGGAGGAAGATCATGATGACCAGGGCCAGGATCACGATCAGCACGGAGGCCTTGGTGATCACGCCGATGGCCACCACGCCACCGATGACAAGGGCCAGGCGCAGCGGGCCGCCGGCGATCTCGCCGCGCGGCTCGGCCGACGGGTGGGGCGGCGGAGGCGGCGGGGAGTCGGGGAGCTGGGTGTCGGTCACAGGGAGAACCTCTCTGCGATGACCTGCTCGGCCACCGCCCGGGCCGTTCGGTCGGCATCGATCACGGCATCGACGCTGTCGGCCGCTCCCCCATCATGCCGGGAAAGCACCGCCGAGAGGACGTCGGGGATGGCGATCCAGCGGATCCGGCCATCGAGGAAGGAGGCCACCGCCACCTCGTTGGCGGCGTTGAGCCACGCGGGGGCCGTCTCCCCCATCCGGCCGGCCTCGAAGGCCAGGCCGAGGCAGGGGAAGGCGGTGAGATCGGGGGGCTCGAAGTCGAGCCGGCCGAGAGTGGCCCAGTCGATGCGTCCGAAGGCGGTTCCGATGCGCTCCGGGTAGGCCAGGGCATAGGCGATCGGGAGGTGCATCGTGGGCAGGGAGAGCTGACCGATGGTGGTGCCGTCGGTGAACTCCACCATCGAGTGCACCACCGACTGCGGGTGCACGACCACCTCGATCCGGTCGTAGTCCACACCGAAGAGCTCGTGGGCCTCGATCACCTCGAGGCCCTTGTTCATCAGGGTGGACGAGTCGACGGTGATCTTCGGGCCCATCGACCAGGTGGGGTGGGCCAGGGCGTCGTCGACGGTGACCTCGGCCAGGTCGGCGCGGGAGCGGCCGCGGAACGGTCCCCCTGAGGCGGTCAGCACGATGCGGGCCACCCATTCGCCGGCCTCCGCATCGGGGTGCTGGGCCCGCAGGCACTGGTGGACCGCGCAGTGCTCGCTGTCGACGGGCACCAGGTCGCCGGCGCCGGGCTGCTGGCGCACCCGCGCCACCACCGGACCGGCGGCGATGAGCGACTCCTTGTTGGCCAGGGCCAGGCGCTTGCCCGCCTCGAGCGTGGCCAGCGTGACGCCGAGCCCGGCGAAGCCCACCACCCCGTTGACGCACACGTCGGCCTCGGTGGCGATCGAGGCCAGCGCCTCGGACCCGACCCGCACCTCGGTGCCGGCCGGCACCCGGGCCTCGAGCTCGGCCGCCTGGGCAGGGTCGGCGATGGCCACCACCTTGGGCGCCCAGCGCTGCGCCTGCTCCACCAGCCGGTCGACCGAGGACCCGGCGCCGATGGCCACCACCTCGAAGCGGTCGGGCTCGGCTTCGACGACGTCGAGCGTCTGGGTGCCGATGGACCCCGTGGAGCCGGCGATCGAGATGGTGGTGGTCGCCACAGGGGTCAGGCTACCGGGGCCCCAGCGGGACCTCCGGGCGGCCTCGTCCTAGATGAAGAAGTCCTTGACGCTGGCCAGCAGGTACACGGCCGGCAGCACGAAGAGGAGGCCGTCGAAGCGGTCGAGCAGGCCACCGTGGCCGGGCAGCACCGAGCCCATGTCCTTCACGTCGAGGTCGCGCTTCACCATCGACTCGCACAGGTCGCCCAGCGGGGCGAACAGCGCCACGGCCAGGCCGACCATCGCACCGTCGGCGAAGGAGTCGATGGGACCGAAGCCGACCACCGCGCTCCCGAACACCACCGCCACGAAGGCGGCCACGCAGCCGCCGACCAGGCCCTCGACCGTCTTGTTGGGACTGGCCGCCGAGAGGGGCTGCCGACCGGCGTTCTTGCCGATGAACAGGCCGCCCACGTCGTAGGCGACGGTGCCGATGATGGCGGCCAGCAGGATGCCGATGCCGGGGTCGCCCAGGCTGAGCATGAGCGCGGCGAACGATCCGAACAGGCCCACCCAGAGCACACCGAGCAACGTGACCCCGATGTTCATCACCGGTGTGTCGCCACCGGCGCCCACCAGGTACCAGAGCAGGCACACGGCGGTGGTGAGGAACAGCACGGTGGGCACGGCGGCCGAGCCGTTGTTGTAGGCCCCGAGCACGAGGGCCACGGTGCCGACGATGCCCACGAGGGCGACGGGCTGGTAGCCGACCTGGCGCAGCACGCCGTAGAGCTCGGCCACGGCCAGGCCCACCACCGCGGTGACGAGGATCATCGCCGCGGCCGGGCCGATGTTGAACAGGAACAGGGCGACGGCGAGGAAGCCCACCCCCACCACGACGGCCATGCCCATGTCGCGGTCGCCTCCGCCGGGGCCCGCGGTGCGGGCCGGCCGCCGGTCGGCGGGAGCGGCTCGGCGGCTGCGGGCGGCGCGGGCCGGTACGGGCTCGTCGTAGGGCTCGAGCTCGTCGACGGGGTCGTCGGCCCACTCGTCGCCGAGGCCGGGGTCGTCAGCGAACACCGAGCGACCTGATCCGCCGCGCTCGTCGAGGTCGGCGAAGGTGAGGTAGTCGTCGTCGGTGGGGCGGTCGCGGTCGTCGAGGGCACCGAGCCGGGTGGGGTCGCTCTCGTCGCCCCAGGCCCCGACGTCGTCGAAGCCACCCTCGTCGTCGAAGGTGGAGGAGTCGTCGCGCCAGCGCGGCGACGACGTGGCGAAGCTGGTCCAGTCGTCGTCGCCGGCTTCGCCGGAGTCGTCGGGGAGGATCTGGGGCACCTGGCCGGTGGCCGGTTCGGTCCAGTGCGGGAGCTCGACCGGCTCGGAGATCGGGTCGCTCGGGGCCACCGGCGGCCGCTCGATGTCGCGAGGGTCCGACGACGACCCGAGCGGGAAGCGCAGCACGGGGCGGGGCCCATCGCCGACGGGCGGGGTGGGCCGGTCGACGTAGCGGGGCTGGTCGCCACCGCGGCGCTGGGCGACGTCGCCGCGCTCGAGGGCCTCGGCCGCCTCCTCGGCGCCGATGATGCGGACGCCCTCGCTCGGCGGGTCGGTGGGCTTGTCGTCTGCGGATCGGCGTTCGTCGGTCATGGGACCTCCATCGCTCGTGGGTGCGCCCGCACCGGCTCGGCGGCGCCGAGCCGCGGGTCAGACCTCGAGCAGCTCCTGTTCCTTGTGCTCGAGCGCCTTGTCGATCTCGGCCTCGTAGGCGTGGGTGAGCTTGTCGAGCTCCTTCTCGGCCCGGGTGATGTCGTCTTCGGGCAGATCTTCGTCCTTGGCCAGCGCGTCGAGGTCGTGGCGGGCGGCCCGGCGCAGGTTCCGGATGGCGATGCGGCCGTCTTCCGCCATCGCCTTGACCACCTTCACCAGCTCCTTGCGCCGCTCAGCGGTGAGCTGCGGGAAGGTGAGGCGGATGACCTGGCCGTCGTTGCTGGGGTTGAGGCCGAGGTCGGACTGCTGCAGGGCCTTCTCGATGGCCCCCAGCGACCCCTTGTCGTAGGGCGCGATCACCAGCATGCGAGCCTCGGGCACCTGGAAGCCGGCCAGCTGCTGCAACGGCACCTCGCTGCCGTAGTAGTCGACGATGAGCTTCTCGACCAGTGCCGGCGCGGCGCGCCCGGTGCGCACGCCGGCGAAGTCCTTGCGGGCGTGGTCGACGGCCTTGCCCATCTTCTCGCCGGCGTCGTCGAGGACGAGCTTGATCAGCTCCGAGCTCATCTCGCACCCTCCCCGGCGATCATCGGACCACAGTACCGATCGGGTTCCCCTCGAGGATGGCTTTGACGTTGCCCTTCCCCATGAGGTCGTACATCACGATGGGCAGGGCGTTGTCCATGCACAGGGTGATGGCGGTGGAGTCCATGGCCCGCAACCCGCGGTTGAGGACGTCGAGGTAGCTGACCTCGGAGATCAGGGTGGCCTCGGGGTTGGTGCGGGGATCGTCGGTGTAGAGCCCGTCGACGCCCGAGTGCGTGCCTCGCAGCATGGCCTGGGCGTCGATCTCCACGGCGCGGAGGGCGGCGGCGGTGTCGGTGGTGAAGAACGGGTTGCCGGTGCCGCCGGCGAAGATCACCACGCGGCCCTTCTCCAGGTGCCGGATGGCCCGGCGGCGGATGTAGGGCTCGGCCACCTGCGACATGTGGATGGCGCTCTGCACGCGGGTGGGCTGGCCGAGGCGCTCCAGGGTGTCCTGCAAGGCCAGGGCGTTGATGACGGTGGCCAGCATGCCCATGTAGTCGGCCTGGGCGCGGTCCATCCCGGCGCCGGCGCCGGTCATGCCCCGCCAGATGTTGCCGCCGCCGACCACCACGGCCATGTCGACGCCGAGCTCCCGCGCTTCGACGATCTCACCGGCGACGAACTCCGCCACCTTGCCGTCGATCGGGTTGCCGTCGTGGCCCGCGAAGGCCTCACCCGACAGCTTGAGCAGCACCCGCTGGTAGGCGGCGGTGCTCAAGAGCCGATGTACACCTGGGCGAACTGGGCGATGCTGGCGTCGCCCAGGAGCTGCGTGATGCTCTGCTTGTCGTCCTTGGCGTAGGGCTGCTCGAGGAGCACCTGATCCTTGTACCAGGCGTTGAGCCGACCCTCCACGATCTTCTCGATGGCCTGCTCGGGCTTGCCCTCGGCGCGGGTGATCCCCTCGAGGGTGGCCCGCTCCTCGGTGGCGTCGGCCTCCGGGACCTCGTCGCGGTGCAGGTACTTCGGTTTGCTGAAGGCGGCCGACACGGCCACCTCGTGGGCCAGCTCCTGGTCGCCGCCCTCCAGCACGACGACCACGGCGTTGACGCCGCGGCCCTCCTGCTTGTGGAGGTAGGTGTCGACCACGTGGCCGCCGCCGACGGGCAGGTGCACCACCCGACCGACGTCGATGTTCTCCTTGAGGGTGACCTTCAGGTCGTCGACGAGCTCCTTCTGAGCGTCGACGGCGCCGGGGCCATCGGCCAGCACGGCGGCCAGCAGCTGATCGAGCACGGCGTTGAACTGGTCGGACTTGGCCACGAAGTCGGTCTCGCACTTGAGCTCGACGATGGCGGCCGCAGCACCATCAGCTGCAACGGCGACGGCGCCCTGGGTGTTCTCGCGGTCAGAGCGGTCGACGGACTTGGCCAGGCCCTTCTCGCGGAGCGACTTGGCGGCGGCGTCGAAGTCGCCACCGGTCTCCTCGAGGGCGCGCTTGGCGTCCATCATCCCGGCGCCGGTGGCCTGGCGCAGGGCCTGGACGTCCTTGGCGGTGAACGACATGTGGGGGGTGCTCCTGGGGTGGGTGCGGGCGGACGGGGTGGGCCTCAGCCCTCGGTGGGGGC
>JBPPMN010000097.1:0-6631 GCA_051306055.1 Acidimicrobiales bacterium
CTCGTGGGCCGGCTGGCCGCCCTGCAGCTCGACCGCACCCGGCCGCTGTGGGAGGTGTGGGTGATCGAGGGCCTCGAGGACGGCAACGTCGCCGTGCTGTCCAAGGTGCACCACGCCGCCATCGACGGCGCCTCCGGCAACGAGCTCACGGTGGCCCTGCTCGACCTCACCCCGGAGATCGCCGAGCACGTCCCCGAGACGGAGTGGGAGCCCGACCGCATCCCCTCGGAGGCGGAGCTGCTCAGCTACGCCGCCACCTCGCTGGCCCGCCAGCCCGTCCGCGTCGTGAAGGCCCTCGGCAAGACGGCCGGTGCCGCGCTGGCCCTGCGCCGACGGGGGCGGGAGGCCCCGGCGCTGGCCCCGCCGCCCCTTCCCTTCACCGCACCGCGCACGTCGTTCAACACCGCCCTCACGCCGCGCCGCTCCTTCGCCTTCACCGACGTGTCGCTGCCCAAGGCCAAGGCCGTGAAGAACGCCACCGGCTGCACGCTCAACGACGTGATACTGGCCATGTGCGCGGGTGCGCTGCGCCGGTACCTCGATGCCCAGGGCGAGGAGGTCGACGGGCCGCTCGTGGCCATGGTGCCGGTGTCGGTGCGCAGCGACGACGAGAAGGACGCCATGGGCAACCGGGTCAGCTCGATGTTCGCCTCGCTGGCCACCGACATCGACGACCCCCTCGAGCGCCTCGACGTGATCCACGAGTGCATGGCCGAGGTGAAGGAGGCGCAGAAGGCCATCGGCGCCGACACCCTCGGCGACTGGGCCGAGTTCGCCGCCCCCGCCCTGGTGGGTCGGGCCGCCCGCCTCTACTCCCGCACGAAGATGGCCGACCACCATCGGCCCATCTTCAACGTCACCATCTCCAACGTGCCCGGGCCGCCGTTCCCGCTCTACTCCATCGGCGCCCGCATGGTCGCCAACTACCCGGTCGGCCCGATCATGGACGGCGGCGGGCTCAACATCACCGTGATGAGCTACCTCGACCGGCTCGACTTCGGCCTGCAGGCCTGCCCCGACGTGGTCGACGACGTGTGGGCGCTGGCCGGTGGCCTGCCCGACGCCCTCGACGAGCTGGCCAAGGCGGCCGGTGTGAAGCCGGCCCAGATCAAGAAGCTCAGCCGCTCGGCCTGAGCCGCGCCTCCAGCTCGGCGGCGATGGCGGCCGCCGTCGCGGTGGCGTGGTCGTCGGAGTCGTAGCGGGTGCGGGGCCAGAAGAACCCCTTCAGCCCGTCGCCCTTCGTGCGGGGCGCCACGTGCACGTGCAGGTGCGGCACGCTCTGGCTCACCGTGTTGTTCATGGCCACGAACGTGCCCTGCGCGCCCATGGCCTCGCGCACGGCCGCCGCCACCGCCTGCACCCGGGCGAACAGGGGCTCCACCAGCGCCGGAGGCAGGTCGGTCAGGGTGACGTGGTGCTGGCGGGGCACCACCAGCACGTGGCCGGGGAAGAGCGGTCGGGTGTCGAGGAAGGCCACCGCCACGTCGTCGTCGAGCACGGTGAAGGCCGGTCGCTCGCCGGCGACGATCTCGCAGAACACGCAGGCCGCCGTCACGGGGGCGACGGTACCGGCCGGTGGTCTGCTCAGAGGGCGAACGAGGTGCCGGCGTCGTCCTCGTCGACCTCGCCGTCGCCGTCGGGGTCGATGAAGGTCGGGTCGGGATCCGACGCCTCGATGGTGCCGTGCTCCTCGGCCTCGCGACGGACCTTGGCGGTCTCCGCCTCCAGCTCGTCGAGGCGGTCCTGGTCGGGTGTCTCGGTCATGCCGACCGGCTACCCACCCGGCCGGCCCGTGCACCACGTCGCCCAGGCGCGACGGTGCCCGGCCGCAGCCGGGCACCGTCGGTCTCGATGGGGATGGGTCAGGGGCACCAGATCACGGTGATGGCGCCGTTGCCGACGTCGCCGTGGATGGCGTCGGGGCCCATGGCGTAGGCCGAGAGCTTGTGCACGCCGAGCACCGTCGAGGAGTAGGTGGTGATCCAGCGGTCATGCGCCTCGTCGTAGGTCATGTTCTTCTGCAGGTCGGCATTGGGGGCATCGATCTTGGCGAACAGCGTGTCGGCCTTGGCCATGTGCTGACCGGCCGCCACGATGGCCGCCACCTTCTGCCCGGCGCCCGGGCTCTGCAGGGCGCAGATCACGCCCGGCGCACCGACCACGGCGTGGATCTCGGCCTTCTGCACGGCGACCGACACGGCCACCTGACCGGTTCCCACGAAGCCGGCGTCGGCGGCGAACATGAGGTCGGCCGGGTGGGTGCCGTTGCCCAGGTCGGAGCGGTCGACGGTGAACACGAGGTCGACCGCTTCGCCCGGAGCCAGGGATCCGGAGGTGGGCGCCAGGTCGAGCCAGAACGGCAGCGCCTGGGCGATCTGCCACCCGGCCGTGCCGTTGCCGTCGTTGCGCAGCGTCACCTTGCCCTGGACGTCATCCGGGCCGAAGTCGAGGGCGGAGGCCGACATCGACAGCAGGCCCACCTTCGGGGCCGGCGCGGCGCCGCCACCACCCGAGCCCGAGCTGGCGCCGGTGGCGCCCGCGGGCTGCGCCTCCACCTCGGCCGGCACCGTCGTGGTGGTGGCCTCGGTGGTCTCGTCGAGGGTGGTCGTGCTGGTCGTGCTGTCGCTGCGGCGGGTCGTCGAGGTGTCGTCGGCGGGGCTGCCGCTGCCACCGAGGGCCAGGCTGGCGCCACCGACGGCGATGGCCAGGGCGGCCGCACCGGCCACGAGGGCGGCTCGGCGGCGGGAACCGGCACCACGGCCCTGCGGCTCGGGGATCTCGGTGATGGTGGTGGGGTCGAGGTTGGGGTCGGTGGTCATCGGAGTTCTCCTTGGTCGTCGTCACCGGTAGGAGCACCCGGGCCCGCCCGACCTTGCAGGTTCCGCTCACGCACGCTGTCGGAGCGCGTTCACCGCCGGTTCACCTGACTGCGCTAGGAAGCACCGGTGCGCATCCTTGTGACCAACGACGACGGCATCGACGCCGTCGGCCTCCACGTGCTGGCCCGTCGCCTCGGCCCGCTGGGCGATGTGGTGGTGGCCGCTCCCGATCGTGAGTACTCCGGTGCCAGCGCCGCGGTGGGCACCCTGCACCTGATCCATCCCGAGGTGCGGCAGGTGGCCCTCGACGGCATCAAGGAGGCGTGGTCGGTCACAGGACCGCCGGCGCTGTGCGTGATGTTCGCCCGGCTCGGCGTGTTCGGCGGGCCGTTCGACCTCGTGGTGTCGGGCATCAACCCGGGCGCCAACACCGGCCGGGCGATCTACCACTCGGGGACGGTCGGCGCCGCGCTCACCGCCCGCAACGGTGGGGTCTCGGGCCTGGCCGTGAGCCAGGCGGTGGCCGGCTTCGGTGTGGAGGGCCAGGGCTGGGACGAGATGCTGGCCGACCAGCAGTGGGACACCGCCGCCGAGGTGGGCGCCCGCGCGGCCGGAGCGCTGCTGGCCGACCTCCCGGCCGACCCGGTGGTGATCAACCTGAACGTGCCCAACCTGCCGCTCGAGGACGTGAAGGGCTGGCGCCGCACCGAGGTGGCCCTGCTGCCACCCCGCACGCTGGCCTCGGCCGAGCTCACCCCCATGGCCGGCCACGAGGGTGCCTTCGAGGTGCAGATGCACTGGGGCGACCCGCTCGAGCTGCCCGACGACACCGACAGCGGCGCGGTGGAGGCCGGCTACATCGCCGTCACCGCCCTGTCCCGCCTCCTCGACGACCCTGCGGTCGACCTCAGCACGATGGGTGAGGCACTCGACAGCGGCGGCGGCTGACCCACCTGGACGTCAGCCGTCGGCGGCGGCGTCGATGGCGGTGAGGTCGAGCTCCTGTGGGTCAGGTCGTCGTTCTCAACCGAACAGTTGACAACACGAACGCGCACCCGTACCGTACCCGTTGTCAACCGATTGGTTGACAACGGAGGAGCAGATGCCGGCCGACCCGCTCTCACAGGTGTTCTCAGCACTGGCCGACCCCACGCGGCGCGACATCGTCGCCCGGTTGGCCGACGGTGATGCCACGGTCGGCGAGCTGGCCGAGCCCTACGACGTCACGGTCCAGGCAGTGTCGAAGCACCTCCGGGTGCTGGAGGACGCCGGCCTGGTGAGCCGGAGCCGTGACGCGCAGCGCCGTCCCGTGCACCTCGAAGCGGAGGTGTTCGACCTCATGACCAAGTGGATCGAGCGGTACCGGCGACAAGCCGAGGCGCGCTACCGGCGCCTCGAGGCCGTGCTGGCCGACCTGCCCGACGACATCGACCCCATCCCAACCCAGAGATCGACGAAGAAGCGAGGAACCCAGCCATGACCACCACCACCCACGAGACCGAGATCGTCGCCGACCCCGACGTGCCGCTCGTCCGCATCACCCGGATCGTCGACGCCCCGCCGGCCAAGGTCTTCCGGGCCCACACCGATCCCGAGCTGATCGTGCAGTGGCTCGGGCCACGCGGCCTGGAGATGAAGATCGACCACTACGACTGCCAGACCGGTGGCGCCTACCGCTACCTGCACGTCGATCCCGACGGCAACGAGTACGGCTTCCACGGCTGCTTCCACGAGGTCCGCCCCAGCGAGGTGATCGTGCAGACCTTCACCTTCGAGGGAGTGCCCGATGGTGTGGCGCTGGAGCGCATGGTGTTCGAGGACCTCGGCGGTGGCCGCACCCGCATCGTGGGCACGTCGCTGGTCGACTCCTTCGAGTCCCGCGACGCCATGCTGGCCAGCGGCATGAACGAGGGCATCAACGAGGGCTACGAGCGCCTCGACGAGCTCCTCGCCCGCTGACCTCCCACGGCGGCGGTCAGGCCTGGGAGACGCACAGCTCGTTGCCGTCGGGGTCGGTGACGACGGTCCAGATCACGCCACTGGGATCGTCGTCGACCGTGCGGCCCTCGGTGGCGCCGAGCGAGACGAGCCGTGCCACCTCGACGGCGCGGTCGTCGGCCAGGAGGTCGAGGTGCACCCGGTTGGCGCCGTGGCCCGGCCCTTCGTGGGCCTGCTGGAAGGTGTAGCGGGGGTGACCCCAGTCGGCGGTGGCCAACAGCACCTCGTGCTCGCCGTCGCGCCGCTCCGGAAGCCCGAGGACGGCGGCCCAGAAGTCGGCCAGGCGACGGGGGTCAGCCGACACGAAGGTGACGTTGCGCAGCGACAGCACGACCCCATCCTGCCGTCCAGGGCTACCGGCGGCCGCGGACCGAGTCCCTCAGGAGGTCGAGGTGGCCGGCGTGGCGGGCGGTCTCGTCGATCATGTGGACGTGGATCCAGCGGAGGTTGACCGGACCTCGGCCGAACGACGGAGCTGCGGCCACCTGGTCGAGCGAGCTGCATCCTGCCGCCGCGACCCGACTGCGCTCGCAGGCGGCCGTGTAGAGCTCGGCGATCCCCTCCACGCTGTCGCCCAGCGCCAGCCGCATGGCGGCGTCGGGGTCGTCGGCGCCCGGCGCGCTCCACGGGAAGGGCATCGTCGAACCGAGCAGGCGGCCCTGGAACCAGCGGTCCTCGGCCCACGCGAGGTGCTTGACGATCCCGGCGATGGTCAGGTCCGTTGCCGGCAGCAGCCGAGCAGACGCGTGCTTCCACGGCAGGTCGACGAGCGCAGCGACCGCGATCCCCCGGTACTGATCGAGGCGCTGGACCAGCGCCGTGCGCTCGTCCGCCGGCTGAAGGTCCGGATGCACAGGCGGGGCGACCCTCACCTCGCCATCCTCGCGCTCGGGGCACCTGGGCTGGGACGTTCGCCCCTACCGCTCTCGCGCCACCTCGGTGGAGCATGGGGTCATGGCACGACCGTCGAGCGAGCCGATGTGGGCTGGCTTGGGCATCTCCGTGGGAGGCGGCCTCGGCATGACCGTGGGGCTCCTCGGCTGGGGTGGAGCCGGCATCGCCCTCGGGGCAACGTTTGGTGCTTGCATCGGCCTCCTCATCGGCGCCATCGCAGACTCGTTGCGCGCCACCTAGCCCTGCCTCCCGCCGCGGACCCGAGCTCGACCCCCGCGCAATTGTCATACCCCTCTGGGATGATGGGGGGCATGTTCGAGGCGTTGGCTGGGGCCATCGACGAGCTGGAGATCGGGGTCGACGACCGGGAGGTCGCGCTGGCCCTGCGGCTGCGCGACCGGTTCGAAGCGAAGCTGGTGGTGGCGGTTGCGCAGTTCGATGCGGCCGAGCTGTGGGATGTGGATGGGTCGGTGTCGCTCACGGCCTGGCTCCGCCACCGAGGGAACCTCACCAACGCCGACGCCCAGCGCCTCGCCACCGCCGCCCGCAAGCTCCGGTCCTGCCCACACACGCTCGACGCCTGGGTGGTGGGACGACTCGACGGCGGCCAGATCGCGGTGATCACGGCGTGTGTGACCGACCGGCTGCTGCCGATCTACGTCGAGACCGAAGCCGACGTGGTGCCGCTGCTCGACGGCGAAGACCTGGCCGAGACCCGACGGCTCATGCAGGAATGGGCGGTGCGGGCCGAAGCGCTCACCGGTGACGACCCCGAACCCGATGCCCCTCGCCGGTCGCTGCACCTGTCCCCCCCCCTCGACGGCGGGGGAAGGTGGGATGCTGACCGCGCCCCCGAGGGGTTGGAGCTCCTGCGCCGAGCCAGGGCCATCACCCCGACCCCCGACGTCGAGGGTGGGGGA
>JBPPMN010000122.1:0-5832 GCA_051306055.1 Acidimicrobiales bacterium
CCTCATGACCGCCCCCTGGCACTACCTCGACCACGCCGCCTCGAGCCCGGTCCGCCCCGAGGCCGTGGCGGCGATGTCGTCGGCTCTCGCCGCCGGCTACGGCAACCCCTCCGGTGCCCATGCCCTGGCTCGCGCCGCCCGCACCGCGCTCGACGACGCCCGGCGCACCATCGCCGAGGCCGTCGGCGCCGCCCCCGGGGAGGTCGTGCTCACCAGCGGCGGCACCGAGGCCGACAACCTCGCCATCCGGGGCGTGCTGGCCGCCCGCCGTGGCGTGGCCGTGTGCAGTGCGGCAGAGCATCCCGCGGTGCTGGCTGCCGTGGAGGCGGCCGACGGCCGCGTGGTGGCCGTCGACCGCCGGGGACTGGTCGACCTCGATGCCCTGGCCGCCGCCCTCGACCCCGACGTCTCGATCGTGTCGACGGTGCTGGTCAACAACGAGGTGGGCTCCGTCCAGCCGCTGGCCGAGGTGGCGGCGGTGGTGCGGGAGCACGCCCCGGAGGCCGCCCTCCACACCGACGCCGCCCAGGCCCTCAGCTGGCTCGACGTGGCCGACCACGCCGCCCCCGCGCAGCTGGTCACCCTCTCTGCCCACAAGTGCGGCGGCCCGGTGGGCACCGGTGCCCTGGTGGTGCGAGCCGGCACCGCGCTGGCCGCCCAGCAGGTGGGCGGGGGCCAGGAGCGCGACCGGCGCAGCGGCACGCAGGACGTCGCCGGCGCGGCGGGCTTCGCCGCCGCCGTGGTGGCGGCCGTGGCCGACCGGGCCCGCCTCGTCGCCAACGCCGCCGGCTGGCGTGAGCGCCTCGTGGGGGAGGTGCTGGTCGCGGTGCCGGGCGCCATCGAGACCGCCGTGCCCGATGCCGACCGCGCCCACGTGGTGCCCGGCATCGTCCACCTCTGTCTGCCGGCGGTCGAGAGCGAGGCGCTGCTGTTCGTGCTCGAGCACCAGCACCGGGTGCTGGGCAGCGCCGGCTCGAGCTGCTCCAGCGGCGCCCAGGGGGCGTCGTCGGTGGTGGCCGCCCTGGGCGTCGACCCAGCGCTCGCTCGGGGCGCCCTGCGCCTCTCGATGGGCTGGCCCACCACAGAGGCCGACGTCACCGCGGCGGCCGAAGGCGTGGTGGCGGCCGTCCGCCACCTGGCCGGCCACCAGCACGATGGAGCGCCAGCGTGAGCCGGCCCGTCGAGCGCGTGCTCGTGGCCATGTCGGGTGGTGTCGACTCCTCGGTGGCGGCCGCACTGCTGCTGGAGGAGGGCCACGAGGTGGTGGGGGTCACTCTCAAGCTGTGGGGCGGCGAGTCCGACTCCGGCTGCTGCTCGGTGGCCGACGTCGACGACGCCCGCTGGGTGGCTCGCCACCTCGGCATCGAGCACCATGTCTTCAACTTCGGCGACGACTTCGACGCCCGCGTGGTGGCGCCCTACGTGGCCGACCACGCCGCTGGCCTCACGCCCAACCCGTGCATCGAGTGCAACCGCCACATCAAGTTCGACCGCCTCCTGCACCGCGCCGACGCCCTCGGCTTCGACGCGCTGGCCACGGGCCACCACGCCCGCATCGGCTGGACGGCCGACGGCGCGCCCCGGGTGGCCCGCGGCGCCGATGGCGCCAAGGACCAGAGCTACGTCGTCCACGTGCTCGCCGAGGACGCTTTGCACCGCACCCGCTTCCCGGTCGGCCACCTCACCAAGGACGAGGTGCGGGCCGAGGCCGCTCGCCTCGGCCTGGGCACCGCCGACAAGCCTGACAGCCAGGACGTCTGCTTCATCACCGCCGCCGGCGGTGGTCGCTCCGCCTTCCTCGCTGATCGCCTCCCCACCCATCCGGGCACGGTGGTCGACCTCGACGGCCGCCCCGTCGGCGAGGTCCCGGCGGTGGAGCTGGTCACCATCGGCCAGCGCCACGGCCTCGGCCTCCCGGGCGGCACCGACCCCCGCTACGTCGTCGCCGTCGACGTGCCCGCCACCACCGTCACCGTGGGCCCCGCCGCCGCCCTGCGCACCGACCGCATCGCCGTCCCCGACCTGCGCTGGGTCGGCGAGGCGGTGGCCGGCCCGCTGACCGCCCAGGTCAGCGCCCACGGCCAACCCCGCTCCTGCACGGTCGATGGCACTGACATCGTCTTCACCAACCCCGAGCGCCGCGTCGCCCCCGGCCAGAGCGTCGTCCTCTACGACGGCGACCTGGTGGTAGCCGGCGGCACCGCCGCCTGACCGCACCCCCCGGCGATGACCGATGGCGAGAGTGTCCCAGAACGGGCAGAGTGGGCGGGTGCCGACCACGCTGGAGATCGTCGATCCTGACGACGCCGCCGAGCTGGCGAAGCTGAAGGCCGACACGTTCGTCGAGGCATTCGCCAACGGCAACGACCGAGACCACCTGCAAGCTCACGTGGCTCGGGAGTTTACCGCTGAAGCGGTCGAGCGCACTCTGGAGCACCCTGGCTCGACGACGTGGTGGTTGATCGAAGACGGCGTACCCGTTGCATTCCTCAAGGTGAATCGAGGCGACGCTCAGACCGAGACCGGCTTGAGTGATGGCCTGGAGGTTGAGCAGATCTACGTTCAAGCCGCTCACCACGGACGAGGTCACGGAGGTCGCCTGATCGAGCACGTGATGACCACGGCGAGGGCCGAGGGGTACCCGTTCATCTGGCTCGGCGTGTGGGAGCACAACCGCAAGGCCATCGAGGTGTACGAGCACCTGGGCTTCGTGCCGATCGGCGCTCATACCTTCCGCTTCGGCAACGAGGACCAGCGCGACGTGCTCATGCGTCGCGATCTCTGACGAAGCGGCGCACGCGAACGAAGGCGGCATTCCTGCCGATCATGGGCATCACCGAGGCCAGGCAATCCCGAACACGGACTGCAGGCGCATCACTGGTGGGCGGTCACCAGGCGCCGTCCCCGCCGGGCTCGAACTCCTCGAAGCGTGCCACCTTGCCGTCGGACGAGAACGTGAACACGTGGGCCAGGCGCCCGGTGACCACGGTGCCGGTCGAGGTGACCGCGTACTCTTGGTCGCCGACGGCGACCACCGTGTCGCCCTCCGCGGCGATCGGGGCCATCTCGAAGCGGGCGAACTCGAGCAACGAGCCGACCTTGGTGAAGAACTCGACCACGCCGCCGAGACCCTTGTACTCGCCGTTGATCGGCGAGTCCGAGGAGGCGTGAATCTGCCAGATCGTGTCCTCAGCGGTGATCGCAAGGATCGCCTCGATGTCGCCTCGCCCGAAGGCTTCGTACGCCGCGACCACCGCTGCCGTGTTCTCACTGGTGCCCATGGGCCCCCTTGCCTGGCGTCCGGGATCAGACGCGTCGTGACCTTAGGTCCGTGCCCGTGGCCCGTAACGGCGAATCGGCGCGCCCCCTGCCGTCGCAGACCTGCGGCCGCGAGGCGACAAGACCTCGTGGGAGCCGCAGGTTCGCCGCGGATGAGGGTCGCTGTGCGTCGGGGCGTTGTCGCCGACGGACGTGGAACCTCGCGCCCACCGACGCAGATCTGCCGGTCTGACGCGGCGTGATCGGGCACCAGGGGTCACCCGCCGCGCTGCCTACCCGGCGATCGGGGCAGCTCACGTCCGCATGGACTCAGACCCCGAGTGCGGCTGGCGGAACACACGGGTCCTCGCGCTATGGCCGAGGGGGTTGCGCGCTGGTTACCGAGCTCGTCGTCTCCCGATCACGCCCACGGCGAAGTGCGCAGTAGGCGACAAGTGCTGGGAGGGCGAGGAGGGGCCCAGCCGCCGAGAACGAGAGCAGCGTTATCGGCACCGGGATGAACAGCAGGATGAGCCATACCATCCTCTCCTGGGTACTCGTCCACATCCGCTGTGGTCGGCGAAGCACGTCAGCAATGGCGACCGCCACCAAGACCAACGTCAGCACGAGCACGCACCAATAGTGCCGTTCGGCAGCGTCACGAACAAGCCTGTCCCTGAGTGGTGGGCCGCCCTGCGGTCAGCGCCGAGCCCGGCCGGGCGGTAGCCGCCAGCGCGTGTCCCGCTCCTGCCTGGAGTGGGACATCCTTGGAGCTCGAGGTTCGCCCTTCCTCGTCGCTTCGGAGCGTGAGGATCGAGGCGCTCGCCGGCTGGTTCCAGCCAGCGCCGGGTGTGTGTGATGTACGGCGTCTGAGCGACAAACGATGATCGGCGAGTCGATGCGTGCCAGTTGTCGCTCGGACGCCGTACGCGCGACATGGGGCCGCCCCGGTCGGATCCCTACGGAGCGGAGTGTGCGGACGACGCCATCCGGTCGGGGAGGAAGTGCCGCATCCACGATGCGGTCGAGCGCGGCATCTCGCCGGCGCGGTAGCTGGCCCGACCCACCCGGACGGCCCGGCCTCGGCGCACCTCCCAGCGCAGGCTGTCGGAGATGACCTTGCCGGCCCGCCCATCGATGCGCACGCCCGACGCCTCCACTGCCGCGACCAGCTCGCGGATCGTCATGGGTCGACCGGTCTCTCGCAGCAGGAGGGTCAGCAGGTAGCGGAGCTCGCGAGAAGCGATGGATCGCATCGCCCCATGCTCGCAACCCCCGGTGACATCGACGTCGACGGCCACACGACTGCGAGTGCGCTCAGCCGGACGGTGGCTCTCGGAGCTCGGTGAGCGGCTGGAGGGCGGTCCACTGCTCGGGGGTGGAGGTGTCCCAGTCGTAGAGGCTGCCGCCCATGGCGCCTCGCTCGGTGATGGCGGTGCGCATGGCGTCGATGTCGGCCTGCGAGATGTCATCGGCGATGCCGCCGATGGGGTGGATGGGCACGTCGGGGTCGCCGGTGAGGGCACGGATGCGGTCGATGTTCTCGCCGATGTAGCGGCCGCCCTCGCGCAGCTCGCCGACACGGATCGACCAGTAGGCCATGGGCAGGATGGCGTCGTAGCGCGCGGCCAGCTCGGCCCAGGGGTAGCCGGGCCAGAAGTCGCGGTTCACCACCTCGAGGTGCACCGCGGAGAGGGTGATGGCAGCGATGGCCTTGTCGTCGCCCACCGAGGCCCGCAGCAGATCGGTGAGCTCGAGCAGTCGTCTCGTGCGCTCGACCGGATCGTCGACGGTGACGGCCTCGATGTCGACGCCCAGGCCGTCGACCGGCAGCTCGGCGGCGGCCACCAGCCGGCGGAGGTCCTCGTCGAGGTCGACGAACGTGGGCAGGTACCAGGCCACCACGTGCATGTCGTTGCCGTGGGCCCGGTCGATGAGGGTCCCCAGCCGCTCCGGCTCGATCACGTCCTCCGCGGAGCGCCGGTGCCCGGTCTGGATGTAGAGCGTCTGGATGCCGAGCTCACCCATCTCGTCGATGTCGGCCAGCCCGACTGGCGGCGAGCCCCCCGTGAACTCGGCTGTCCAGTCGTACACGTCGACCCAGGCCCCCAGGCCCTGGTGGGGGACCAGCGTCCAGCTGCCCGGCGGGGGCGGCGGCGGGCCGTCGGGGCCGTCGTAGCGGCGGTCGACGACGGCCGCCGCGCTCAGCGCCAGCACGGCCACCACCGCCAGGATCCCGAGCGCCCGCCGCCGAGAGCGAGGGCGTGTCGCCGGGCGGTCGACGACCGCAGGCTCCTCGATGGGCGCGGTGTCAGACACCGTTCCTGCCTACCCGACGGCGCCGCTCGGCAGGCGTCGTCCCTCGGATCAGCCGACCGCGATGCGCCGCCGGGCCGCCTCGGCCAGCAGCTCGCCGGGGCGGGTGGGCGTGAACAGGAGCCGGTCGACCGCCGTCACCTGCACCTGGCCATCGCGCCGGCGCGGCGCCACCTCGGTGGGCTCGGCCAGCTCCACCTCGAGGGCCAGGCCCAGCGCTCGGGCGGTGAGGTCGAGGGCGACGTCGGCGTCCTGGGC
>JBPPMN010000183.1:0-3110 GCA_051306055.1 Acidimicrobiales bacterium
AGGACGTGCTGTGGGCCAACCTCGAGGTGTCGAGCCTCGAGGCGGCGGTGGAGCTCGAGGACCGCAACCAGCTCATGCTCGGCTTCACCGAGAACCTCCCCGAGGCCATCCGCGCCTTCGACGCCGGCCGAACCCCCGTCTACACCGACGAACCCCGCAAGGGCATGTTCCCCGAGTAATTCCCCGTGTATGGCGTCAGCGGTCTACAGGAAGCTGCCGTTCGCGCCGGTGCAGCGAGCGCTCAGCGAGCGTGGCGGTGACCGGGACGAGGACTCGGTAGGGCCACCGCACGAGCGGGCCGGGCAGGCGGCTGTGGCGCTCCTCCCTGGCCACCCGAGCGCGCAGGTGCTCCTTCGCTCCGAGGCGGCTGACCGGCTGCTCGACGCACAGCTCGATCGCCGCGACGTGCTTCACGTTCTTGTACCCGTACTGGGCCGGGCTGACGAGGCGGAGGGGGAAGCCGTGGCGAGCGTCGAGGGGCGCTCGATCGAGCTCCCAAGCGAGCATGACGTCGTCGCCAAACAGGTCCTCGGTGCGGAAGGTCGCCTGGTAGCCGTCGTAGCCCCGCACGATGGCGTGGTCGCCAGACCCAGCGAGCGAACCGGCGACGGTCGAGCTCCACCATGCGGCCAAGGGGACGCCGGTCCACACCTTCTGACGGGCCGTCCAGGTGGTCACGCAGTGGACGTCGGACGTCCGGGTTTGGACGAGATCGCTGGAGCGCAGTTCGTCGTGCGCGATCCGGAGCTCCTCGCCGTCCGGCGACGCGACCCGGAGCACGAGCTCAGCCGGCACTGCAGGGGGCGGACGCAGCGGATTGTCGCCGAATCGCGGGAAGGCGTCGAGGGCGCGCTGGCCCGGGGGAAGCCCGTCGGCTCGACGTGGCCACCAACGGTGAACCCCCTGAAGGTGCTGCCCGAACCGGGTCACGGTCGGCTCCGCCGTCCGGCGGCGACGAGCAGGCCGAGCACGACGCAGAGCGGGCTGAAGAGGCGCCGGTTCCATCGGCGGAACTCGGGGGCCACGTTCCCGGCATCCACCACCGCACCGCCGATGCCTCTCACGAGCAGGACTCCGGACACCGCGGTCGCGGCGGCGCGCGTCCATCGACCCGGCTTGGATCGCCCGGTCATGGAGGAGTGTGCGGTCACCGCAGCGGCACCGGCAAGCGCGGTGGATACCGTCGCGCAAGCGAGCGGTCCTGGCATCGGCCGCCGTCCCACGACGAGGTCGGCCAGCTCCTCCCGCGAGGCGACGGGCCAGGTGGATCCCCGGGCCCACAGCCCGTGGACGATGGCGCCGCCGGCGAGAACGATGGCTGCGACCGATCCGGACACCGCCGACCCGATTTCCCTACGCCGTCGTATGGACATGGCCATACGATACCGTATGGACTCATGGGCGCCAACGAAGAGCCTGGGGCTGGCCCGTCACCGGCGCCACACGCCAACACACGCGTCGGCAAGGAGCAGTGGACTCGGGCGGCCCTAGAGGCCATCGCCGAGGAAGGGGTCGCCGGCGTGAAGGTGGAGGCGCTGGCCCGCCAGCTCGGGATCACGAAGGGCAGCTTCTACTGGCACTTCCGGGACCGGGCTGAGCTCATCGAAGCAGCCCTCGAGCAGTGGTACCGGCTGGGTACGGCGGAGATCATCGAGCGCCTCGACCGGATCGAGGACCCCGAGCATCGTCTGCGGGCGCTGTTCACCGAGTCGTTCGGGGATCTCGTCAGCGGGCCGATCGATGCCCTGTTGCTCGGCCAGGTGGACGATTCGGTGGTCGGCCCGGTCGTGGTCCGGTGCACGTCCGAGCGGCTCCGCTTCCTCACCCGGACCTACCGCGAGCTCGGCGTCCCCTCGCCTCGGGCGACCGCTCGGGCACGGCTGGTGTACGCGGCGTACCTCGGCACCGGGCACCTCCGACGGGTCCCTGGCCTCGGCACAGGGTCCCCCGGTGAGGAGTCGGCCTTCGAGAAGGAGCTGGAGCTCCTGTTGTCCGTCTGACCGCGCAAATAGCAGGTGCCCCAAGTGTGGCGTCCTGCCAGATGCCGGAACAGCGGCCGCAGCGATCGAGCGAGACTCCGGCTTCAGCTCGCGAGGACCTCCGCCACGGTCGCGGCGAAGGCGACGGGCTGATCGACGGCGATCAGATGGCCGGTGTCGGGGACATCAGCCATCTCGGAGCCCTGGATCAGGCGAGCCACTCGTCGGGTGGTGCGATGGAACACGGGTTGCCCGACGTCGCCGATGACCACGGTGGTGGGGGAGGTGACGGAGCGGATGGTTCGAGAGGACGGGATCGGGACCGTCATCTGGCGGATCTCTCGGATCACTGCGTCGGCATGCTGCAGGGCCAGGTCGCGCCACTCCTCGGGCACGGTGTCCCAGCTGCTGGTGCCGTCGCGACGGCCGCTGGCCCATCGATAGAACCCGGTCACCGCCGCCGCCTTGCGCCCCGACATCCGCCGAGTCTGCAAGGCGCTCATCGCTCGGAGCACTGCGAGCGACGGCACGCGCGCCAGCTGCACCACGGGCTCAGCGAGGATCAGGCGGTGGACGAGCTCGGGACGGCGGGCTGCGAGCTGCAAGGCGACGATGGCACCTCCGCTCTGGGCGACGACGGTGGCCGGCGCTCGCGAGACGTGTTGGATGAGGGTGGCGAGGTCGTCGGCGTGCTGGTCCATCCGGCGTGCGAGCACACCCTGCGACCCACCGAAGCCTCGGCGGTCGTAGGTGACGAGCGCATGCCCGGCTGGGAGGGCATCGAGCACCGGCTCGAACGTCAGCCGATGGGTCCCGGTGCCGTGCACGAACACGACGCACGGCCCGTCGCCACGCACGTCACACGCGAGGGCGGCCCCATCGACCGCAACGGTGCCCACGCCGTGACACTACGACAACGTCCTCGGCTGCGGCTGCGACCGGTGCCTAGGGTCCGGGCATGGGGATCGAGGTGCTCGTCGTCCAGCACGGTGAGAAGGTCCGGGCGGCCGGCGATCCCGGACTCACCAAACTCGGGCACCAGCAGGCGGCCACGGTGGCGGCCTGGCTCTCGGAGGGCCGCGGCGACATCGCCTCGATCTGGTCGAGCCCGCTGCGGCGCGCCCGTGAGAC